>JAFDZK010000100.1 GCA_018267005.1 Bacteroidota bacterium
CGATCCGTACAGCAAGGTGCTGTACCCGAACAGTGCATAAATGGAGGGCTGTTTACTGAACCCGGCAAACAGGTGATAAAGCGGGATGTTTTCGGTTACCATGTCCACTGCGTCACGGATAACCGAAGCCGTAAACACCTGGAAAATGTTGGATATAACAACAAACAATATCCCCGGTATAAGCCGCCAGCGGTATTTATAGAGGAATTTATTAAGATAAGCGAGGCTTTTCATGGTTAAACAACAAATGTAGTTTTTTTAGGCTTTAAGTCCATGGTTTACGGTCCATACGCCATAGTTTAACATTGCGATGAATAAACTGCGGGACACCATGGATATTGACTATGGACTACCGGCCATCGGCTATTGACTATTGATTAAAAAGTTTGTGACAATCAAAAAAACCTATACTTTTGTCGCTGTCCCGAACAGCTTGTTCCTGCAAAATGTCAGCTCAAAATACCTCTGAAACGATCTTCGGCCAAATAAATGCTTTCGGCCATCAAAAAATAGTATTTTGTAATGACCCCGACACCGGGCTCAAAGCCATAATCGCCATACACAATACCACTCTTGGCCCCGCGCTTGGCGGCACACGCATGTGGGCTTATAAAACAGAGACCGACGCGATTTACGATGTGCTGCGCCTTTCGAAGGCTATGACTTACAAATCGGCCGTAGCGGGTTTGAACCTTGGCGGCGGCAAGGCTATTATCATCGGTGATTCAAGGAAGGACAAAAGTGAGGCCCTGTTGCGTAAATTCGGGCGTTTCATCAAAAACCTTAACGGCGAATTTATAACAGCCGAAGATGTGGGTACAAACCCCAGGGACATGGAATACATCCGTATGGAAACCCAATATGTGATGGGTGTGCCCGAAAGTATAGGCGGCAGCGGCGACCCTTCGCCTGTGACGGCGATGGGTGTTTTCATGGGGATAAAAGCCGCCGTAAAAGAATTGTACGGAACCGATAACCTTGCAGGCCGTTCGGTTGTGGTACAGGGCATAGGTCACGTAGGCGAGAACCTGGTGCGCCTGTTACGTGACGAAAACGCGATGGTATATGTTAGCGACATAAACGACGAACGTACCGGGCAGGTTGCAAAAAAATATGGTGCGCAGGCTGTTTCAAATAATACTATATTTGATATCGATGCGGACATCTATTCGCCTTGTGCTTTGGGTGCGACAATCAATGCCCAGACCATCGGTAAGCTGAAGTTCGCCATTATTGCGGGTTCGGCCAACAATCAATTGGAGAATGAGCACGAGGACGGCCGTAAACTATTGGAAAAAGGGATATTATTTGCGCCTGATTATGTTATCAATGCCGGAGGGGTGATCAATTGTTATTCCGAACTGATGGGCTTCAGTAAAAAACGTACGATGCAGCTTACCGAAAACATTTACGAAGCTACGCGCAACGTGTTAAAACTGTCGAAAGCCGAGAATATTTCGACTATAGAAGCGGCCAATAAGATTGCCGAAAAACGCATTGCAGATATTAAAAAAGTAAAGTCAACCTATTAAAATCATTAAGCAAACCAGGATCATTCCTAATCCGTTCTTTATACCATGTTAAACAGAAGACATCTACGGGTAAAAGTATTGCAAGCGCTATACGCTTATCATCAATCTGACAACAAAGACGTTAAACAGCACGAAAAAAACCTGCTGCAAAGCATCGATAAAGTGTACGAAATGTACATCTGGATGCTGTCGTTGATATCGGAAGTGGTTAACTATGCCGAGATCGACGCCGAGGAGCGCGCGCATAAACACCTGCCCACTGCCGACGACCTTAATCCTAAACTTAAAATACTGAACAACAGGTTTATTCTTTCGCTGATGAAGAACGAAGAATACCTGGGCGCTTTAAAAAAATACAAAGTCTCGTGGGATTTCGACCCGGAACTTGCTAAATCGCTTTTTACGATATTAAAAAACTCACCGGAATACAACGATTATCTTCAAAAAACCGATGATACGCTGCACAGCGATAAAGACGTTATCAAGTTTATCTTCAAGAAAGTCATACTTAAATCGCTTTTAGCCGAGCAGGTGTTCGAGGATAAATTTATCTTCTGGCCGGTTGATAAGGATGTGCTGCAGGCGCTTATCGCCAAAACATTTAAAAACTTCTCATATGACGATCCGAGGCTGAACAAATTGGCCGAAGTGACGGGTAACTGGGAAGAGGACAGGCAATTTATTACCGACCTATTTGAGATGTGCATCAGGCATGACGCGCAATACCAGGAAATGATCAGCAAAAAGACACAGAACTGGGAACCTGAACGTATAGCGATGATGGACACCCTGCTGATGAAAATGGCGATAACGGAATTTATTAATTTTACCTCGGTTCCGGTAAAGGTTACGATCAATGAATACCTGGAGATTTCGAAGGAATTCAGTACGCCAAAGAGTAATTCATTTATAAACGGTATATTAGACAAGATTTTATACGAATTAAAAGCCGATAACGTAATTAAGAAAGCCGGCCGGGGCCTGATCGAAGAGTGACGGTTTCTCGGGCTTTGCCGGTAATTAAATTGGATAAACAAATGAGAAAATTGTTTTTAGGTATACTGGCGGTAAGCATGTTAATGGCCTGCCATTCCAATTCATCCAATGCGAACCTCGCTGCGGCCAATTCAGCAGCTGCACCCGGCGACGCGCCGAAAATGCAGTTCGAGAAAGAAACCCACGATTTCGGCAAGATCCGGTCGGGCGATAAGGTTACCTATGATTTTAAGTTCACCAATACCGGCAAATCGCCGTTGATCATCACCGATGCGAAAGCTTCCTGCGGGTGTACCACGCCAAACTGGCCTAAAACACCTGTCAAACCAGGCGAGGCCGGTATCATTAAGGTAATCTTCGACAGTTCAGGTAAAAATGGTTTACAGGATAAGCAGATCGTGGTTACGGCAAATACCAACCCTCCGCAGAACATCGTTCATTTGATCGGCGAAGTAGATTAGTAACGCATAACTTTTCAATTTTATAATGATAGCAACAATTTTATTACAGGCGAGCGGCGCAGGCGGCGGATTAGGAATGTTTTTACCGATGGTACTGATCATCGTCGTATTTTACTTTTTCATGATCAGGCCGCAGGTAAAAAAGCAAAAGGATCAAAAGAAATATGTAGAGGAGCTTAAGAAAGGCGACCGGATAGTTACAACAGCAGGCATTCACGGCAGAATAGCCGACATGAATGATGCTACCTTCCTGGTAGAGACCGAAGGCGGCGGAAAGATCCGTTTTGAAAAATCCGCTATCTCACTTGAAGCTTCAAAGGCGCTGAATGCCCCTGCCACGCCGGCAAAGACAAAATAATAACGGCGAAGATAAAGCCGTAAAGATGGTGAAAGTATAAAGGTAAAGGTGAATCAACCTTCCGCCTTTAAGCTTTCACCTTTCTGCTTAAAAAATATGGCCCTGATCAAACTATCGGCATCAGAACGGCGGCGGGTATCGGCATTTATTACCTGCCTGGTGCTTGCTATACTGGCCTGGATATTTACTACGCTCTCCAACCCGGTCAGGTTTGGCGTTAAGGTTGTTCTGAATTATAAGAATGCACCTCAGAAGCGAGCTTTTCGCCCCTTACAGCCGGATACGATTACGGATACTTTGATCGGAACGGGCTGGCAGATGCTGTTTTCGGGTATGAATGACGAGAATAGGCATGTCAATGTCGACCTTCGTGCTCTTGAAAATAAGGATTACGTGGTACTAAGCTCACAACTGAGGCAGATCAACGAGCAGAAGGATTTTGACAAACAGATCGTCGCATTTACGCCCGATACGCTTTTTTTTGACTTTTCAGACCGGGCCACTAAAAAAGTACCGGTCAAATTGGCCGAAAATGTGAAATTTCAACAGCAATTCGCGCAATCGAACGATGTGGTCATTAAGCCCTCCTACGTCACCATAAGCGGGCCCGGCAAGATCATCAATAATATCAGGTCATGGAGCACGGATTCGCTGCTGCTGGACAGTGTCGACGAAACAGTTCGGATAAGCCAAAGTCTTCAGCCGCCAAAGGAGGGTAATATCAGCGTATACCCGAGGTCGGTACAGGTTATTTTGCCGGTTGATGAATATACCGAAAAAACAGTGCAGATACCGGTAAAGCTGATCAATAACCGCGATTATTATAACGTGAAAATATTTCCGCAAAAGGTGAAAGTTACCTTTACGACTTCGCTGAACAGGTATCACCAGATGAACGAGGACTTGTTTGAAGCGGTTGCCGACCTGGATTTTTGGCGGGAACACAATTACAGCAACTTGCCTGTAGAACTTACGCGCGTACCGGCTTATTGCCGTATTGTAAAGATCGAACCGCAGAATGTTGATTTTATCGTCAGGAAATGATGTTGAAGATTGGTGTAACCGGTAACATTGGCAGCGGTAAAACCGTGGTGAGCAAGATATTTGAAGTGCTTGGCATACCGGTGTTTTATGCCGATATAGCTGCCAAACAAGTAATGACCGAAGATGCGGTATTGATTGGCGGGTTAAAACAAGCTTTTGGAGACGAGGCTTATTTTGATGACGGCTCGCTCAACCGTAAACATATCGCATCGATCGTTTTTAATAATGAAGAGGAACTTAAAAAGCTGAACGCTTTGGTACATCCGGCGGTGTTCAGGGCGTTTGATTCCTGGGTTGCACAACAGCACCATGTACCCTACGTTGTTAAGGAAGCGGCCCTACTCTTTGAAAGCGATTCTTTTAAGATGTGTGATCAAACCGTCCTGGTTACTGCTCCGCTCGAGTTAAGGATACAGCGGGTAATGAAGCGCGACGCTCTGACCCGCACGGAAGTTGAGAGCCGCGAGGCCAGGCAATTTCCTGAAGAAAAGAAAATGACGCTCACAGACTACGTGATCCGTAATGATGACACCGAACTTGTTATTCCGCAGGTCTTAAAATTGCACGAACGGTTCGTGTCTATAACGCATTGAGTATCCGGTGATTTAAAAGCGCTTTACTTAACACGATTAATGACTCAATGCCGTAATGACCTAATGACTTCAAATGATCTTAGACAATTTCCTGTACATTGATGCCAACGGTCTTTATTGCCCCTATGGCGATTTTTACCTTGATCCGCAGCAGCCGGCCAGGACCGCGGTTATATCACACGCCCACGCCGACCACGCGGTTGCAGGTAATACCGAGGTATGGTGTACAGAAGCGACAGCCGCTTTCATGCAGCAGCGCTATGGAAAAAATGCGGCAAAATTTTTCAATATCGTGGCGTACAGGCAGGTATTTTCGATCGGAGGGGCACAGCTAACTTTTATTCCTGCGGGGCATATGCTGGGCTCGGCCCAGGTATTGATGGAGTACGGGGGAAGCAGATACCTGTACACGGGCGATTACAAACTACAGCCCGATCACACCTGTGAGCCGATTGAATACGTGGAAGCCGATGTGCTCGTCACGGAAAGCACCTTTGCCGATCCCGGTGTGGCCCACCCGGACCCGGTTGCCGAAATTAACAAGCTGCACGATATTAAAAGTAATATTCTGCTTGGGGCTTATGGCCTCGGCAAAAGCCAGCGGCTGATCAACCTGATCAGTACTCATGTGCCGCAAAAAACCATATTGGTACATCACAGCATTATGCCGTTGAACGCCATATATCAAAAGATGGGATATCCGTTAGGGAACCATCAATTATACAGCCGTAAGCTGATGAAAACCCAGCGGGAATATGTTTATATCATACCGCCTTTTACTTTTGACAGCTATTACCGGGCAACCGGCGTAAAGCGTTTGTTCGCATCCGGCTGGAAAAACCTGCAGGCTAACAAAAACGATACGTTATTCATTTCGGATCATGCCGATTGGAGCGATATTTTACGAGCTATCCACCATACCCGGCCAAAACAGGTTTGGACCCTGCACGGTGACGGCAGTCATTTAAAAAAGCACTTCTGTGATGCTCTTGTTGTTAAAATATTGAACTGATGTTACAGGAAAATATCGACTATTATATTAATGAAGATGGTTTGTTCGTATTTACGCGGGAATATCATTTGAAAAGAGGATATTGCTGTAAAAATAAATGCCGCCATTGTCCATGGGACTATGGAAAACCTAAAGAGAATAAGCAAGTTAAGAAATAATTAATCATATTTGCATCGCTGCAGTAAGGGAGTATTATGCGTATCGACGAAGAAATACAAAGCACAAAATTTGAGGATAGCTATCAGAAGGCGGTTATCAATATCACGTATACCTATGGTTGGCTGAGCAACACGTTCCGTTGCCGGTTTGAGAAGCATAATTTAACGCAACAGCAATTCAACGTGCTGCGCATACTTCGGGGGCGGTACCCCGGTGCGGCTACCGTAAATATGATAAAGGAGCGGATGCTGGACAAAATGTCCGATGCCTCGCGCATTGTCGACCGCCTGGTGCAAAAAGGCTTGGTTTCTCGCTGTACCAATAACAAGGACAGACGGGCCGTTGATATCCGTATCAGTGACAAGGGGCTCGAAATACTTGAAAAGCTCGACCAGGAATTTAAGCCGAAGGATTTCCTGAAAAACAACCTGAATGAAGAGGAAGCCGCTAAACTGAGCGAGCTTTTGGATAAGTTGCGGGGATGACTCGGAAGTCGGAAGTCGGAAGTCGGAAGTCGGAAGTCGGAAGTCGGAAGTCGGAAGTCGGAAGTCGGAGAAATTTGTAAGGGATAAGAATAACTAAATTTGAAATCGTAACGTTCCTGAAGGTGCGAAATCAATATTGATCACACTTCATAAAAAAACGCAGCCAGAGCTATACCTACACCCAGCAGCACCGCTATCATTTTACGAACAGTGAATTTGTGATCAGAACCTGATTCGAACAGGATCGTGGTGGATATATGCAGGAATATTCCAATAACCACACCCATAATGCGATTGTAATAGCGTTGCAGGTTGCCTATGCCGCCGGCGCTGAGTTCATGGCTGAAAAGATAACCGGCCGGGGCCATCACCGCAAAAACGACTATAAAAAAAATGGTTTTGCCTTTATTTTGATGGCTGGCAAGCAGTACTGTCGCCAAAGCAAATGCGGCCGGAACGTGGTGTAAGGCAATGCCGTACACCAACTGGTCCTGGTGGCCTTCCGCCAGGGGCATGCCTTCCAAAAAAGCGTGGATGCAAAGGCTGACCAGTATACCCAGCGGAAAGGCGATATGTGCGTGACCCGGTTTATGAATATGCCCGTGTTCGATTCCTTCCGAGAACTGTTCGAGTATGATCTGGAACAGGAAACCGATCAATATAAAAACACCCACATATGGGTCGTTGCCCTGGTAGGCGTCCGGAACGAGATGCAAAACGGTGATACCGAACAGGTACGCGCCGCTGAAAGACAGTACCAACTTGAGCAGACGGCTATTGTCGCCCTTGAGCAGGAACACTGCCATACCGCCAAGGAATGCGCCCAAAAATAGTATGATGATCTTCCAGGCTTCCATCAAAACCCGGGTTGCAGTTTCCTGAACAATAAATACATCAGCCAGCCTACCAAAATCCCATAAATGGCCCCCGCGGTAACGTCTATCGGGAAATGGACGCCGACGTATACCTGGGCGAAGCTAATTGACGCGGCCCAAAGCATTGCCCAAAACCATATCCATCGCCACCTTTTGTAAAACACAAGACTGATAAACGCCGCCATGGCAAAATGGTCCGTAGCATGGGTTGAAGGGAAGCTGTAACCTGTACCGCAGCCGTTAACACGCAACGTTACCGTTTGTGATACGACGGGGTCGTTACACGGGCGCAACCGTTTCACCTGGTTTTTAATGATGCTTGCACTGGTAAAATCGGCGACGCCGGCGCTGAGTGCAAACAGCACAACGATGAGTATGCCCTTTTTTTTGTATTTCCATAAGCAAAACACCAGGATAAAAATATAGAGCGGTATCCACGACCGGGCATTGCGCAAAATGGGCATCAGCCAGTCGAAAAATGCGTTTGCCAGGCCGTGATTTACGATATGAAATAAATGCCGGTCGAATTGTACCAGGTGTTCAAGCATAGGATGATCGCAAGGCTTTAAAATTAATATATTTCATAGATGACTGCGATAATAAATTGATATTAAGAAATGTTATTAAATGCAGTAAACCATTTAGGGCAGCCGGATGTTGTAAATTAAATATCACAGTTGTTCAATATTGGTGCATACACGGGATTTTCTGCTGCAGAGGCTGAATAAATCCTTAATTTTGCGCGAAATACATTTACGTTTTGACATTAATAAAATCAATTTCGGGGATACGCGGCACCATTGGCGGTGCAGCAGGCGAGGGGCTAACACCTTTAGACATTGTAAAATTCACGTCGGCTTACGGCACGTGGGCGGTAAAAATGACGGGCAGGAAGAAAATCGTCGTCGGCCGCGATGCGCGTGTATCAGGTGTAATGGTGAATAACCTGGTAACCGGTACGCTGCAAGGCCTGGGCATCACGGTGATCGACCTTGGTCTTTCGACCACCCCGACCGTCGAGGTTGCCGTGCCGAACGAGCAGGCCGCAGGCGGCATCATTCTGACAGCGAGCCATAACCCCAAACAATGGAACGCGCTGAAATTGTTGAACCATGATGGCGAGTTCATCAGTGATGCGGAGGGGAAACAAGTGCTCGAAATAGCGGAAAGCAGCGATTTTAAATATGCGGATGTAAACGATCTTGGCCAGGTGATCGTTGACGATAGTTACCTTCAAAAACACATCGATATGATACTGGCCCTGCCACTGGTTGACCGCAACGCCATTGCTAAAGCTAATTTTAGCGTTGTTATCGACTGCGTAAACTCGACGGGCGGAATATTTGTACCGGCCTTGCTGGAGGCGCTTGGCGTAAAAACGATACACAAACTCTTTTGTGAGCCTAATGGCAACTTTCCGCATAATCCCGAGCCGCTGCCGGAAAATTTGATAGCCTTGTCCCAGGAGGTGGTAAAAACCCGGGCCAGTTTGGGTATTGCAGTCGACCCGGATGTAGACCGGCTGGCTTTCGTATGCGAAGACGGCGGTATGTTCGGCGAGGAATATACTTTAGTGGCCGTTTCCGACTATGTACTCAAAAATAAAAAAGGCAACACCGTATCCAACCTGTCATCAACGCGTGCTTTGCGCGATGTGACTGAAAAAGCAGGCAGTGAGTACCATGCTGCCGCGGTGGGCGAAGTGAACGTGGTTAATAAGATGAAGGAGGTGGACGCTGTGATAGGCGGCGAGGGTAACGGCGGAGTGATCTACCCCGATCTTCATTATGGGCGCGATGCCCTGGTAGGGATAGCCTTGTTTTTATCGCACCTGGCCAGGTACGGCAAATCGATTTCGAGCCTGAGAAGTTCCTATCCCGGTTATTTTATCTCGAAAAACAAGATAACCCTTACTCCCGATATGGATATCGACGGTCTTTTGCGAAAGGTGGAGAAAAAATACAATAAACAGCCCCATACGACGATAGACGGGCTTAAGATCGAGTTTGATAAGGAATGGGTGCATTTGCGCCGGTCGAATACCGAGCCGATCATTCGCATTTATTCGGAGGGTAATTCGGAAACGATCGCGGATAACCTGGCAAACAAGATCATTACTGACATAAAGGAAATTTTAAATTTGCAGGATTGACCTGTTGAAAGCCGGAGACAAGTGTGTTGTGTTTCCCGTTCATAAACAGATCAGCCTCATCATAAGTCGAAACTCAACAATTAACTATTCACTATGCGTGTCTACCTTGATAATGCAGCTACTACCCCTATTGATCCGGAAGTTCTGAAAGAAATGTACCGGGTAATGGAAACCCATTACGGCAATCCCTCCTCGATACATGCGCTTGGCCGCGAAGCCAGGACGATTGTAGAGCGATCGCGCAAAACTATAGCCAACTTGCTGCACACTTCGCCATCCGAAATATTTTTTACTTCAGGCGGTACCGAAGCTGATAATACGGCTATTCGCCGCGGCATAATTGATAATGGACTAAAACATGCGATAACAAGCCAGACGGAGCACCATGCTGTGATCCATACGCTTGAGGCGATGGAGCAGGCCGGCGTCATTAAGCTGAGCTTTGTTGAAACCGATAACAAGGGTAACACCGATTACGATCACCTGGAAGAATTGCTGACAAGCAACGGGCGCAGCTTTGTTTCATTGATGCATGCTAATAACGAGTTGGGCACTTTGAACGATATGAAAACTATAGGCGACTTGTGTGAAAAACATGACGCCATCTATCACTGCGATACGGTTCAAACCATGGGCCATTACCGCCACGATCTAAGCAGGCTAAAAACGCATTTTGTGGTTTGTGCCGCGCACAAGCTGCACGGGCCCAAAGGCGTTGGTTTTTTGCATATAAGCCATCGCACCAAAATAAACCCGTTCATTTACGGCGGCGCCCAGGAGCGCAATATGCGGGGCGGCACCGAAAACATTTATGGGATAGTCGGCATGGCAAAGGCGCTGGAAATAGCGTATGCCAATATGGACAGCCACCGTGCGCATGTGCAGGGGCTTAAATCGTATATGATAGAACAGTTAAAAGAAAACGTGCCGGGTGTGGATTTCAATGGTGAGACCGATCCGCAAAAAAGCCTGTATACGGTTTTGAATGTATCGTTCCCTTGTCACGACCTTGCGGATATGATGCTGTTTAACCTGGATATCGCCGGAATTTGTGCTTCCGGTGGCAGCGCATGCAGTTCGGGAACAGATATCGGCTCTCATGTTTTGAATGCTATAGGCGGCGATTCCTCACGTCCAACCGTACGTTTTTCTTTTTCGAAATACAATACCAGGGAAGAGGTTGATTTTACAATCGCCAAGCTCAGGGAATTATGTATGGCCAGTGTAAAAGTATGTTAATGTTTTCCTTCTAAGAAAAAAAGAAAAACAATAGGGCAACCCCGTGGGTTTATACAATATACTAAATCGTATAACCTATGGATACTAAACATAAAAGCGGCAATAAAAGCAATCCTTCAAATTCCGCTAAACGACCGAACGGACGGTCAGAAAATTCAAAGCAAAACGGAGACATTCTTTATCCGCAGGAAAGCGAATCGCAACCACAGCGTGAAGGCGCGGATGCCACGTTTTCGGAAAGGAACGATGTAACACCGCCGAACAGGAAAGAACCGCCGTCACTTGGTCCTTCAAAAACGGATTTTGAAAGCCGCCCCCAGGGACGTACTACCGGTCGTATGGTAAGTCATGAACCGGGAACCGAAGGGCGATAAATATCAATGATATGAACGAATATTTGAACCCTGCCGACGAGCAGGAAAGTGAAAAAATAAATAATGACGTGCCAGGTCCGGATAAACAGGACAAGCATCAGAAAGGTACGCTGGAAACTGAAGGTCCGGATAAAGACCGTGATTATAAAGTACTGCATAAAGACGGCAGCCTCGCAGACCGCTTGCCCGATGAGGAAGCAGCGGGCAGCGGCGCTTTAGATGGCATGGTGGGTCGCGGAACATGACCCTAAGATACCGGCCCGTTATACTCGGACCGAACATAGAGCAGTTGCCCCGTGTTGAGGTTTATTAAGGGTAGATGCTTATAAAGCCATACATGAAAATGTATGACGTGCGCCAAACAGGCGCAAAAAGAAAAGGCTCTGATGAATTTCATCAAAGCCTTTTCCTTTTTTGCTATGAAGACAGTTTTAATTTGACATCATTTTCAAGAAGGACGATAGTTTTTCCTTCATTTCCCGGCGATCCACGATAAAGTCCAGGAAACCGTGTTCCTGTACAAATTCAGCTGTTTGAAACCCTTTCGGTAAGTCTTTCTTGATCGTTTCCTTAATTACCCGCGGGCCGGCAAAGCCGATCAGCGCGCCGGGCTCGGCAATATTGATGTCGCCGAGCATAGCGTAGGAGGCGGTTACGCCGCCGGTTGTAGGATCGGTAAGCAAGGATATATAAGGTATCTTGGCCTTTGCAAGTAAGGCAAGCTTGGCCGAGGTTTTAGCCATCTGCATCAGCGAGAATGCGGCCTCCATCATACGGGCGCCGCCCGATTTGGAAATGATCAGCAAGGGAACTCTATGCTCAATACTATGATCAATTGAGCGGGCGATCTTTTCGCCTACTACCGAACCCATAGAACCCCCGATAAAGTTGAAGTCCATACAGGCGATAACGATATCCTGGTTATCGATTTTCCCGTAAGCAGCGCGAATGGCGTCGTTCAGCCCGGTTTTAGAGATCGTTTCCGAAAGCCTGTCCGTGTATTTTTTGGTGTCCGCAAAATGCAGCGGGTCGCCGGATCTTAAATTCGGGTATAATTCAGTGAACTCGCCGTTGTCAAAAAGAATAGAAAAATATTCTTTAGAACCAATGCGCATATGATAGCCACAGTAGTGGCATACGTATTGGTTTTCAACCTGTTCAGAATAATGAAGCGGTTTTTTGCAATTTGGACATTTGTTCCATATGCCGTCCGGGGCCTCTTTCTTTTCCTCGGTTGTGGTAATAATCCCTTTTGATTCTCTTTTAAACCAGGTCATGAATTGATCGCTTTCTCCGATTTAGTGCAAAGAAACGAAAAATATTGTTGATGTAATATAATAATCTGCATCGTTGTATGGCGGTGTTGTTTACAATTGTTAATATGATTTTGACAAATTGCTAATAATAATGAAATAATTAGCAGGTTAAACTAATAAATTTTATAAATTCGAGGCCCAAATAAAATCTAATGGATCTTAAAAATTATAAAGGCGTTCTGCACGGCGACCAGGTGCAGGAGTTGTTCGAAATCGCTAAGAAGCATCAATTTGCACTTCCGGCTGTCAACGTTATTGGCACAAATACCATCAATGGTGTAATGGAGACAGCCAGGGCTGTTAATTCGCCTGTCATCATTCAGCTTTCAAATGGCGGCGCGCAGTTTTACGCGGGTAAATCCCTTGATAATTCAAAGCTGCAGGCTTGCATATTGGGCGGCGTTTCGGCAGCGAGGCACGTACATCTGCTGGCTGAGCATTATGGTGTTGCGGTGATTATGCATACCGACCACTGCGCTAAGAAATTACTGCCCTGGGTTGACGGCCTGCTCGATTATGGCGAGAAATTTTTTGCTGAAACAGGTAAGCCGCTTTTTTCATCACACATGCTTGATCTTTCTGAAGAACCGATTCACGAAAATATTGAAATTTCGGCCGAATACCTTAAACGTATGGCCAAAATGGGCATGACGCTCGAGATAGAACTCGGTGTAACCGGCGGTGAGGAGGACGGTGTTGACAACAGCGATGTGGATAGCTCCCGCTTATATACCCAACCTGAAGACGTTGCTTACTCCTACGAAGAGTTATCAAAAATTAGTCATCGTTTCACGATTGCGGCGGCCTTCGGTAACGTGCATGGCGTTTATAAACCAGGCAATGTGAAGCTGCAGCCGGTCATCCTGCATAACTCGCAGGAATATGTAAAACAAAAGTTCAATTTGGCTGCTGAAAAGCCGATCAACTTCGTATTTCATGGCGGTTCAGGCTCGTCACAGGAAGAGATACGCGAAGCGATTTCTTATGGCGCAATTAAGATGAACATCGATACCGACATGCAGTGGGCGTTCTGGGAAGGAATCAAGGATTACTATAAGTCTAAAGAGGGTTACCTGCAAAGCCAGATCGGCAGCCCGGAAGGCCAAGATTCACCTAATAAAAAATATTACGATCCGCGCGTGTGGCTGCGTAAAGGCGAAGAAAACTTTGTGAAACGTTTGAGCCAGGCTTTTGAAGACCTGAACTGTATTGACGTTAACAGTAAACTGTAATAACTAAGCGAAAGGCAGAAAGCTGAAAGTCCAAAGCTTTTTGCTTTCTGCCTTTTGTTTTTAGCTTAACACATATGTCTGGCCAAATTCTCGTACACAAAGTGACCTATCCGGCAGAGCTGGAAAAAGTGTTTGCTATCCGGAGGGAAGTTTTCGTAGGGGAACAGAACTGCCCGCCCGAACTGGAATGGGAAAATGAGGATGTATCGCATCATTTTTTAGCGACCGTGGACGGCGAGCCCGCCGGAGCGTCGCGATGGCGGAAAACCGATAAAGGCTATAAGCTTGAACGGTTTGCGGTTTTAAAAAAATTCAGGAACAATGGAGTAGGGCAGGAGCTGGTGAAGGCCGTATTGGCCGACCTTCCCGCTGATGCCGGATATGTCTACCTGCATGCCCAGGTAAATGCGGTAACCTTGTACGAACGTTTCGGTTTTGCGAAGATTGGCCCTGAGTTTGAAGAAGCCGGCATCAGGCATTATAAGATGGTAAGAAAATGATTTCGGAATGCGGATTTCGGATTT
>JAFDZK010000101.1 GCA_018267005.1 Bacteroidota bacterium
ATTAATCAATTGATTAATTTTGACTTTTTGACCACAATAGTCTGTACGGAATTTTCCTATTTTTGCGCCGCAAGGCAAACTTGTTGGGACGATTATATCGTGTAACCAGGGGGGCAATAAAACAGGATGGGTACAGTTGATCAGCCGTTGTTATTGCAATAAAATTAGTGATAGGTAGTTAAAAATATTCTGCCGGATAAAATGAATACTTTTTACAACCGTCAATACAGTAATGAGTTTGTACCTGCGTAATTGCAAAAGGCACATGGATTGTAAAAGGGTTTTAATAAAAATATTTATACTCAACTTATTTCTTCTTCCTTCTTTCGCGGCGGTCGCCCAGGTAACCCGGGTAAGCGGCGTGGTCACCGACGCGAAAACAAAACAGACCCTTCCCTTTGTAAATATATTTGCCGCGGACAGTTCGGTTAATGTGACGTCCGACGTTAATGGCAAGTTTGTACTGCAATCCTCCAAAGTATTCAAAGGCATTAAAGTCAGCTACGTCGGGTATAAGCCGGTTGACCTGCCTGTTACGCCTGGCCAGGACCAGGTAGTAAATGTACGACTGGTTCCCATAAGTCAGCAGCTAACGGGCGTGACCATCACCACCAGTAAAGCGCCGCGATACCACAATAAGGACAACCCGGCGGTCGAACTGATCAGGCAGGTAATTGCGCATAAAGCGCAAAACCGCCCTGAAAGCTATAACTACGTTCAGTACAAGGAATACGACAAAATGATGTTTTCGCTGCTGAACGTCTCTCCCACCATTTCTGATAAAAAGTTCTTTAAAAAATATAAGTTCCTGCTGGATAACCGCGACAGCACATCCATTCCGGGCAAAACTTTGCTGCCTATTTACCTGGATGAGAAACTTAGCCAGGTATATTACCGCAAAAGCCCCGAAAAAACCAAAACGGTATTATTGGCCCAAAAAGGGGTTGACTTTGGCAGCTACATCGACAATGAGGGTCTCGGTCAGTACTTTAAGCACATGTATTACGAGGTGGACATTTATAAAGGCGATATCTTTTTAATGACCAATGAATTCCTGAGCCCGATAAGCGACGTGGCACCGTCATTTTATAAATTCTTTATCACTGATACGATAACGGTAAATAACAGCAAAGTGGTTGAACTGAGCTTTACGCCGCGCAACACAACCGACATGCTGTTTGAAGGCAAGATATACGTTACGCTCGACGGCAATTATGCCGTTCAGCACGTATCACTTACGGTCAATAAAAACATCAACCTTAACTTTGTAAAATCGCTGCGTGTCGACCAGGATTTTGAGCAGAACCCCGATAACCGATATCATTTGAGCAAGAGCAATACCGTTGTCGATTTCGGTTTTAATAAAAAAGGGAACGGGGGTTTGCTCGGCATCCGGACCATCACCTATAAAAACTACGAGATAAACAAGGCTTTGCCCGATACGGCGTACGAAGGCTCCGCACAGGTAGCATTAGACGCTGCCAAAGACCGAAGCGATGCTTACTGGGCAAAGAACCGCCTGGACACGCTTACCACCGCCGAATCGAAGGTTTATCATAATATCGACACCTTGAAAACGATCCCGTCGTACCGCCGTACGATGGACATTATTACTTTATTGTTCGCAGGCTATAAATCGTTCGGACCGTTCGAAGTTGGACCGGCCAATACTTTTTACAGCTTCAACCCGGTCGAGGGCCTCAAACTGCGTTTGGGCGGCCGCACTACGCCAGAGCTTAGCAAACGCTATTATTTTGAAACTTATGCGGCTTATGGCTTCAGGGACCTGAGATGGAAATACTTCCTGAGCGCTACGTACTCTATCAACGATAAATCCATCTATCGCTTTCCGCAGAACTATATCAGGGCCAGCTTTCAGCGCGACACCAAGATCCCGGGACTTGACCTGGAATTCGTACAGGAGGACAACTTCCTGCTCTCGTTCAAGCGCGGCAATAACGACAAGTACCTGTACAACGACTTTTACAAGCTGGATTATGTGCATGAATTTGAAAGTCATTTTTCGTACAGCCTTGGGCTGAGAAAATGGACGCAATCACCGGCAGGTTCGCTGTACTTTGTCGATGAGGTGAACGGCGCGCCGAACAGGGTGAATAACATTACCACCGCCGAAGTTACGGCCGAGTTAAGGTATGCGCCCAATGAGCAATTTTACCAGGGCAAAATTTATCGCGTCGATATTCCTAATAAGTACCCGATTTTTACGCTAAACTATACACAGGGCATCAAAAACGTGTTCGACGGGCAGTACAATTATAAAAACCTGCACCTGTCCATATTCAAGCGTTTTTACCTTTCGCAGCTGGGTTATACGGATGTGCTTGCCGAGGGCACCAACATATTCGGGCAGGTGCCTTATGCGCTGCTTTCCATACCCAGGGCGAACCAGACTTATGCATACGATATTTACTCGTACAACCTGATGAACTTCCTGGAATTTGTTGACGACCATAACGCCAGTATCAATATCGACCATCACTTTAATGGTTTCCTTTTTAACAAGATACCATTGTTTAAAAAGCTGAAGTGGCGTGAGACAGTTTCCTTTAAGTCGATATGGGGCGGTTTGCGCGATGAGAACAACCCGTCGCTTCACCCGTCGTTGTTCCAGTTGCCAACCGACCAGAACGGGCAGCCGATAACCTATCCATTGGGCCGAACACCGTACATTGAAGGAAGCGTTGGCATTGAAAACATTTTTAAATTTGTACGGGTTGACCTGGTACGACGTTTTGACTACCTGGATCATCCGGAAGTAGCTAAGTGGGGCGTACGAACCAGGGTTCTGTTTACTTTTTAAGCGGGTGCTGAATTAACATGGCTGATCATACATCGATACGGAACAACCTGCAGTTGGGCATTTATAAAGTAATAGACCCTTTTGTAAAACTATTGATCAAACTGGGTCTTACGCCGAACGCCGTTACATCTATCGGGTTTATATTGAACGTCGGCGTGGCCGTGATATTCATCGTAGGCGCGGAGGAAGGTAACCGCGGCGACCTGACTTATGTGGGCTGGGCGGGCGCCCTGATATTGTTCGCGGGGTTATTCGATATGCTCGACGGGCAGGTAGCACGGCTGGGTAATATGAAATCCACCTTTGGCGCGTTGTACGATTCGGTACTCGACCGCTACAGCGAACTGATCATGTTCCTCGGCATATGCTACTACCTCGTGGCGCATCATTATTTTTTGAGCTCCATATTCGCTTTCATCGCCATGATCGGGTCGATGATGGTAAGCTATGTACGCGCGCGCGCCGAAGGACTGGGGGTTGAATGCAAAGGCGGCCTGATGCAGCGGCCTGAGCGTATAGTTACTTTGGGCCTTTTCGGCATACTGTGCGGCGTAAGTTCGTTGTATCTCGGCGGCGATTATAAACTATACGTGCCGGGCATCAAATTTCACGTGTTCGAAACGATGTCGATATTCACTTTTCCCATCGTCGCGCTCGCTATTTTAACCAATATAACTGCCTTCAGGCGCCTGATGGACGCCAAAAAGGCGCTTGAACAAAAAACAAGAAATAATACCAATAAATAATGCGTACCACCTTTCTTCTGCTTTTCTTCTTTGTGTTAACAGGATATGCTTCGGGGGCCGATGGCGGCAAAAAAGGGGTTTCCGATTCAGCAACGATGCCGGTAACCTACCCTACTCCGCCAATGAGCGCCAGCCGGTTGTTCTACGTTCAGCGGACGCCAAATGCCAACACGATCATTTACGACCTTAATATAGCCAACAACGGCAAACCCGATGAGGATGAACCGGTAAAAGTTTATTGGATAAAATATGCGGAGCGCAGCCAAAAAGAAGACCTGAATTTTATTCAGCGCAGGTTTGCTTATGGATTGAATACTACGCCGCTCGGCAATGGAAACTACGATCTGAGGTTTGTATGCTACAAAAAATTCAAGATGACCCTGATGAAAGCGCCTGACGGAAAATATCGTATATTTGCAGTTATTTCGCAAAAGCCGGCTATTCTTAACCGCATATTTGTAAAGATAGACGGTGGGTCGTTCTGGATACCAAATGTATCGTACGTACAGGTGAACGGCACGGACCCGGATACAGGTAAAGAAATGGTTGAACGTTTTAAGCCCTGATAAATGAAAAAGAAGTATGTTTCGAACTCGCAGGAATCGGTGAGGATGTTCAAAAGCAACATCCTCGAGCGTTTGTCGAAGGTACATTACCTGGTACCGGTTTTCATATTTGCGCCTGTTATATTGTTTTGCATATACAAGGCCATATTCGAGGCTCATCTGGGCGCACTTACATTCTTCGAATATTTCGCGCTCGGCCTGTTCGTCTGGACCTTTACCGAGTATGTAATGCACCGTTTTGTATTTCACTACGCCCCCCCTGATAAACCCTGGGCGCAAAGGCTGCATTTTATTTTCCATGGCGTTCACCACGATTATCCCAGCGATGCCAAACGCCTGGTTTTACCGCCATCGGTAAGTATACCTTTAGCTACCGGTTTCTATTTCCTGTTCAATGCCATTTTACCAGTGCATTTTATTTTTGCCTTCTTCCCGGGATTCATCCTGGGCTACCTATTCTATGATATGACACATTATGCTATCCACCACTTTAACTTTAAAGGCAGCATCTGGAAAAAGATCAAACAGCACCACATGCTGCACCACTACCAGGATGCCGATAAAGGTTATGGCGTAAGTTCGCCGCTTTGGGACAAAGTCTTCGGTTCGGATTTCATCAAAAAATAGCATGGGTAATAATGTCAGTCGTGGCATTACAGTTACACCCCGCTCTGTAATCATTGTTTCACTTTTATCTGCCGGCTACCTGCTGCTTACCTGGTGGCTTGTTGGCCTGCGGTCCGACCATTTCTTCCTGGTTGCGCTTTGCAATCTGCTATTCTACGCTTCGCCGGTAACCAGGAGATTCCTGGTAACTTTTTTCGGCTTCGCCATTTACTGGATGATCTTCGATTACATGAAAGCTTTTCCAAATTACAGGTATAATCCCGTGCATATCGCCGGGCTGTACAATTTTGAAAAACATCTTTTTGGCATCGAATACCACAACCAGGTCCTTACCGCAAACGAATATTTCAGAACTACCGGTTCGGTTTTTCTTGACGTGCTCACAGGCATTTTTTACCTGTGCTGGATACCCGTCCCGCTGGGCTTTGCATTCTACCTTTTCTTTTCCAAACGGCCCAAACAAGCCATTTTGTTCCTGCATGCTTTTATTATCGTCAACCTACTGGGTTTTATCGGCTACTACACCTACCCGGCTGCTCCGCCCTGGTACGTGCAGCAATACGGTTTTTCCTTTAAGCCACTGACAGGTGAAGGCATAGCCGGATTAGCCCGGTTTGACGATTATTTCCATGCACCTATCTTCAGCTCGATCTATTCGCGCGGCTCGAACGTATTCGCGGCAATGCCATCGCTGCATTCGGCCTACCCCGTGATTGTCCTTTATTACAGCCTTAAAAACCGCCTCGGATGGGTGAACATCATCTTCGCTACAGTGGTTGCCGGCATTTGGTTCGCAGCGGTATATACCAGTCATCACTACATCGTCGACGTTCTTGCCGGCATCATTTGCGCCTTGGCTGGCATCGGCCTGCTCGAACTACTGATGAGCTCCTCGCGGAGGTTTAAAAATTATATCGAAAAATACGCGAGCATGGTTAAGTAGCCAGGTGAGGAATTTTTGTACTAATTTTTGTACTAAGCGCAGTTCCTGCTCAACCAAGTTTACGTAGCGAGGAAATATTTGTGCCCTTTACGCCGCTTCGGAACGGTTTTAACCGGTTCTAAAAAATTGTCAGCAAAAAAGGCACGGAGATTGATAAAATATTTCCATTCAGCCTATGCGAACAATTACTTCAGTCCGGATACTTTCAGCTTTTACATTTCTGCTCATTTTCAGCGCCGCTGCCAATGCGTCGACTTACAGGCCCGACAGTCTTCTGCAAAATGTAGTGCCGACTTACAGCCGCGTCGATAGTCTTCAAAAACAATTAGTCATCGCCCCCGACTCGTTAAAAGGCGCAATCTACACGCAGTTAGCAGCGCAATACCTGGGGTTCGACACCATCAGCAGCAGGAAACAGAAGCTGGCTTATGAGCAAAACGTGCTCAGCAATACCTATTCAGCTCTTCATTATTATTCCAGGTATAACGATACATTGGGATTACGCATTTGCTTTGACAACCTGGCGCGGGTATATCATGCGCAAAAAAAATATGCGCAGGCCAAATGGTTCATCCTGCAATCCAACACCCTGTCGCGGGCAAAAAACGATAACCCCAACATCATCGCTTCACTGATCGAACTGGCGTCGATCAAAACTGATATCAAGGATTACCAGCTCGCTATGCGCGATCTGAACGAGGCCCTCGCCATTTCATCGAAGAACCACTACCCGCAGCAGGAGTCGCAGGTGGAACTTAGTTATGCCATGCTTTATAACAGCATGAAAAACCATGCGAAGGCCGCTATTGCCCTGAAAAGACACAAAGCTATCGACGACAGCATACGCAGGGCCGAGGTCATGCGCGTGGCTAAGAACGATTCGGTAATACTTGTCAAAAAAAAACTTTATACCTCAAACAGCAGGAAGCGTTACAAGCTAAGATCGACCGGAAAAACCACGTCATCCTGATCTTGACCGCGGGCATAATAGCCATATCCGGAGGTCTTGTCCTACTCTATAAACGCAAGCGCCGAGCGATCCGTCGGAAGCCTGTCAAAAAGAAACATTAACTGTCAAAACGCATGCGAATTAATTAAACCCGGCGTTTAATTGGTAGTCGAAAAAGCATGAAATTATTAATAATCCTACTGAGCGGCCTGTTCCTTTTTCCGGTCGCAACCATAAAAACCACGGAGCCGCCTCAAAGCAAAAAGTTCAAACAGGAATTTCTTAACCGTATCAACAAAGCGCGGCACGAGGGCTGTAACTGCGGCACGGCTTATATGCCGCCGGCGCCGCCGCTAAAGTGGAACGACGAACTGGCCGACGCGGCGATAAACCACGCGGAAGATATGTCTTCCAAAAATTATTTCAGTCATACAAGTAAAGACGGCCGCACCGTTACCGACCGGATCATAGCCACCGGTTACACTTTTAAAGGATACAAGAGCTTCGCCGTCGGCGAAAATATCGCCGAAGGACAAATGAGCATCGACGAAGTGATGGACGGCTGGCTGAAAAGCCCGGGGCATTGTAAAAATTTGATGAACCCTTCGTTCAGCGAGGTAGGTGTAGCGCAGTTCAACAAATACTGGGTGCAGGATTTTGGCGGACGCGTGTCCTTTTCGCCCCGCGAAGAAAAAATGATCAAAAGCGGCAGGTACCGGGTTATTCAAACACGGGTACCGGGACACTGATGTTCAATCGCTGGGCCATGATTTTTTGTTGCAAGATCGGCCATGAACTATGATCTATGACCATAAATCATTCCGGTAACAAAATTTTTGCTTTCAGTTTGGCAGATTATAAATGATAGTAATTAAAAATGCTTAGCTTTAGTTCCCTGTAACCCAAGCAATTTATTTCAATTTTATTATCATGGCTGCAACTGCCGCTGATGATTTTCAGCAAACCCCTACGCGCCTGTATTCACTGGATGCCCTGCGCGGCTTCGACATGTTCTGGATCATGGGCGCCGAAGAACTGTTCCACAGTCTGGCTAAAATAACCAACTGGGGACCTCTCAATGCTATATCCAACCAGTTTACGCACCCCGCATGGAACGGCTTTCATTTTTACGACCTGATCTTTCCGCTTTTCCTGTTCATGGCCGGTGTGTCGACGCCATTCTCGGTCGGCCGTGAACGCGAAAAAGGCAAAAGCAGGCAGCAATTGCTGATCCGCGTTATCCGGCGCGGCCTGATATTGGTGCTGCTCGGCATTATTTACAACAACGGCCTGCAACTGCGGCCCATCAGCGAAATACGGTTCGCCTCGGTGCTGGGGCGTATTGGTTTGGCTTATATGTTCGCCAATATCATTTACCTGTACGCCAGCGAAATAGGACAAATGATATGGTTTTGGGCGCTGCTGGTCGGCTATTGGCTGCTGCTTAAATTCACATCGGCACCGGGCTTCCCGCACGGCGACCTGACTATGCAGGGTAACTTCGCATCCTATATGGACAGGACCATACTGCCCGGCAGGCTTTATTTAGGCATTCATGACCCCGAAGGGCTTTTCTCGACCATTCCTGCCATCAGCACCGGCATCCTGGGCATCCTCACGGGCATCAACCTTAAAAAAACCGCGCTCACGCAGGAAACCAAAACCATCCGCATGGCCGTGGTCGGTATCATATTCATCGGTTTGGCATTACTGTGGAACCTGGATTTCCCGATCAACAAAAACCTTTGGACCAGTTCGTTCGTGTTGCTGGTAGGCGGCATAAGCCTGCTGCTCATGTCGCTCTTTTATTACGTCATCGACGTGCTCGGCTACAAAAAATGGGCGTTTTTCTTCAAGGTCATCGGCATGAACTCCATCCTGATCTACATTTCCGGAAAATTCATCGACTGGGAATACACCACCAACGGCTTTTTCAAATGGCTGATACAATGGATCGGCGACCCCTGGAACCTGTTCTTCGGCGCCGTCTGTTACGTTATGATCAAATGGCTGTTCCTCTATTTTATGTACAAAAAGAAAGTATTTTTACGCGTATAACCACTTTATAACCCATGGAGAGAAGGACATTTGTAAAACTTTCCGCCTATACCGCCATTGTGCTGGCGCTGCCTTTTGCCGAAGGCTGTTCAGATGGCACGGGAACCGCCGCGTCGCAACCCTGGCTTTTCTCGCATATCGTTGATGCCAAAACCATCAGCGAGGCCGGCCAGGCTTACCGCAAGCTCGTCCCGGCCGAGGACGATAAAGCAGGCCTCGAAAAGCTGCTGCTGGGCAGCAACCCTTCGGCAGACAAAAAACAAATTCAGCAAATGCTGGATAGCCGGGTGGTAGACGATTTCAAATCGGATAAAACCGTCACCGTAAGCGGATGGGTGCTTTCGGTAACCGAGGCACGCCAGTGCGCTCTTTTTTCTATCCTGAACAGCTAACATATGCATATTGACGCCAGAACATTACCCAACAACACCCTGATCGAGGGTGATATCTGTATTATCGGAGCCGGGGCCGCGGGCATCAGCATGGCCATGGAATGGATGAATACAGCTTACAAAGTGATCTTGCTGGAAGGGGGCGGTTTCCAGTACGAAACGCAAATGCAGGACCTGTACAAGGGCAAAACTACCGGTCAGCGCTATTACCCGCTGGATGCCGCCCGGCTGCATTATTTCGGCGGCACTACGGGCCATTGGGCCGGCTTTTGTTCGGTATTTGAAAAGATAGATTTTGAAAAACGCGAATGGGTGCCGCACAGCGGCTGGCCCATTAAGCGCGAGGACCTGGATGCCTACTATCCGCGTGCTCAAAAGAACCTCGATCTGGGCCCTTATGAATGGGATTATGCATACTGGCTGAAGCAGGATCCGACGATGTTATCGCTTCCGTTCGACCAGGAGGTGCTTTACAATAAAATATGGCAGTTCAGTCCCCCTACCCGCTTCGGCGATAAATACAAGGACGCAATCGTCAAGTCGGCAAATGTCCACCTGTACACTTATGCCAACGTGACCAACATTGGCGCCAACGAGAACGTTTCGGCTGTAAAAGAGGTAACGGTAAAGAATTTCGCGGGAAAGGAACATACCGTCCGTGCCAAAATATTCGTTTCGGCCTGCTGCGCTATCCAGAATGCACGATTGCTGCTGGCGTCGAACAAGCAGGCGCCCAAAGGCCTGGGAAATGACAACGACCTGGTGGGCCGTTACTTTATGGAGCACATCGAAATAAAATCGGCCGAGATGTGGCTGCCCGATCCCGATCCACTGAAGTTATATGCCATCGACTTCGGCAAAACCAAATGGCGCGCTGAACTGGGTATAACCGCAAAGGCGCAGGAACAACACCGTATACTGAACGGTACCGCTTCCTTTACCCCGTTAGAGATAGCACGGAAGCAACCCGCCTTTATCGACAGTTTTACTGCCGACCGCGGCGAAAGCATGAGGAACTGGAAGAAACGCGGCCATAAGGATGAGCAGCCTGCGCAGAAAAAAGGATATGCCTCTTACCAACTGTTCACCCGCGTGGAACAGGCGCCCAACCCAGACAGCCGTGTTACATTAGACACTGAAGCTGATGCGCTGGGTATGCCGCGCGCTGATCTGCACTGGGTACTAACCCCGCTGGAGAAAAGAAGCATCCGCACCATTTACGAGATCATAGGGCAGCAAATAGGCGCCGCGTCGAAGGGGCGCGTGCGGCTGCTGGAATACCTGTGGGACGAAAAAAACGATAGCTGGCCCGAATTTACCGGCGGCGGCTGGCACCACATGGGCACCACCCGCATGAGCGACGACCCGAAGAATGGTGTGACCGACGCCAACTGCAAGGTGCATGGCATTTCCAACCTGTATATGGCCGGGTCGTCCAATTATGTTACCGCTGCCGCGCCGAACCCGACACTGACGCTCGTCGCGCTGACGTTAAGGCTTTCCGATCATTTGAAGAAGCAGATCGGCGGAGGGGTGTAGCTATACCACCACGTCATTGTGAGCGAGAGCGAAGCAATCCCTGCACATGCAAATCGAGGATGCTGTTCTAAACCGGGTAGAATTCATGAGATTGCTTCGTCACACCAACGCACAGGCCCGACGGTTTCTCGCAATGACGGGTTTTTAATAATTTAACCACTACCGTCATTGCGAGCGAGAGCGAAGCAATCTCTGCACATGCAAATCGAGGATGCTGTTCAAAGTCGGGTACAATTTATGACATTGCTTCGTCACGCTGTCGCTGGGGACAGGCTGTTCCTCGCAATGACGGGTTTTTAATAATTTATCACCACCGTCATTGCGAGCGAGAGCGAAGCAATCTCTGCACATGCAAATCGAGGATGCTGTTCAAAGTCGGGTACAATTCATTAGATTGCTTCGTCACGCTGTCGCTGGGGCCAGGCTGTTCCTCGCAATGACGGGTATTTTTATTAGGCCATGAGGCCCCTTAACAACAATAGCGATTTTCTTATTTTGCATTATGGTTTTTAAGCGAGGTGGTTGTGTTTATATCCTGACTAATAAGAGGCACAACGTTTTGTATGTTGGTGTTACTTCGGAGCTTCTAAGCAGGATTTGGGATCATCGAAATAAAACCCACCCTAAAAGTTTCACCGCACGGTACAATTGTTTTAAGCTGGTTTATTATCAATTTTATCCACATATTAAAGAAGCCATCGCCGTTGAAAAAGCAATAAAGGGCGGTAGCAGGGATCGTAAAATTCAGCTCGTCAATTCAATGAATCCGGGTTGGCTTGACCTGTAAGACGGGCTTGTAAACGAGTAATGCGGCGGTTGATATGGGGGCGCCCCCCTACACATACGACAGCCACCAACGCTGATGCGTGCGCTTATACGTACCGTACCACTTACAGGGAAAGTACATCGCAGCAACCACGAACAGCCAGAAAAGGTAGACGGCCCATAGCGGGAAACCAAAACCCAGCGCCTGCCAGACGAACGGGTTTCCGTCCGATTTGAACGGAAGGCCCTTCAACGCGATCAGCAGGACGTTCATCAGCCTGAGCAGGCATAAATGACCGATAAAATAGAAGTACGGCACATTGCCATAGACCTCAAAGAAAGCGGTCAGCCGGTTATTGAACTTTTCGCCCCATGCCAGCAGCAGCATCACCGGTCCTAAGGTCATCGACACGAAGAGCAGTGAAGGCACTTGTTTGGTTGTATTGAGGAAAGACAACAGCGTATGCGCCGCGTTCCGCTGCACCGACCAGGGGGCCGGGTCGCCATAATGATTGATGAACCGCAGCAGGATAAACAGGCCGATGAACGAAAAACCCGAGACCAGCAATACTTTGTGTCTTCTCCCGGCATCGGCGCCGGTTTGGTACAGCTTGCCGAAAACATAGCCCAGCAGCAGCAGGCAGGCCCAGGGCAGCACCGAATACAGTTCGGCGACCGAGCGGCCCGCGCCCAGGGGCATCACAGAGCCCGCCGCGCTTAGAAAAATGGTGCGCAAGGTGCCCCCCGCGCCGTTTCCCGCCGGCGGCAGGTAATCCAGGGCATTATGACCAAACAGGATAAGCAAGGCTATCGCTCCGATCACGGCCCGCGGCGCACCGATGAGCAGCGCCAGGATGATCATGCCAAACCCGATGGCCCACAGTACTTCCAGCACCAGCAGGTGGTACTGCAGGTCGAAACTGAACAGGAAGCTGATAATCAGCACGTCCGACAGGATGAGCCAGGCCCCTCTTGTCAGCAGGAAGCGGCGCAGCTCCTGTTTCGTTCTGCGCTGCCCGGCCAGGAATGCCGATACGCCGCTGAGGAACACGAAGGTAGGCGCGCAGTAATGCGTTATCCAGCGGGTGAAAAACAGGATCACCGTGGTGGTTTGCATGTTCAGCGGCGAGGGGCCGGGGTAATTCAGGAAGTCGCGCGAATGGTCGAGCGTCATGATGACCATGATCAGGCCGCGAATGATGTCGATGGAATGAATGCGTTGTTTCATCTGTTGGGTTCAGACCGGTTTATTGTTAATGCAATATACGACGGATGTGCTTTTAAAAACCGCTTTCGTCCAAAATCGCTCAGGGATTTGCGGCGTTTGGCCGCCCGGTCGACTCACCCGGTCATTGCTTCGCTATGCCACCCTCTCCCGGCTTCGCGCAAGGAGGGTTTTTTAAGCAGTTGTTTTTACCGCCTGGCAAACAAGCGCTGCTTCCGCTGGTTGAACGATTATGAAGACAGCAATTGAACAATTGCCGCCGCAGGAGACGGGACGGCAGACTGATTTTACACACGCACATCAATACGACACGCTGGAAGCGGCGCATAAAGCTTTCCAGGTTGCGGCCGGCCGCCTGTTATCCGTCAATAACTGGCACGAATATTCGGGCGAGGCCTCCGCGAAATTTACCTTATGCAATAACCAGGGAACGGAAGTTGACGTGATGGCCGAAGAAGGCTTTTTTATCAGCATCGATCTTCCCGGGCCGGGGTCCCATGCCGGCGACGGACTGGAATGGGCCATGATAGAAAAGCTTGTTTCCGACGGCAATAGTCATAGTGCGGAAGAGTATGTATTGATGACCGTCCGCCCGGTGCCCGATCCGCATAAGCCCGGCACCGAAATCGCGCACTTTTACAAAGACGCATCGACCAGTACTTTTATCGTGCGGCGCGACGGCATGGCCGTCAGCGCAGGCGCTCACGGCCGCAACGAAACCCCGAATAATGAAGAGGTGGATTTGTACGATAAGGTACGAAATACAGCCATCGCGCTAATGGCCAGGGTGGGCCTATCCGGTATGCAATGGCAAAAATTAGTCAACGGGCTGATCGATTACAAGGAGGCAGACCACGGGGAAAAAGCATAGAAGATCCGCAAACCGGCCAGATGAATTGCCACCTACAGAAAATTCGCCGGAAACGCCACCGCGTCAGCCGGATGCTATTTGATCGAGCGCCCGTTTCAAAAAATGAAGGTTCGCCAATGCCGCCCCGGCGGTGTTGTTAAAATAAGCGTACACCGTCCTGCCCTCCTGCAGCCAGTCGTGGATGTAATAAGCGTACTCGTATAAAAAGTCATCGCTGTAGCTGCCCTTATAATTGCCCTGCGGGCCGTGGAACCGAAGATAGGCATGACTGTCAGACGTCAGCTCGAACGGTGAAGGCGCCTTGGGCATATCCTGCAGAACCAAAGCTGCCTGGTATCGATTCAGCAGCTCAAATACCGATTCACGGTGCCACGAGGGATGACGGAACTCTACAGCCACCGGCCAGGTAAAGCCATCCAGCGCCTGTAAAAGCTCACCGAGTTGCTGTTCCGCAGTTACCTGCAGGCTGGGAGGAAACTGTACCAGCAAACAGCCTTTATGCCCGCGAGGCAGTTCGATCGCCTGCATAAAGCGACCAATGGCTTCCGTTTTAAAAAGCAGGTTCTTCTGATGGGTGATCTCCTTCCATAGTTTGAAAGTAAAACGGAAATCTCCGGGAACCTGTAAGCTCCACGCGGTTATGGTTTTGGCCTGCGGCAATTTGTAGAACGAGCTGTTGATCTCGATACTGTTTTCATGCAGCGCATAAAACGCCAACCTGGACAGGTGCTGGTGTTCCGGCGGGAAATCACGTTTGGGCATGGTAATTTGCAGCCCGCTGGTTCCGCGGTAGAAACGCCCGGCCA
>JAFDZK010000102.1 GCA_018267005.1 Bacteroidota bacterium
TGGTGTTGCAAGTCGCATAGAAGCCTGAAAACAGCCAGGTCGTTATGGGTATAATTATAGGCCGAAGTTAAAACCGGTATCACCGCTTTTTGCAGGCGTTCAGACCAGAGGATTATCCGGCCGTCCACCATCTTAATATACAAGTCCGACAGAGGCAACTGCCGGTTTTCAGGTAGCGATGAACTGCAAAGAATGGGTATTTCCCAATCCCAGATTTGCTTTTTGCGGGCGATGTTCGCCGTATGGCCATCACAAAAATGGTTGATCTCGGCGAAGAGCACATCCGGGTTGGCTTGCTGGGTAAGCAAAGCAATGTCCCTGCAATGCTGCCGGATGTTATCGTCAAACAAGCTGAACCTTGCCAGCAAAGCAGTTGCTGTGACGCCACCGGCGCTTTCAATATAAAGGGCATCTTTCATTATCCGGAAAATAACCGATGTGCTGTTAGGGTGCGCATCTGTTACGCCGGAAACAGGCAAATGTTCAAGGTCGCCCGGTGTGATATATATAATGCCCGCACTATCCGTCTTATCCCGCTCCTGCATTTTTTTCAGGAGGAGGTTATGTACGGGCGTCCATTCGAGAGAATGCCCTGCATTTGCTTTTGCAGCTATGGTCATATTCTGCAACAGATAGGATGACGCGGGAACAGAAGCCATGCCTTGATAACCAACGCCGATTTCAGGGTCAACAGCCTCCAGCAAGGGCACTGCCTGGCGGTCGAATTTTTCGCCAAATGCATCGGCAAACTTTTGCAAACCGGCCGGCTGAATAGCCGGTACCAAACGGTTGAGGCAAAATAGCGCCTCGGTTATTTGCTGCTGAATCTTACTGTCCAGTATGTTCCCGGCTGACTTAAAATTCAGATGGGCGTAATATTTTGACTTCCCGCAGGTCTCAGGTTTTAAACACTCGCCTTCCGTGCCGGCTTGACCTTGCCATTCGCCCTTGCTGTGCGCAGGATCATTTGACCGGGGCAGGTATAACCCGCTGTTAATTTGCCCGGCAGATAGGGTGTCCAGGTATGCTTTGTCTATAACGTTTGGCTGTAATTCAGGCAGAAGCAATTGAAGGGCAACCAGTTCATCGACAAAATTCATACTCTCATCTCTGTCTGTATGAAATGAATCACTGACAAACCTGGCCAGGTCTGCCATTGACCTGCTGTTCTGGCTATAATCCATTATTGCACGGAGTGCAGAAGTTGTCTTTACTTCCTGCAAATAGAAAACTCTTTTGAAGGTGTTTTCCCGTGGTAACTCAAAACGTAAAAATCTGAAGGTATCTTTAACGCTGTACAGGGTATCATTGACTTTGAGCATAATAAGGTACTTTAAAGGAGACCGCAGGTATTTTTTTGAACTGGCAAGGATATGTTCAAAACTGTAAATTATTTTAGGATAAGGCTGGTCGTCAAAAAGAAGAGAGGGTCGCTCTCCCCACCTGGCCGTCGAGACTCCTGCAAATAAACCGAACGGGGTGCATCTGAGTGACATGCGGTTGTAGTATTTTCTCAGCGTTAATTTAATCTTGCAGTCAAGCTTATCATAATCGAAGTCCGCATGTTCCAGACTGGCATAGACACTGCTGCTGGCCAGCATGATCGCATATCTAAAAAAGTGGTCTTTGAGCAGATGTGATAAGGCAGCATCGCAATTATTGTAATCGCTGTAAGCATACGCAGGAGTGCGCATGACAACCAGCGGCGAAAAATTATATTTATTTAATAAGCTCAATGGCCGGCGATTAGTCTATCGTGTTAAAAACACTGAAAGCTATTCAATGTGCCTGTTGTTAAATTTAGATTTACACGAACAGCTATGATTGTATAGATGAACGGCCGTTTGCTGTAGATGAATGACAATTTCCCGTAAATGCCAGGCACTGAAATGTTAAAGAGACATGGAGGCCGGGCATATTTTTTTGATGTCCCTAACTGACTTCACACCTTATGCTGCGATCAAACAACCTTCCCTTTGCATATACCCGCGCCCACTGCATGAATCCTATATCCGATGCCGGAACTAAAAAATTATTAAAATGATATTTTATGGTGACGTTTATTACTGGCCTTAGCCTTAAAATGAATGAAGCGCTGGAAGAAATTGCAATGACGTCGGACAATACGTTGCAGCTTGCCAAGAGGTCATACCGCATCGTGGAGCAAACACTCGGCGACCTAAAGAAATTTATTATCTCTTATACCTTCAGGGACAAGGAAGAAGAGATCAGGTTCTTTAAGGAAATCAAGCCTGTGTTCCTCAAAAAACTGATCTATTATATGGAAGTTTTTCAGGTGGAGTCCTGGAAGCCCCCGGTGGGTGGTCCTGAAGAGATCTCACATTATGCAATAGGTATAAAACGGGTCGATCTTTATTTCAAACGGTACAACCAGCTATATAACTATTACCGGGAGCGGGCCTCTTACAACGATGAGCTTTATTTTTTAAGGACGGATACTCTGCCTGATATAATAACACCTATCAGTATCTCAGATATAGACCCACGCTTTTCAACCGTTTATAGCTTTGATTTCGCGAAGATGCAAGCTTATGAACAGTTTAGCGGCTATCTGCAACAATGTATTTACCGGCTTGAACATCCTGGCACGGAGGCCACTTCAGGCGGTGATAAAAAATATCGTCTCATCTGGACGGATACCAAAGCGGATCTTATCGAACTGGGTTATGCCATACATTCGAAGGGCTCAGTCAACAATGGCAATGTGGACATCAAGCAGATCATGCTGGCACTGGAAACCATGTTCAACATCAACGTAGGAAACTATTACCGGACATTTCAGGAAATACGCATCCGCAAAACAAGCCGCACCCCTTACCTCGAAAAAATAAAAGATAACCTCAACAGGCGCATGGACGAAATTGACGACAATCCGCATTAACAAGAATTTAATAGATATTCTCCGCAAACCGTATTCGGGCGAATACGGTTTTTTTATGCTTTTATCGCGATATGCGACTAAAATCGGTCAATTCAATTGATAAAAGAACGAAAAAGCCCTTTTACCGTATTCGGTACGCGGTGTGAAAGTGGCCTCCGTATTCTGGCGACCTTTGCAGTAAGAACAGATGGACTATATCGCGGTTGCCGGTACATTTTAACCTGTTCGCCAGTTTGGACAATGAAATGAATGAAAATGTTGGATGTATGAATTGCGTATTTCAGCCCGGCTTTTATGTATCTCAAACACGGTTTTCTGTATTTCACTTCTTTTGGCCTGTGGCGGAACAAAAAGGTTTGGACAATGATCTGTTATTTAGCTACATAATTCAAATGCTATGAAAGCATATGCCAACCAGGAATGGATCAAATTACAACAGGCTTTGGAAGAGATAGCCACGACAGCTAAAAACAGGATGCACCAGGCAGAGCGCTCCTATTATTGCGCGCAGGAAACACTGCAACGGATAAAAGAATATATAGTGGGCTATGATTTCAGTGGCGAGGATGAAGAAGTGTATTTCTTTAAAGAGATAAAGCCGCTGTTTCTAAACGAACTGATCTTCCACATGAAGGTGTTCTATGTAGAAGCGGACAAGCCCATCGGCAATGCAGATAAGGTAACTGCCTATTATAACCAGGTCATGGAGCATACCGCCGCGTACTTTGAACGCAATCACAGCTTTTATATCTATTACCATATGGAACGCACGGACCTGGACAGAACCTATTTTACACGGACATCGGAGAAACTGGAACTGTTGCCTGAATACTCTTTAGATAACGATCCCAAATTCTCCAACGCATACAGCTACCGGCTGGCAAAGATGCAGGCATATGAGCGCTTGAACAACTATCTGCAAAACTGCATATACCATCTGGAACATCCGGGAGCATTTACTGCCGATCCGCAAAAAAATAAGCCGCGCAATTTATGGACGGATACAAAGGCGGCATTGATAGAACTGGCCTACGCCATTCATTCCAGAGGCGCAGTCAATCACGGACAAGGCGACGTCAAGCAGTTTATAACAGACCTTGAAGCATTCTTCAATGTGCAGGTGGGCAACTTTTACAGGACATTCCAGGGCATGCGCATCCGTAAGAAAAGCCGCACACCGTTTCTTGATACGTTGAAGGAAAGTCTTGAAAACCGGATGGATGACAGCGATCTGAACTATTCCAATTAGCAGAGAGATGGACAACGTTGTACAGATGTGTCGTTTAACCCATCATCTTACCGCATTTGCATTCGCTCTTTATTAAGCAGACATGCATAGCGGAAGGCTATTCATTTCCCCAATAAGCATTTCTTGTATTTTTGCTATCCGAAAAAATGCTTGTAACCAAACGTGATCACGATAAGAAACAGGCAAGCTGAACAGCAGCCGGTATTTATTTGAATTTTCACGCATTGCAGCGTCTAACTGATAGAACCGCTGGATATCTGTCATAACTCATAGTCGTTTACACATAAATATAGCTATTGACATTCATAATCTCGCTTTACGGGTCAAGATACACGGCAAAAATAATTTTTAGTAGCTACCAGGAAAGTGTATAAAATTCTTACGTGATCTCCTTATAAAAGCCCATTTTTACGATCCCTATATACTGCCTTGTACACAAACAGGCTAAAATCACTGCAAAAAAAACCGAATAAAAATTTTTGGTAGCTACCAGCGCGGTGGTAAAAGCCCCTTTGCAATCGACCCACCTTTGTGATGTGAACAAAAGAATTAATCATCACTAAAAACTAAAGGAAATGTTGAGCAATGTATCATGGGGGCAGTATTTAACAGGTGTTGGCGTGCTGCTCGTTATTTATTACCTGGTTGTCGCCGGCCTGTTCAGAAAAGATGCGGTGGCCTTTCTTTCGAAATTACGGAAAAAAGGCGGCGCCGCCAAAACAGGCCAGGCCGGATCTTCCGGCAATTTGACGGTCGAACAGTTAGAGGCTATCGTTGGCGACCTGAGAACGAAGGTATTTTTGCCAATGGGGCACTCCGCCTCCAAAGAACAGATTCTTTCCTCGCTCCAAAAGGAACTTACGGGCTATCCTGGCATTCACAGGAAAGCCTATCGCTATGCGCTTGGCAATGCCATCATGCAGATTGCCGCTGAAACATGCGCTATACAAATCGACGAAAAAGAATTGAACACCCTTTGGGACAAGATATAGCATGGAGGGGCCGGCGCAGCTTGGGTGCGATTGGAATGTGACGAAAGCCGGCCCCTTCCACTGCTTCAAAACTGGCTCCTCCCAGACCTCCGCAACGAAAAAGTGACGAATGAGAAGAAGGGAAGGCAGAGGGACAGGCAGCCACACTTCCGGCCTCCCTGCATTTGCAGGGAGCGCCCCGGAAGGATCAAAAAAGAAAATACAGTAGAACCATTAAAAAAGTCAAGTATGAACAGGAGTTTGAAAGGTAAAAGGTTAGCCGCCACAGCCATAGCGCTGCTGACTGCTACAGCGGCCATCGCGCAGGATGGTACGTCAGGTATTAACGCGGCGACCACCCAGGTCAAAAGCTATTTCTCGGCAGGCACCAGCCTGATGTATGCCATAGGCGCTATCGTGGGCCTGGTCGGCGCTGTAAAGGTGTACAACAAATGGAACCACGGTGAACCTGATACCGGCAAGGTAGCCGCAGCATGGTTTGGCAGCTGCATTTTCCTTGTAGTGGTGGCAACGGTGCTGAAAAGCTTTTTCGGTATGTAAAAAATGGGAAGATGAGCATGTACATCCTTAAAATAATAGCGGCATTTATGGGCTGGCTGTTGCAAAAGGGCCTGGTCACCGCAGTAGTTATACTGATCCTGGCTGCGCTTGCCTGTAGCTGTTTGCTCTGCACGCCCCTTCTGGTGGCCTGCCTGCTTGTCAAATATTCTTCACGTAAAAAAAATCAAAACAATGGAAAAGGAAAAGATGCAGCCGGCACAAATGCCGGTGGTTGATATGTGCGGTTCCCGGTTTTACCTGGACGTTGAAGGGCAGGTATTCAGGCAGGTGGACAACGCCGCCAATACTATTGCGATGAAAGAGGTGGTCAACCCGGATACCCAAATCACAAGTTTCGCCTATGATACCCGGACAAAGAACGTTTACGGCGAAATATTGCATGTAGGCAATGTTCCCGAATATGTACAATTTGTTATTCTTCCTCCTGTAGGTGAATTGCTCGCGCAGCATGACCGGCAGCAAGACAGCATGAACAACCGGCAGACCAACATCATACGCCAGCCGGTCAAATCACAAAAAAGAAAATTTGGCCACCGCAGAAGCATCCACTGATCATGATTGAGGCACTCCTAAAAGAAAAATTGCGCGGGTATATCGGCGAGAACAACCCTGACCTGCTGTTGCAGCTGAATAAAGACTGTTCGCTCACCGGCTACCTCGAAAACAAGATCGCGGCAATAGCGCCCGCACTGGAACAGTGGATCAGCGACGGCAAGCCGGCCTATATCCTGGAAGAGCTTGCCATGCAGCGGCTTACTGAAGACCTGCTGCCTTCCCGCTACCTGTACCTTAAAGAACTACTGGAAGAGGACTTTGCCGCCAGCTATGCATCATTCCGCCGCATCGGCGTGCTGACCTACGAGCTGGTGAATATGGTGGAATACTGCCGGCCGGTGTTTGACGGCTGGGGCTTTTCCGTGGAGAACGAAGATAACCGGCAACTGAGATATGCGATAACCGGTGCAATGGACGAGTACCTGCACCAATGACAATGCCCTGCAAGATGATAAGCGGATTTGTGCAAACGGAAAAGAGTGAGAGATGGCTTACAATACGAGGCAAAAACTAAGGGATAATATAGCCGCCATACGGATTGCGGCAGACTTCCACAGCGGTGTACTGCGTGATCTGTCCGCCCCGGACGTAGCTGCGCTTGAAAGATATTCCGGTTTCGGTGGCATCAAAGCCATTTTATACCCGGCTACCACCAAAGAAGACTGGCAGGCAAACAATGCGGCGGCCGGAGACCTGGCGCTGTTCGATGATATGATGGAACTCCACCGCTTTCTGCAGGATGCTTTTGAGGATCATGATTACCGCAATATTATCGCATCGCTGAAGAATAGTGTGCTGACGGCGTTTTATACGCCCGCATTTATCCCGGATACTTTATACCATGCTCTTTCGGAGAAAGGTATCGCTCCCCGTTATATTTATGAGCCAAGCTGCGGCAATGGTGTTTTTATTACGTCTGCATTGACCCGTTTTCCTGACATTGCGGGCATCACGGCAGTAGAAAAAGATGTGCTGACCGGCTATGTGACCGAAGCGCTGGCCAGCACTTACCCGGTTGCCGCAAAAATCCATATCAGCGGTTTTGAAGACACGCCGGACAACGAAAAGGGCCGCGCAGACCTGATCGTCAGCAATATTCCCTTCGGTAATTTTTCTGTTTACGACCCTGCCATAAAAGACAGTTCCTTAACAGGGAAGATACATAACTACTTTTTTGCCAAAGGGCTGGATAAGATAGCCAGCGGCGGGCTGCTGGCCTACATCACTACCGATGCTTTCCTCAATAATGCTTCTAACCGTCCCGCACGGGAGTACCTGTTTAACCATGCCGATTTTGTGGCCCTTGCCGTGATGCCGGACAACCTCATGAAGGATACCGGCAATACGGAAGCGCCCAGCCATTTGCTGATCGTTCAGAAAAATGACTTTAAGCAGGCGCTTTCCACCGATGAGCAACTGCTGGTGAACACTATTGCTGAAAATAACAGCTTCGGCAGCTATACCATCAATGAATACATACACCTGCACCCGGAGGTCATTACAGGCAATGAAACGGGTGAAGGTAAAAACCAATACGGACAGGCACATGTGCGTATGTGGCAAAGCGGCGACCTGGACGGCATCAAAGACCCGCTCCAGGACTTGCTCCGTACTAACATCGGGATTCACGTCAACCACGACAGGTTCCGCGACGCGCAATTAGGCATTGGCCTGGAACTGGCTGGGAAAAAGAGGGCGCTTACTTTTCTTCCGCTGCCCGAAGTGAAGCTGGAAAGCGGCCAAATGCAGTTAGGGCTATTTGATGTAGTCCCCGCAACACAGAACAACCGGGCAATAGCCTATTTAAATGATAGGGACTGCCAGGCGGTGAGCAAGCAAACCGCAAGGATCATCTCTACGATCCGCACTACCCACAATCCCAGGCATGAGAGTATTGTGCTGCTGGCGGCGCAGAACGGCAATAAGTACCTTTATAAACTGTATTCCAACGTCGCAGAAATAAAGTTTCCGGACAGGTGGATAAATGCCGCCACGCTTAACCTCGCTTTGGATGAATTATCCGCTAACCTTAAAAAATTCAGCTACAACTATAAGTACGAGGGCGATAAGACCTTACAGGAACGCTTTGGCCTGGAACAGCAGGCGGCGCAGCAAATAAACGGCCTCAAACCTCATTACCGGGACGGTATGCTGCTGCTGTATGATGGCAAAGTTGGCCGGTTGTCAAAAGTAAATATTGGCGAAGACGCGGCAACATTCGAAGCGCTCGAAAAGCTGCAACACCAGTTCCCGTACTACGCGGCCTACAGCATTATACGCGAGCAATATTTTATCCTGACCAATGGCAACAATGATACTAACGAGGGACTGAGGGCGGTGCTGCGCGGCCAGTACGAAGATTTCGTTAAGCAATATGGCATCCTGAATAACCCCATCAACAAAAAGATGCTGGGGGAAGACCATGCCTACGGCCATACCATAGGCTCTTCTTTGGAGCGTCGCGACAATGGTGTATTTGTCCCATCCGATATTCTTACCGGACCGCTGGAAAAACAAACAGCGCATTTCAAAAGTGATAACCCGGTGGAAGCGCTGGCACGCTGCCTCAATGACCGTGGTAAAGTGGCCATAGATTATATAGAGGCCGCAACCGGCTTATCGTCAGCGGACGTAATCAAAGCGCTTACGCACCATATTTATCTCAACCCGGCAAACAGCCAATGGGAAACCGCAGACCAGTATTTATCCGGCAATGTGGTGCGAAAAATGGAAGCGGCAGAACAGGCGCATGCGGCCAACGCGGGAGATGAACACATAAAAAGAAGCCTTGATGCTATAAAGCAGGTGCAGCCGGAAAAGATTCCTTTTGAACTACTGGACTTCAATCTCGGTGAGCGCTGGATACCGCAAAGCTACTATAACCGCTTTGCTTCGGACTTGTTCGGCGTGAAAGCCGACATCGATTATTTTGAATCGTTAGACACATTTAAGGTTACATTAAAAACCACGAACGCGAAAGTCACCGAAGAATATGCCGTAAAGCCCAAACACGGGGTTCCCACTTATGGCAACATACTCCTGGAACATGCATTGGAAAACACAACGCCATTTTTTACCTACGAGGTAAAGTATGGAGATAAGACCGTCCGTGTTCCTGACAACGAGGCCATACAGGCAGCGCACCAGAAAATAGAATCCATGCGTACGAAGTTTGTAGACTGGCTCAGGGAGCTGCCGCCGGAAGATAAGCAAGCGCTCACTGACCTTTATAACAACACCTTTAACTGTTATGTGCTGCGCGAATATGACGGCAGTCACCTGACGTTTCCGGGCCTTGACAAGGAAAGGCTTGGTATAGAAAATCCCTACCCGTCACAGGTAAATGCCGTCTGGCGAATTATACAAAACCGGGGAGGACTTATTGACCATGAAGTTGGCCTGGGCAAAACACTCATTATGATAATGGGAGCTATGGAGATGAAGCGGCTGGGCATCGTCCACAAGCCTGCCATCACCGCGCTAAAGGCTAATGTGATACAAATACGCGACACTTTCCGGCTGGCCTACCCGAATGCAAAAATCCTTGCCCCTGACGAAAGTGATTTTGAGCCTGCAAAGCGGCTCAGGCTGTTCCACGAAATCAAAAACAATAACTGGGACTGCATCATCATGACACATGATCAGTTCGGCAAGATATCGCAATCTCCGGAGGTGCGGCAAGCGATATTGCAGGAAGAGCTGGACAATGTGGAGCGCGACCTGGATACGCTGGAAAAATTGGGCGGCGCAGTTTCCAAACGCCTGCTCAAGGGCCTGGAGGTACGCAAAAACAATCTCAACGGCAAGCTGAAAGGCATACTGGATGACATTGAGGCAAGGAAAGATGCAGGTATAGATTTTAAACAGATGGGCATCGACCACCTGTTCGTAGACGAATCGCACAAATTCAAAAATCTCACCTTTACCACACGCCACGACCGGGTATCCGGCATCGGCAACATAGAAGGCAGCCAGCGTGCACTCAATATGCTGTTCGCGGTAAGGACACTACAGGAAAAATTCGATGCAGACCTCTGCATCACCTTCCTATCCGGCACGCCCATTTCCAATAGCCTTACCGAGATGTACCTGATCTTCAAGTACCTGCGTCCGCGGGAAATGGAGCGCCAGCATATACAGAATTTCGACGCATGGGCAGCCGTGTTTGCGAAAAAGACAACGGATTTTGAATTTTCCGTTACCAACGAGATCATTGCCAAAGAACGCTTCAGGCACTTTATCAAGGTGCCGGAGCTGGCCCTGTTTTATAACGAGATCACCGACTACAAAACGGCAGAGCATATCAGGCTCGACAAACCGAAGCTCGAAGAGCGCCTGGTCAATATCAAACCGACGCCCGACCAGGAGGAATTTATCAAAAAGCTGATGCAGTTTGCCAAAACGGGTGACGCAAGGCTCATCGGCAGGCTCAAACTGACGGACAAGGAAGATAAGGCCCGCATGCTTATCGCTACTAATTACGCTAAGAAGATGGCTGCGGACATGCGCCTGATCAGCATGGCATACGGCGATCATCCGGACAGTAAGATAAGCGTATGTGCAAGGAATATTGCCAGGGAATATAATGACAGTAAGGAACACAGGGGCACACAAATCGTCTTCTGCGATATCGGCACACCGAAATCTGACCAATTCGACCTGTATAATGCCCTGAAGCAGAAACTGACTGAAGATTTTAGCATACCCGCGCAGGAAATATCATTCATACATGATAGCGCATGGCAGCTCGGCAAGCTAAGGCCGCAAATGTTCAGGAAGATGAATGAAGGGCACATCCGTGTCCTTATCGGCAGCACCGAAAAGGCCGGCACCGGCCTTAACGTTCAGAAGCGGATCGTTGCCATGCACCATATAGATATCCCCTGGAAACCTTCGGAGCTGGAACAGCGCAATGGCCGTGGCGCAAGGCAGGGTAACTGGCTGGCAAAAACATTCGGGGGCAATAAGGTGCGCAATTATATCTATGCGGTCGAGCAGTCCCTGGACAACTACAAGTTCAACCTGCTCAAAAACAAACAGACGTTCATCAGCCAGATGAAAAATTGTGAGCTGAATGTGCGCACCATAGACGAGGGCGCCCTGGATGAGAAAGGGGGCATGAACTTTTCGGAATATATAGCCATCCTTTCAGGCGATACCTCGCTGCTGGAAAAAACGAAGCTGGAAAAAAAGATAGCCCTTGCCGAAGGGCTTCGCAAAGCGCACTTTAAAGAGATCATCAGTGCAAAAAGCAAGCTGGACCTGGCAGTGTCTGATAAAAAAGGGGCTACAGATATACTTGAAAAGTTGGACAATGACGGGCAGATTTATCGTGGGGCTTTGCGCTATGATAAAGACGGCAGCAAAGAAAATCCCATCAGGATTGATAAGCTGCAAAGCTCCGATGCCGGGGTTATCGGCGGCCACCTGATCGAACTGTATAAAAAATGGAACGGCACGGATGAAATAATCGGCACCCTGTATGGCTTTGACCTCCATATCCGGCACCACCAGGAACAGGGCTATGATACAAATGATAAGCCGTATTGCCGCGACTATAATACCTTTTATGCACAAAACCCTGAAACAGGCATCAAGTACACCTACAACCAGGGCCATCCGAACATAGACAATCCAAAGCTGGCCGCCCGCCACTTCCTGAACGCCATAGACCGTGTTGATACCCTTGCCGAAAAATACAGGCAGACAATAGCAGAATGGGATAAGGAAATTCCGCTGCTGGAACAAATCATCGCAAAGCCATTTGAAAAAGAACAGGAGCTGGCAGAAATGAAAACGGCGCTGGCATCACTGGAGCGCGAAATCAATCTCAAAATCCAGGAAAAGCAACTGAAAGAACAACAGGAGCGCCTGGCCGCGGCGCAAACGGAAACAAAGTCACATGAGCTGCAAAACCAATCCGTGGCAGGCAGGCCGGCAATCCAACATCCGGGCATTTCCCTTAAGGATATAGTGAAAGAGTTTCCTTCTGTTCAAATAGTGGGCATACCAAAAAACAATAACAAGCCCAGGAAATCATTGGGCTTATAAATGAAATAGTATGGCAAACAGTGTATATAAAATGAATAAGGGCATTAATAAGAGCATCGAGTTTAAAGGGCTTAAAGCGCAGTACATATGGTATCTCGGCGGCGGATTGCTTGGCTTGCTGCTGCTTTTTGCTGTGCTGTATATCTGCGGTATCAGCTCACTGGTATGCGTTGCCATTGTCCTGTGCGCCGGAACATGGCTATTCATCAGGGTTTACCGCATGAGCAACAAATACGGCGAACATGGCATGATGAAGATGGCTGCAAGCAGGCAGGTGCCGAAAGTAGTGAAAGTAAGAAGCCGCAAAATATTCAAAAACATAAAAAGTAAGTAAAATGAAAAGGGAACTTCCGGTATACAATATCCAGGGCACCGATTTTGTAATCGAGGCACAAAATTTACTGCTGAGGGAAAAAGCCAACCCTGCAAATACGATCTCATTTTTCGACATGCGCGACCTGGGCAATGGCTATGAGCTTTCGTATAACCCGCAATCCAAAAATCTGCCCATATTTCTGGAGGACGGTAAAAATATTATCACGGTCACTGTACCTGAACTGGTGAAACTTGACCCTGTTGGGATGGCGGAGAAGTATGGCTGCACGGTCGCCGAAATAGCGGGTAAAACGGATTTTGATCTGATGGTGGACCAGCAGGCGCTTGCAAGCAGGCTGTCGGGTAAACTCACTATCGTGGATATAGCGGGACACACTTTTTATGTGGACATTCCAATGGATATGCTGCGGCCCAAAGATGATTTTCTTTCAAAAGGGATCGTGTTCAATGATATCGACGCCTACTATGACGAAGGCAAACGCAGCTATATTATTCCGTACAATCCCAAAACCCACGAATTTCAGGAACCGGACTATAATACCATTACTGCCGCCCCCCAGGACCTGATAGTAGTGTCATTCCCTTTCCAGCGTGAATTAGACCCAATTGGCTTTAACCGCAAGGCCGGCTTGCCGCCTATGGCCGGCCTCAAAGAGACAAATGTGCGTTCCCATTTTGTTGCCGAAAAAGTTGATTGGAAAGATACGGGTATCGGCAACATCATACGCGGTAATATCCAGAAGCAGCAGCGGCAGAAACAGGCAATCCAGGCTGCAAGAAAAACCGGCAGGAGGATACGCAGAGGCCGTGGCATATAGCTGTACGCGACAAAATTTGATAACAGTAAAAAAAGTGAACGATGGAAAAGGTGCTGGATGATATGTTACCGATAATGGATGTGGAACATGACTGCATCCTCAGCAAACAGGGCGATATAACGATTGTATTCCGGGCAGAGCTGCCGGAGATATTTACATTAAGCGATAATGAATACGAGGCTTTTCACCAGGTATGGATAAAAGCATTGAAAGTGCTGCCAAAATTCAGCGTATTTCACAAGCAGGACTGGTTTATTGACAGCCGGTATGAGCCTGACTTTTTGAACAACGGCGGCAGCTTTCTAAGCCGTGCCAGCGAACGGTTCTTTACCGAACGGCCTTTTCTTGACCATACCTGTTATATCCTGCTGACGCAGAAGCCCGCAGGGCGCAAGCCAGCGACCTCGCTGTTCTCCAACCTGCTCAGGCGCACTATTGTGCCGGAGCAAACCTTACAACCGCAGACATTGCAGGATTTCCTGGATGCGGCGGGGCAATTCCGGCAGATACTGGAAGACTGCGGCCTGATCCGCCTCGGCAGGCTCAAAGACGAAGAGTTACGCAGCAGTATGCGCTTCACGGGCCTGGTGGAAAAATATTGTTCCCTGTCCGAAGACAGCGATGAAATGCTGATACGGGACATCAGTTTCGCAGACGGCATACAAATAGGCAACCGCCATTGCCAGCTATATACGCTGGGCGATGCTGCCGACCTGCCGCCATTGTGCGGTTCACGCATCAACTTCGAGCGGTA
>JAFDZK010000103.1 GCA_018267005.1 Bacteroidota bacterium
AAACCGGGCGCAACGGCTTGCGTATAGGCGATATAACCCTGCCGGATTTTGAGGAACGCTACAAAAAACTTGCCGATAAACACCTGGCAATGCTGCAGGCGCTGTACGGCGAAACGCCTGACCTGACCGAGCGCAATAAAGCATTTTTCGAAGCCATCGAGCTGATCAAAAAATTCCCGCTGGTCGATTCAGAACACCTGGTAAACAATTATATCAAACAGGGAAAGAAAGTGTTAGCCGAAGGCGCCCAGGGAGCCATGCTGGATATCGACTTTGGTTCATATCCGTTCGTAACTTCATCCAACACCACGGCTGCCGGTGCATGTACCGGTTTGGGCGTAGCCCCAAGCAAGATCGGCGACGTGATCGGTATTTTCAAAGCGTACTGCACACGTGTGGGCGGCGGCCCCTTCCCTACCGAATTGAATAACGAGACCGGTGAAGAGTTGCGGCGTATCGGCCACGAATTTGGTGCGACAACGGGCCGCCCCCGGCGTACGGGGTGGATCGACCTTCCTGCATTGAAATATGCCATTATGCTAAGCGGTGTAACGCAGTTGGTAATGACCAAGGCCGATGTATTGAGCGGCTTCGATAAAATATATGCCTGCACGCACTATAATTACCTTGGCGAGAAGATCGATTACATGCCTTACGACATTTGTTCCATTGCTCCCGAACCTGTTTATAAGGAAATTGATGGCTGGAAGGAAGATTTGACCGGCATTACCGCGGTTTCGGAAATACCGGCACGATTGAAATCTTACATCGATTTTCTTGAGTCTGAATTAGGCGTTCCGGTTAAATATCTGTCGGTTGGCCCCGACAGGAAACAAACCCTGACATTGCATTAATTCACAGTTGACGACGATTCATATTAAGGCTTCCGCAAATTGGGAGCCTTTTTGTTTTGCTTAGTTACCTTTACCGAATGAAATTTCCGGTTGGTGATATTCATGACTTCAAACAAAAAGCGCTGCATTGGGCAGCGTCGTTCGATATTTTTTGCTGCCTTGATTCGAACCATTTCCAAGATAAATACTCGAAATTCGACTGGCTGCTTGCTGCCGGAGTAAAGGAAGAATTAACCTGCCAAACAGGCTCGGCCTTCGCTGAACTGGGCAAATTTCGAACCAGATACCCGGAGTGGCTGTTAGGTTTTTTTACATATGATCTGAAGAATGAGGTTGAAAGTCTTGCCTCGGACAACGCCGACCAGTTGCATTTTCCAAACTTGTACTTTTTCGCGCCCAAACACCTGATCCTGATAAAAGACGGCGAGGTACAAATAACCTCTGATCAGCCCCGGCAAACATTTGATGCGATCCGCGGCCAGAATAACATTGCAACAAACTTCCCGGCTGAAATTCAATTACAATCGCGGTTTACGAAAAAAGAATACATTGATGCCGTTGTCAAAATTAAAGAGCACATCAACCGCGGCGATATTTATGTGACTAACTTTTGCCAGGAGTTTTTTGCCGAAAATACTGAGATTGATCCGTTGAGCACTTTTTTAAAACTCAACGAAATATCGCCAAACCCCTTCTCCGCATTTTTCCGGTTAAAGGATAAGTATATTCTTTGTGCATCACCGGAACGATTTCTTGCCAAACGCGGCCGAAAGCTCATTTCGCAACCCATAAAAGGTACGTCAAAAAAATACGATGATGCCGAAAAAGACCAGGCATCCATCGATCAGTTAAAAAACCACGCCAAAGAGCTACAGGAAAACGTAATGATCGTCGACCTGGTGCGCAATGATCTGACTAAATCTGCCGAACAAGGGACTGTTGAAATGGAAGAGCTGTTCGGCATTTACAGTTTTAAGCAGGTGCACCAGATGATATCTAAGGTGGTCTGCGAGTTAAATAAGGACGTTTCCGATATTCAGGCCATAAAAAATACCTTCCCGATGGGCAGCATGACCGGCGCGCCAAAAATAAGCGCCATGAAGCTGATGGAACAATACGAACGCACAAAACGCGGGGTGTATTCGGGCGCTCTGGGTTATTTCGGCCCGGATGGTGACTTTGATTTTAATGTCGTTATCCGAACAATATTATACAACGCGTCAGAAAAATACCTGTCGTTTCAAACAGGCAGTGCGATCACGTACCATGCCGAGCCTGAAAAAGAATACGAGGAATGCCTGCTGAAGGCGCAGGCCATACTGGAAACGCTTAACTTAGCCTGATCTTGGTTTTATTCCTGACCATTACTTCCGATCCATCCGCAAAAAAAGCGGAGTAAGGCTTCTTTGTCAAAAACGGCTCGAACTTTTTACCGTACAATTTTTCAATGTCGGCCTCAAATACCGGGTCGATCACCTGCCCGGCGTTCCACCTGATATGCTCCACCTGGTACTCATAAGTCGTTCTTTTATTTACCTTATTGTAGCCCCAGTAATGTTCGAAAATAAACTCCTCCTGGCTGCCCGGCGCTATAGGCGATAAATTATTGCTTACTATGCCGCCGAGCTTACCATCCCACCGGCCATCAAAACGCCATTCATATAAATAACGCCTGCGATTCCGCTCCAACTCGTCTATAGAATGCCGCATAGGCATAGCCCGATAGTGTTCTTTGTAGATCGTGTTGGCGATTGTCACGATTAGTGGTTTCGGTACAATTTCGCTTACAAATACGGCCCCTCTTTTCCATTCCTTCCCGTCAAAATGTTTTACATAAAAACGCAGATTTACCTCTTCAAAGTTGACATGCAACGGCCACTTGATCCCCCCGACACAGGTATCATTAAAAAGAAAGCCAACCATGCTGACTAAGCATTTTCCGTCCCAAAAATCAAGCTCGGTAGCAGGAGGAATATATCGCTCCAAAACTGCAGGATCGACCTCATAATTGAGCATGATCAAATTGAGCCAGCTGCCCCTCAGAAATTCTTTATTAGCCACGACCAAATCATTGATGATGATAATACTTCATTGCCTCGGGCAGCCATTTTTTGATATCCTGGATACGCGCTTCATCAGCAGGGTGAGTGCTCAGGAACTCCGGCGGCGATCCTCCTTTATTTTGTGCGATCATTCTTTGCCAGAAAAGCACCGCGCTGTTGGGATCATATCCAGCCATCGCCATAAAGATCAGCCCGAGGTGATCTGCCTCAGATTCCTGGTTCCTCGAATATTTAAGCAATACCAATTGGCCGCCAACGCCATAAAGCTGGTTAACCACAGTTTGCGTGGCTGACGACTTGTCGGCCATAGCATCGTTCAATAGCCCGGCCCCGATCATAGCCGCTTTCTGCTGTGACACACGCTCAGCTGAATGCCGGGCTACAGCATGGCCGATCTCGTGACCCAACACCGTGGCTAAACCATTATCGTCCATGGTTATAGGTAAAATGGCGCTATACACCGCTACTTTGCCGCCGGGCATACACCAGGCGTTCACTTCTTTGCTCTGGATAAGATTAAATTCCCAATGAAAAGTGTATTGGTCGCCGTAACCGTTTGCTTTAAGATATCCCTCAATGGCCGTAGCCAGCCTGCCGCCTACCCTTTTTATACTTTCTGCGTCGCGCGTTCCGCTGATCACCTTCGTGGACGGATCAGTCAAAAGCTGGCGGTAACTTTGAGCTGCTGCCGTGTTTATTTCCGAATCGCCGACCAAGTTGATCTGCTTCCTGCCCGTCAGCGGCACGGTAGCACAAGAAATAATAACCAGCGAAAAAATTAACGCCGGCAAAAATTTGTTCTTTTTCATTCTAAGCCTCCTTTCGCTTAAATAAATTCACCTTGGATTCCTTCCCTTTCAAAAGGCGCTCGATATTTTTTTGGTGCGTCACCAAAATTAAAAGGCAGATGCCCATCCCAAATATAACAACCAGGTTATTGGTGTACCGGTTATAAATAAAGGTAACCCCTATCAGGTAAGTAAATCCGCCTGTGATGGAGCTAAGTGACACATAACGCGTAATTAAAAGCACCAGGACAAATACAGCGACACATAACAAAGCCGCCGAGAGGTTGATAGCCAGCACCATGCCAAATAAGGTGGCAATACCCTTTCCGCCCCTGAAACCCGCGAAGATCGGGAACAGATGGCCCATAACCGCCACAATACCCAATGCAAGCTGATAGCTTATAAAATTGGAATGCGGCCCCCCGGTGGTTGAAACACCAATAAAAAAAGCCAGGTTAGTGGCTGTAAATCCCTTCAGGATGTCGATAAGCATCACCGGTATACCCGCTTTTTTACCCAAAACCCTGAAAGTATTGGTAGCACCGGCATTACCGCTGCCATATTCGCGCACATCTATTCCGTAAAAGGCCTTGCCGATCCATACCGCGGTCGGGATCGATCCGAACAAATAAGCCAATATAAGCGCCGAAACAGAGTAAACAGTTAACATTGCAGCACAATATTAATAAAATGACAAATCAGTATCTATTTTATATGATCATTCTTTAACGGCTTTTAAACTCAGGTCTAAACTTTTTACCGAATGTGTAAGCGCTCCCATAGAAATAAAATCCACGCCGCATTCTGCATATTGCCGTATGTTGTCGATCGTTATCCCGCCCGACGCCTCGGTAATATAAGCCCCGCCGATCCGGTCAACCGCACGGCGCAGCTCATCTAACTTAAAATTATCGAGTAAAATACGGTTGACGCCGCCCGTCTGCAATACCTGCTCAAGCTCGTCCATGTTGCGCACCTCGATCTCTACCTCCAGCTTTTTATGCTTTTGCTCCAGGTAGCGATGTGTATTTTCTATCGCCTGCCTGATACCACCCGAATAATCTACGTGATTATCCTTGATCAGGATCATATCATACAAGCCGAAACGGTGGTTAACTCCTCCGCCGATGCGAACAGCCCACTTTTCTAAATAGCGTAAGCCGGGTGTTGTTTTACGGGTGTCAAGCACTTTAGCCTTAGTACCTTCTAAAATGACCGCGATCCCATGTGTTTTAGTGGCGATACCCGACATGCGTTGCATACAGTTCAGCACCAGCCTTTCTGCGGTAAGAATACTTTGCGCATCGCCCTGCACTTCAAAAGCGACATCGCCTGGCTTAATCTTATCTCCATCATGCATGTAAATATCCAGCTTCAATTTGCTGTCGACATGCTGAAATATCCGGGCGGCGAGCTCTACTCCGGCCAGGATACCGTAATCTTTTACAAGTAATTTTGCTCTGCCTTGCGTGCCGGTGGGGATCGTCGCCAGCGAGGTATGATCGCCGTCTCCTACATCTTCAGCCAGCACATTTGCGATAAATTTATCGATGAGTTGTTTGTCCAAACCTTTGGGATTTATGCCGCAAAAGTAAGAACAATCGGCGACTATTTTGTTTTTTCCGGCTCTATCCGCAGTTCAGTTAGCTCAAAATGACCTTTTACCTTCCGCAGGTTAAAGGCCACCCGATATTTTCCGCCGGTTGTGTTCAGAATAAGAACGCCATAATGGTAACTGTCACTGGATGTGATACGGTGCAATATATTAGCCGATTGCGGGCGGTTTTTTTTGAAGAAATCGTCTAAAATCTGTTCCGCCCGGGCAGCGGGATAGCTATTTTCTTCGCCCATAATGGTTAGGTCGACCGAGGCTGAGAAACTTTTGGCCAGTTCATGGGCATTCCCCTGTTTGATTAGATCTGCAGTCTTTTCGATATCATCGGAAATTGCGGAAACCAGGATCGCGGGAATCAGCAATAACAGCAGGTAAAAATTTTTCATATTCAATCTATGCTTAAATAAACTTACCTGTTCGGTTTATATCTTTAAACGCAGCATCTATATTTGCGTTGTGGAAAAACGTAAAAAAGTTGTTTTAATTATACTCGATGGCTGGGGATACGGCCGAAATGATAAATCGAATGCTATTTACCAGGCAAAAACGCCATTTTTCGACTCGATGCTGCAAAAATATCCCAACTCAAAACTGGAAGCATCGGGCACGTCGGTGGGCCTGCCTGCCGGGCAAATGGGAAATTCCGAAGTCGGCCATATGAACCTGGGCGCCGGCCGCATTGTTTACCAGGAGCTTGGGCGCATACATAAAGCGGTGGATGATAAGGAGTTTCTAACTAATCCGGTTATCAAAGAAGCCTTTGACTACGCCAAACAAAATAAAAAAGACGTTCACCTGATAGGACTTGTATCTGATGGCGGCGTACACTCACACATCAAACACGTAGAAGGTTTGTGCGACACGGCGTCGGAATATGGCCTTGAAAAGTTATATATCCATGCTTTCTTAGACGGTCGTGATACCGACCCTAATTCGGGCATCGGTTTTATCGGCGAACTGGAGAATCACCTTAGCGGAACACCGTTTAAGCTGGCGTCCGCCATAGGCCGTTATTATGCGATGGACCGCGATAACCGTTGGGAACGCGTAAAAAAAGCCTATGATCTATTGGTGCATGGCACAGGGAAAGCAAGCCAGGATATCCAGCAATCGATCAAAGAATCGTACGAGGCGGGGACAACCGATGAGTTTGTCGAACCCATCGTCCGCACGGATGAAAATGGCAACCCCATCGCGGTCATCAAAAATGATGACGTGGTGATTTGCTTTAATTTCCGCACCGACCGCGGGCGCGAGATCACGATGGCGCTGACGCAAAAAGCTTTCCCGGAGCAAAATATGCACCCCCTGAACCTGCATTACATCACCATGACCACTTACGATGACACATTTAAAAATGTCAGGGTGATATTCAGGAAGGATGACTTGAGCAAAACTTTGGGCGAGATACTGCAGGATGCGGGGAAAAACCAGGTACGCATAGCCGAAACGGAAAAATATCCGCACGTTACCTTCTTTTTCTCCGGTGGCCGGGAAAAAGAGTTCAACAATGAAAGACGCCTGCTAATCCCCTCTCCGAAGGTATCTACTTACGACCTGCAGCCTGAAATGAGCGCCGAAGGCATACGCGATGCGATCATACCCGAGCTGGAAAGCGGATGGCCCGATGTCGTTATCCTGAACTTTGCCAATACAGATATGGTGGGCCATACGGGCGTATTTAACGCGGTAATAAAAGCAGCCGAAACTGCCGACCGCTGTACGCAAGAGGTGGTAGAAGCCGGTGTTAAAAAAGGCTACTCATTTATCATTATTGCCGACCACGGCAACGCTGATTATATGATCAACGACGATGGTTCGCCCAATACGGCGCATACCACCAACCTGGTGCCCTGTATCGTTATCGACGATGATGTAAAAAAGGTAAAAGACGGTAAACTGGGTGATATAGCTCCAACTATTTTGAAAATGATCGGGGTTCCGATACCAGCAGAAATGACCGGCGATGCACTGGTGTAAACGATCTTATAAAATAGCACTAATCCTGGTCGCACCCGTACTGTTGAGTTGCCTGGTACAATCATGCAAACCCAATTTGTCCGGGAACACGGGAACAAAATTTTTCGATCTGAAAAAATATTTTACCGATGAGTCTGTTCGATTAAAAAAATTAAACCCGCTTGTTACAAAAACCGCTGACTACAACGCCACTACCGAAACCCAAAAAGTACGTATAAGCGACTGGAAAACCGAGCTGGGCATATTCATGGAATCTGATATAAATAAACCCGCTTGGAAAACGAGTTACAGAATATCAACCTCCGATGGCATAACCACCTATGCCGCGATCGATTCAGCTCTGAAAACTCAATATATAATAATCAAAAGGCAAAATGACAAAGTAAAGCTGGTACTGATCTACAATCATTCACGAACCACATTGTTTGGTAAAGTACTTTACGAAACCCGCGAAAACCTAAGCTACATTCCGGATTCGATGTACAGGGTACAGAAAAGACAATACGTACGTACGTTAGGATTCAAAAATTACTTTATCCGCGGATTAATAGATCAACGATGAATTGCCGTTGCTGCTGCGAGCTTAACTTTCGACAGCTCCATTAGTGTGGAAATGTCCTGGCGGCTCGGATCCACGCTCAATACTTTTTCAAGATCGGCTATCGAGGCCTTCAACGAATTAATGGCCCGGGACCTATCGTAAAAACGGGTTCCGGGCAATAATCTGAATTCACCGTATTCCCTGTATGCAATTCCCCGGTTTTGGTAGTATTTAATGTTGTCCTGGGTATTGTTGGGATCAATAGCGATGGCCTTTGAGAAATCGACTATCGCCCCTAACAGATTTTTCTCTCGTTCAGCGTCGGTTAACTGGGTTTCTTTTGAAAGATAGTCTTCCGCCCTCGCGCGGTAGTAATAGGCCGAGGCATCCGCCGGTTTGATTGATATCACCCTCGTAAAGGCTGCGATCGATTTCTTATAGCTGTCGCTGTGATAATAAGAATACCCCAGCATCCAAAGCGCACTGGCATTGGTCGAATCGATGATGCAGGATCTTTCGAGATGACTTACCGCCGACTTAAAATCTCCGTCGAGGAAAGCCTGCTGACCAAGCTTGAAATAAGCATTTTGAGCAAAGACGGTACTCGTCGAAGATATGACCAGGAAAGAAAGAATAACTCTTACCTTCATCGCTTGTAACAACAATTATATAGTTCGCCCTGTGCTGTTATAAACTTGTTTTGCATTAAAATATTGTACTTCTGTACTGTTTTATTTACTAACCGGCATCGCCAGCGCCTTGTAACAGTTTAAGCTTACCTACTGACGTTTTTTCCTGCCGGGCAGAATCTCAATTTAAGCTTCACAACCTGATATAACTTGTGCAAGTTATAAATATTCAGGCATTTATATGTAATTATAAATAATAATATCCATAAACACGGCTATTGGCATGGCTCTTGAATATGTAGTACACTACAAATAAAGCTTCGCTTTATCGTAGAATAATATTCCTGTATCTTTACAGGCTGACATTATGACGCTTAATTTAACAGAAAGGGCCGTTGATGAGTTTTGATCCGTTCGATATAAATGCTATACCCATAATAAATGAAGAATCGGAGTTCTTTCCGCTGATGTCGTCGGAAGACGAAGAGGAAATGAACAATGAACAAATGCCGGAAGTGCTTTCGATATTGCCGTTACGCAATACGGTGTTATTTCCGGGCGTAGTTATACCCATTACTGTAGGCCGGGACAAATCCATCAAGCTGATCCGCGAAGCCAACAAGGGAAAAAAGATGATCGGCGTGGTTGCGCAGCAGGATGTGGCGATCGAAGACCCGACATTCAGCCAGTTGAACAGGGTCGGAACGATTGCCATTATTATCAAGATGCTGCAAATGCCCGATGGGAATACTACGGTTATCCTGCAGGGCAAAAAACGTTTCATCCTGAAGGAAGAGGTGCAAAGCGAACCCTATATCAGGGCTATTGTCGAAACGTTCAAAGAGATCAAACCCAAAGAGGACAAAGAATTTAAAGCCATGGTTTCGTCCATAAAGGATATGGCCATGAGCATTATACAGCTTTCGCCCAATATTCCGAGCGAAGCAGGCATTGCAATCCGTAACATAGAAAGCACGTCGTTCCTGATCAACTTTATTTCGTCCAATATGAACGCCGACATGGCCGCCAAACAGCGTATGCTTGAAGTGGCCAACCTGCGCGACAGGGCGAAACTGGTATTGGAACATCTTACGCTCGAGTTGCAGATGCTCGAACTGAAGAACCAGATACAAAGTAAGGTAAGGATCGACCTGGACAAGCAGCAGCGCGATTATTTTCTGAACCAGCAGCTAAAGACCATCCAGGAAGAGCTCGGCGGGAATACGCCTGATCTGGAGATTGAAAACCTGCGTGTGCGCGCCATGCAAAAAAAATGGGGTAAGGAAGTACGCGAACACTTCGATAAAGAGCTGGACAAACTTGCCAGGACAAATCCTGCGGCTGCGGATTATTCAGTACAGATCAATTACCTGGAACTGCTACTTGATCTTCCCTGGAACGAGTTCACCAAAGACAACTTTGACCTGAAACGGGCCCAAAAAATATTGGACAGGGACCACTTTGGGCTGGATAAAGTAAAACAGCGCATTATAGAATATCTTGCGGTGCTGAAGTTGAAGCACAACATGAAAGCTCCCATTCTATGCCTGGTAGGACCGCCCGGAGTGGGCAAAACATCATTGGGCAAATCCATTGCCCGGGCGCTGGGCCGCAAATATGTTCGCATGGCCCTTGGCGGCATTCGCGATGAGGCCGAAATACGCGGTCATCGCAAAACCTACATCGGCGCTATGCCCGGCCGTATTATCCAGGCGATAAAAAAGGCGGGGGCCGCTAATCCTGTTTTTATATTGGACGAGATCGATAAAGTTGGCAACGACTTCAGGGGCGATCCGTCATCAGCACTGCTCGAGGTGCTCGACCCTGAGCAGAACAGCACGTTCTACGATCATTACGTGGAGGTAGATTTCGATCTGTCTAACGTCATGTTTATCGCTACCGCTAATTCGCTAAGCACCATACAACCCGCACTGCTCGACCGTATGGAGGTGATCGATGTTAACGGTTATACCATTGAAGAAAAAATAGAAATAGCGAAACAGCACCTCGTTCCCAAGCAACGTGAAGCCCATGGCCTGAAAGCTAAGGATGTAACGATCAAAAACGATGTCCTGGAAAAGCTGATCGAGGATTATACCCGCGAATCGGGTGTACGCTCGCTCGAGAAAAAAATCGGGTCCGTTGTGCGCGGCGTTGCTAAAACGATCGCTATGGGCGAAGTTCACAATGCTGCCGTCACTAAAAAAGACCTGGAAAAACTATTGGGCGCCCCGATATTCGACAAGGACCTATACGAGGGGAATGATGTTGCGGGGGTGGTTACCGGCCTGGCCTGGACGCAAGTTGGCGGCGATATACTATTTATTGAGGCCAGCCTCAGCCCCGGGAAAGGAAGACTTAATCAAACAGGCAACCTGGGCGATGTAATGAAGGAGTCGACCAGCATTGCCATGGCCTATCTTCGCGCACATGCGAAGGATTTCGGCATCAATCCAAAGGTTTTCGACCAGTGGGACGTACACGTTCACGTTCCCGCAGGCGCAACGCCAAAAGACGGTCCGTCTGCAGGTATTACTATGCTTACAGCGCTTACTTCGGCCTTTACCCAACGCAAAGTAAAGCCGCACCTTGCGATGACAGGCGAAATCACGCTGCGCGGACGCGTGCTGCCGGTAGGCGGCATAAAAGAAAAAATACTGGCCGCCAAACGTGCCGATATTAAGGAAATCATCCTTTCAAAATCAAACCGGAAGGATATTTTAGAGATAAAAGAGGACTATATCCGCGACCTCAAATTTCATTATGTAACTACGATGCGCGAGGTTATAGACCTTGCCCTCCTCGACGAAAAAGTTGATAACGCATTGGATCTCACCGTCAAAGAAGAGGCCCAGCCGGTTATGAACTAATAGTTATAATCATATACTACTATTACATTTTTTTACCGATATCCTTGCAAACGCAGGGATATCGTTGTTATTGGGCTGCCTTTAGCTGAAACTTTTCGTTTAACATTCACGTAATACGCCTAACTAAACTAACACTCATAGTATTAAATAATATAAAAAATAATGAATCACATTTTTACCCCGAAAATACGGGTCGCTTTTTTTGCACTGCTGATTGGGCATTTGGGTTTAACGCAAATAGCATCGGCCGGCGATCTTGACACGACAAAGAGCGCGAAAGGCGATACTTCGCTCTCTAAAAAGGCTGACGCAGCAATGTTGCTAAGAACGGACACTACACTGGTAGTAAAGGCCGGAGCGAAGCTGGTTCAGAAAGCCGACACTACGCTGGTGATCAATACCGATCAGGGCGCAATTAAAAATGCAGAGGATGCCGTTGCTAAAAAAGCCAACGATCTGCAACTCGCCGACGCAGCAACTACTAAAAAGATGGCTGACCCGGACGGGTCAAAACCTGATGCCGCGACAATGGTAAACGATAGCAGTCAATCGTCAGTGAAAGCCGGCCAGGCGCCGACAAGGGTTTCAATCACATCCCAGACGGCCAATGCAGCACCGGTTGCCGCGCTCGTAACTTCAACCGAAAAGACGGCAACGACACCTGACAGGGTTTCCATTACTTCGTCGGCGACGACTACCGACGTCCCGCCTGCCAGCGTACCGGCAACGGCGACCGACAACCAGGCAAATCAAAAAGCTGACGATCAGCAGAATAACGCACAGAAGAACGATAATCCGCAACAAACTGGCGTTCAGCAGACTGCTGCAAAGCCGGATGCTGTCCCTGCTGCAAAAACAGATACGGTTATGCTTACCAAAGCCGATACGGTAATCGCAAAAAAACCCGACAGCACCTTCAAAAAATCGGATACGACCCTGATGGTCGTTGACACGGCGACCAATCACCAGCAGAAAGCTGAAAATCTTTACCTGGAATTAGGCGGCCCCGGCCTGGCGATTTCAGCCAACTACGATGCGCGTTTCAAAAAGGAACGCAGCGGTTGGGGATACCGGGTGGGTTTAGGTTATTTTGGTTCAGGCGGCAATACGGTGTTTACCATTCCGTTCCAGATAAACTACCTTTACGGCGAGCATGCGCATAAGTTTGAGCTTGGCGCCGGTACTACCTTCCTGAATTCGACGGGTACTAATGTCGGAACCAGCAAATGGGAATTCGACCGCGTAACAGGCTTCATCGGTACAGCGACGATCGGTTACCGCTACCAGCCTGAGCATAAAGGTATCAACTTCAGGATAGCCTTCGTACCTATCCTGTACGATGAGGGCTTAATACCTGCCGGCGGCATCAGCGTAGGCTATACTTTTAAATAAAACTATAAGATACTATCCGAAAAAGCTCCGTTAACCCGGGGCTTTTTTTATTTTAGCCCTTATTTTCCCTGATGAATTATAAAATATTTGGCTTCCTGCTTTGTTTTGCTTGCTGCGGGCAAGCATTTGCCCAATCACACCGTAACGAGATCGGCGTCGAAACCGATGACGATTCCTACCTGCTGAATGCGACGGATAAATATTATACCGCAGGCACTTTTATCTATTTCCGCCATGCGCTGAATACCGGTGCGAGCGCTTCACTTAACAATAAGGTGTTAGGTTTAGAGCTGGGCCAAAAATTGTATACGCCGCAAACAGGCAACCTCAACTATTTCGGCTTTGACGACCCGCGCTATATCGACCGGCCTTTTGCGGGTTATTTATATGCCGGCGCGAACCTGAATTTCCTGTACAAGGATGAGAGCAACCTGAAAATAAGCGCCCGTATCGGCGTAGTTGGCCCTGACGCTTACGGAAAGCAGACGCAAGCATTTGTCCATAACCTTTTCGGCCTGTACCATACCAGCGGCTGGGAATACCAAATCGACAATGACTTTGAAATAAACTTATCAGCCGAATACAACAGGCTGCTGGCCCGGGGCGGTTGGGCAGATGTATCGCTGGCAAGTTATGCAAACCTGGGTAACGGACTTACCGGCGCAGGTATAGGGCCCATGCTCCGTTTGGGTGACTTTAACCAATTATTCAACTCTGAAAGCACCCAAAGCACAGCAATAGGATCGCAGAAAACGGCGCCGCTACACGATCATGAGTTGTTTTTTTATTATAAGCCGCAGATAAACTTTATCGCGTACGATGCCACGATACAGGGTAGTATGTTCAACAGCAAGCCGGCAAACAGCATGGAGGTAACCGGAACGCCCGAAACGTTTGTGCTCAGCAACCAGTTTGGCGTGGGATACTCGGGGAAACGTTTTGTAGCCGATCTTGCCGTAATATTTCATTCGAAAGACGTAGCTATAATGACGCATTCAGATCACTGGGGCGCGATCACTTTGCTTTATCGTTTTCATTAATCGTCGAAATTCCGCCTGCGGCTTTCTTTTTTTGCGGATTGGAATTTTTTACTGGTGAGCCGCTCAGCTTTAGCGGCCTTCGACGGCTTAGTGGGTTTTCGTTTCTTCGGCCGATGCAATGCCAGGGTTAAAATATGATGCAGCTTTTCGAGCGCCTTCTCTTTATTCATGAACTGGCTCCGCTCCTCTTCACTCATCACCTGCACGAGGCCGTCGCGGTTCAGTCGCGCCCCGAGTTTTTGCAGCAGCAATTGCTTTTCATCGTCAGTAAATAGTACTGATCCCGCGATATCGAACAGCAACTCAACTTTAGTGGAGACCTTGTTGACGTTTTGCCCGCCTTTACCCCCACTTCGGGAAGCCTTAAAAATGACCTCTTTTTGCAGATCG
>JAFDZK010000104.1 GCA_018267005.1 Bacteroidota bacterium
GTTGCATTGGCCGATGTTGTCGCATACTGCAAATAATCGGTCGCGTCGTGCCAGCCGCCCGCGACGTCGATATGCGTCGATGAAGGGACCGGCCCATAAATAATGTATCCGTCCTTGGTATGACACGAGTCCTTTAAAAAGGGGTTGAAACCGCTCCGCTGCTGACGCAGGTACCTTAGCACAAAATCTGCGGAGCCTTTAAAAATATTATTGGAGATACTGAACCGTGGTGAAACGGCGGTACCCGCCTGGAGATAAAATATCCCGTTGTGTTTAAAAAAGCTGAAATTAAGCCGGAAACTTGACTTGAAAGGTCCGTATTCGCCATAGTTGCGTCCGATATTACGTTGATAGACAACCTTTCCGGTCTTTGCGTCGACGACTTCAAAATTCAAGTCATTTGAGATCGCGTGTTTTGACGCCAGTATCGCTATTTTTACACCGTTTGGCGTATAACCTATTTGATTAACCCGGATCCAGCTATCGGTTGTTCCATCGGCAAATACCTGCACGGATGGTGAAAAGCAGGTTGCAAGGATTGTAAACCATATTATGCGGAAGGATATTTTCATATAAGGACCGGATGGCATACAATTTTACATTTTAATCCGGTTAATTAAAGCAGTGACAAGTTCATTATAGCGGATTTTATTTTATATTGGAGAGGATTGTTAACTATAATTTACATTTTTGAAGCAAAATACCATGCATGGTTAAATATCTGCCTATAGTTACACTGTGTCTGCTGATTTTTTCAACTCCATCATATGGTCAATCGCATGCCGATAGTACGGCCAACCGGGTTGCGCCCGATAGTAACTCAAAACCGGTTGACACAAACTTAATAAAAGTCAAAGCTGTTGCGAAGCATCTTAACACTGATGGCACGGCGGTTAGCGACAGTATTCTAAGACATCCAACGGCCGGCACTATTGCCAGGACACCTGCTGCGTCCGCGAAAGCGAAAACCAATAAAAACCGCGGACCGCACCCTGCTGTTAACGCTGCAAAGCGATCGCCGGCGGACACGCTGCTGCATTCGCCGGTAAAAACGTTAAGCGACGAAAGATATACCATGCTGGTGAGGGGGGAAGATTTCGACCACATGTCGCTGGCCGGCGAGCTGAACCATTATCCTTTGCCCGACAAGGCCCTTAAATACAAGATACAAATAGGGCTCAATCCCGGGCAAATCATCCAACTTAAGGCCATAGCCACCGGCTTGCTGCGTAAAAAGATGGAAATGGGACAGGATATTGTTAGTAATGAAAAGAAGCTGGACACACTCTTCAAAACCCGGCAGGCTGACGATGGGTCAATCATATTTTATACCAATCGGTATGGTTTATACCTGGGAGAGATACGAAACGCTGTGTTGCAGGCCTGCTATAAAACCGAAGCGGTATTAAGCGAAGCGCAAATAAAGAAACTGGAAGGTTTGTTAAAGTAGTTGTACGAGATTAAAATGTTGTAAAAGTTGAATTAGTTGTAAAGACATGTCTTTTTTAACCTTTATAACGTCTACAACCATTCCAACTAATTACTAACTTTGCAGTCCGTTACAACGCGTATGAAGATCACTTTTGATTTTGAAAAACCTTTGGCCGATCTGCAGCAGCAGATAGACAAGGTGCAGCAAGTTGAAGAGAAGACCAAAGTGGACATGTCGGCAACTGTTAATGAATTGCAGGAAAAGTTCGAGACCACTAAAAACCAGATATATTCCAATCTTACCGGCTGGCAGCGCGTGCAGATATCGCGTCATCCGGAAAGGCCTTATACCCTGCAGTACCTGGAGCTGATGTGCGACGATTTTATCGAGCTGCACGGCGATCGCACCGTCGGCGACGATAAAGCCATCATCGGCGGTTTTGGCTCTATCGGCGGACAAACCGCAATGTTCATCGGTCATCAAAAGGGCCGTAACACTAAGGAGCGCCAATACCGCAACTTCGGTATGGCGAACCCCGAAGGCTACCGTAAGGGTTTACGTTTGATGAAGCTGGCTGAAAAATTCAACAAGCCCATCATTACGCTGATCGACACACCGGGCGCTTTCCCGGGCCTGGAAGCCGAGGAGCGCGGGCAAGGCGAGGCAATCGCCCGAAACCTGCTGGAAATGGCGGTGCTTCGCGTGCCGGTTATTTGTGTTATTATTGGTGAAGGAGCCTCGGGCGGCGCCCTGGGCCTTGCGATAGGCGATAGAGTTTTTATGCTCGAAAACTCCTGGTATTCAGTTATCTCGCCGGAAAATTGCTCGACTATTCTCTGGAAAACATGGGAAAATAAAGAAAAAGCCGCCGAGGTGCTAAAACTCAGTTCGACGGAAATGTATAAAAACAAACTGATCGATGGTGTGATCAAGGAGCCCATTGGCGGCGCTCACCAGGATCCGGTTGCTATGGCTGCTATGCTTAAAAAACACCTTTTAAAAGATTTGAAGGAACTGAAAGCCCGAAATGTGGATGAGTTGGTGACCGAAAGGATCGATAAATTCTGCTCGATGGGCGTGGTGGTTGAAGGATAAAAAGTCGCTTCGTACTTTTTTCAAATTAGATTTTAATCTTAAAAAAATCGTCTTATTTTTGCACTTCGTTTTTGAAGGGGTGCCTTTGGGGCGAGATTGTCCGATAGTATAAGGGTAGTACAAGTGATTTTGGTTCATTTAGTCTTGGTTCGAATCCAGGTCGGACAACTACAAAATGTTTCGGATTTCGGATTTTCGATTTCGGATTTGGTCTGAAAGGAGATACGAGGTTCGAAATTATTTTTTTGATAAGGTTTGAGAAATAATTTCGAAATTGAACAGTCAAATTTCGAAATCAAAAAAAGATGCCATTACAGTTCAACCCCATTAAGTTATTCGCAGGTTCAGGAACAACGGAGCTTGCCGGTAAAATTGCCAAAGCCTATGGTAAAGAATTGGGAGAGGTCGCGGTATCGCGTTTCAGCGACGGGGAGTTCCAGCCTCACTTCAACGAAACAGTTCGTGGTTGCGATGTATTCCTGATACAATCCACCAATCCCCCGACGGATAACCTGATGGAATTGCTGATGATGATCGATGCAGCACGCCGTGCGTCGGCACACTATGTAACGGCAGTAATCCCTTATTACGGACTGGCGCGCCAGGACAGAAAAGATAAACCACGTGTGGCGATCGGCTCAAAGCTGGTGGCCAACTTGCTGGTAGCGGCAGGCATAAACCGCATTATGACGATGGACCTGCATGCGGCACAGATACAGGGGTTCTTTGATATACCGGTCGACCATTTGGATGCATCGATCATTTTTGTGCCCTATATCAAGAGTCTCGGCCTTGATGCGCTCACCATCGCTTCGCCTGATATGGGCGGATCATACAGGGCGCGTACTTTTGCCAAGTTTTTCAATGCCGAAGTGGTGATATGCGACAAGCGCCGTAAACGCGCCAACGAGATCGAATCAATGACCCTGATAGGTGACGTAACAGACCAGGACATTGTGCTGATCGACGACATTTGCGATACGGCTGGTACATTGGCTAAAGCAGCAGGACTGATCATGGAGCGCGGAGCACGGAGCGTAAGGGCGGTATGTACGCACCCGGTATTATCGGGCAACGCTTATGAAACAATAGAAAAATCAGCGCTGACAGAACTGATCGTTACGGATACGATCCCATTGAAGCATCCGAGCAAAAAAATAAAAGTATTGTCGACAGCAGATTTGTTCGCCAAGGCGATACTGAATGTAAATGAGCACGGCTCGATAAGCCAACTGTTCAAAGTGGAGTAGGGATTCCATAGGCAATGGACCATAGTCCATAGCCTGTTTTGAAATAAACAAAATACCATGGTCTATAGACTATCGACCATGGACTAACAAATAAAACAATAAATAAAAAATGAAATCAATTGCTATTAGCGGTTCTCCAAGAGAGAACGTAGGGAAACGCGACGCTAAGGAACTGCGTTATGAAGGCAACGTGCCTGCAGTTCTTTATGGTGGGAAAACCCAGACCCACTTTTCAGTGTCCGCAGCTGATTTGAAGCCGGTTGTTTACACCCCGGATGTTCATTTCATCGATCTTAATGTTGGGAATGTAAAGGCTCAGGCTATTATCCAGGACATTCAGTTTCACCCGTTGACAGAGCAGATCCTGCACGTCGACTTTTTGGAACTTGACGAGAAGAAGCCTATCGCTATCGAAATTCCGATCAAATTGACCGGTACTTCGCCCGGCGTTAAAATGGGCGGTAAACTGGTACAAAAGCTGCGCAAGCTGCGTATCAAAGCGCTTCCGAAAGATCACCTGGATACCATCGATGTGAGCATTGAAGAACTGGAAGTTGGTAAAGCGGTACGCGTTGGAGACCTGAAGTTCGACAAGCTGACCATCACCAACGCCAAGGAAGATACTATCGTATCGGTAACTACTTCGCGCGCATTACGCCAGGCTGAAGAAGCAACTAAGAAGTAAGATTACACCGATTAGGTGTGATTCCACAGATTTGAATAGCGATGGGTTTTAAACTCATCGCTATTTTTTTATACTTTCGGACGGGATTTAAGTCAATATTCCAAGGCTCAGACTATCGACTATGGACTATCGACTATGGACTTAAAAAATGAAATACCTCATCGTTGGTTTAGGGAATATCGGTCGCGAATACGCAGATACACGGCATAATATCGGCTTCATGGTGCTGGACGAGTTCGCCCGGCAGGAGAATGCCAAATTCTATGATATGCGCTATGGATATTACACCGAGATCCCCTACAAAGGCCGTATGTTGCACCTGGTAAAACCGACCACTTACATGAACCTGAGCGGCAAGGCGGTGAACTATTGGATGAAGGAGCTGAAAATTCCCATTGAAAACGTGCTCATCATCGTGGATGATATCGCACTGCCTTTAGGCACACTGCGCCTGAAACCGAAAGGCAGCGCCGCCGGGCATAACGGATTAAAGCACATCGAAATGACGCTGGGGCATAATAACTATGCTCGCCTGCGTTTTGGCGTAAGCGACAATTTCCCCAAAGGCCGCCAGGTTGATTACGTACTGAGCGGTTTTGATGAAGATGAACTTCCTGAAATTCCCGCATTGATCGATCGCTGCATCGAAATGATCAAAAGCTTTGCTACCGTGGGTACCGAACTTACTATGACGCGGCACAATAAATAATGTTTTTGATCTTTCTTGCCGGTTTTTCCCCAAACACTTTTTAACGTTGACTTTGGCAATATTGGGTTTTATATAGTCGATTAGTTAAAAAATGTTAAATCCCGGTAATCAAATGTTAAAATCGCACAGTTCCTCGCAACAGTAGGATATACGTGTGCGTCTAATGCGCAAACAACCAAACATGAGATCACTTTACCTGCTTGTTATTTGCTTTGTCCTTTCGTCAGGCGCATTCGCTCAAACCGCTGCTCCGGCCATGACCATCAAAGGGACGGTGATCGATTCGGCTGCGAACAAGCCCATGGGGTTCGTAACGGTAGCATTACTCAACTCAAAAACACATGCTGGTGTAAAAAGTGCGTTGAGCAAGGACGATGGCAGCTTCGCTCTTAGTGCACCTGCGGACAATAACTATGATGTGGTTTTTGTATTTGTAGGTTACCGCAACAAAACTGTAGCCGTACCCGAATCACGCGGTCCTGTCGATCTTGGAAAAATATTCCTGGCACCCGCGTCGAATCAGTTGAAAGAGGTGTCGGTTACTGCTGCGCGGCCGTTGATGAAGCAGGAAGTGGACCGCATTACCTACGACATCCAGGCCGACCCGGACAGCAAAGCGCTTTCGGTATTGGACATGATGCGCAAAGTGCCGCTTTTATCGGTCGACGGTAACGATAATATCCAGTTAAAAGGCAGCGGAAACTATAAGATACTGATCAATGGCAAAGAGTCGGCCCTGATGGCGAGGAACCCATCGGACGTACTGAAAGCTATGCCGGCGACCAACATCGAGCGGATAGAGGTAATCACCACTCCGCCGGCAAAGTATGATGCGGAAGGTTTGGCAGGTATCATCAACATCGTTACAAAGCGCAATGCCGACCAGGGTTATAATATCGGGTTAAATACACGGTTTAATACCGTTTTTCGTGACGGTTATAACCTGAATGGTACTATCAAGGAAGGAAAACTCGGCCTTTCGTTCTTCGGCGGTTTCGGCAGCAACGGCGACCTGACTACATCTTCACAAAATACCGAAAACATTTTTGCTACCCACACCACGATATCACAACCCGGTACGAATAAGCAAATCGGTCATTTTCATTATGGCGGCGCGGAATTGAGCTACGAGCTCGACACTCTGAATCTGGTTACAGCTTCGTTTAACCTTTTTGGCAATGATCAAAGGCAAACCAGCCAGCAGACGTCGGCCACGGATAGCCTGGGCACCTTGCTGCAAAACTACGCGCTGGCCAACACTGCCCATAGTACTTTTACCGGGTTCGACGGTTCGGTTAATTACCAGCTTGGATTTAAAAAATCGAAGGACGAACTGCTGACATTCTCTTATAAGTACAGCTATTCACCCAACCAGCAGTTCAATAATAACGTATTCAGCGACAGGTTCAATTATCCTCAAATATACTTTCCCGACTATCAGCAATACAACGATGCCGGCAACCGGGACCATACTATACAGATCGACTATGCCAGTCCGCTCAACAAACAAGTATCGATAGAAGCGGGCGCCAAAGCAATCCTGCGTAACAATTACAGCAATTTCCATGTGGACGATCTAAACCCCGCCACGCAACAGTATACGACCAACGATTCGCTGACTAACAATTTTACCTACCACCAGGACATTTACAGCTTGTACAATTCGTACCAGTTAAAATTGGATAAGTGGACAGGTAAGGCGGGGCTGCGGCTGGAGCATACCGCGTTGAGCGCCGATTTTATTTCATCTAATGTTACTACGGCCCCAAGCTATAACAATTTCATCCCCTCCGTTTCTATACAAAGGAATTTCAAGAGCAGCAGCCTGAATTTTGGTTTTACGCAACGTATACAAAGGCCCGGAATATTTCAACTGAATCCTTTTGTCGACCGGTCGAATCCAACATTCATTAACACGGGTAACCCGCAGCTAAAACCGGAATTAGATAACACCTTCGACCTGACATACAGCAATTTCAGTCACGGTGCTGTTAATATCGACCTGAGCTACGCCTTCTCGAACAACTCGATCCAGAATGTTTCGAGCCTGCATTCCGAGATGATCAACGGCAAGTTGGATACCGTAACTTACACGACCTTCGAGAATTTGGGTACGAACAAAACGCTCGGCCTGAACATCAATACAAACCTCACTTTAGCTAAAAACCTGACGATGGGTTTAAACGGACAATTAAACCACATATGGCTCAGCGGCACTTTTGGAGGCAGCCTATATCATAATTCCGGCTTTACCGGTAATGGTTTTGGCAACATCCGGTACAGGTTCGGCAAAGGATGGGGCGTATCCTTTAACTCGGGCTATTTCAGCGGCAACGTAAACCTCCAGGGCCGGTCGAGCGACTTCATATTCAATCAATACCTGCTTTCCAAAGATTTCTTCAACAAAAAAATGACCATTGTACTTGTTGCCAATAACCCTTACACCAAATACAATACTTTCAAGACGACCGTTAACTCTACCGTATTTTACCAGGAATTATCAAACCAGAACTACTACCGCTCGTTTGCCGTCAGGTTCAACTTCAGGTTCGGCAAGCTCAATAGCCAGATAAAACGCAATGAGCACGGTATTAATAATGACGACCAGAAAGGCAGCGGAAATAACAACAATAACAATTCGGGCGGCGGAAGCAAGTAAATTGCTATTTTCGCCTGCATGAAGGTATACGGTATCCCTAATTGCGACACAGTTAAAAAAGCGCTTACGTGGCTGAAAGCCAATCATATCGATTTCGAGTTGCACGATTTTAAAAAGGAAGGCATTTCAACAAAAAAGCTGAAGGAATGGGACGAGAAAGCAGGTTTAGAAAAAGTATTGAACAAAAAATCGTCCACATGGAAAGATGTGGATGAAACCCTAAAGCAAACCATTACTTCGATGGATGCGGCGATTCCCTTGCTGCAGGAAAAAACCAGCATTATTAAAAGACCCGTCATTGAGGATGGTAAGTTCCTTTTCTTCGGCTTTGATGAGGAAGTTTACAGGACGCATTTTGGGGATTAAGTTGAAAGTGCTATAAAAATTGTAGTGGTTGTAAAAAGTTAAGCGGAGCCTTCACCTTCAACTATTTCAACGTTTACAACCACGAAAACCGGCAGCAACGTAACAATTATTTTACCCCGCGCCCAATTATCTATTTTATTCTAACTTGCGCTTCTTAATTAACTGAATCAAAATGAAATTTAGATTTTTTGCCGGCGCATTGCCGGTATTTCTGTGTCTGGCGGTTGCGGTTAGCGCCCAGCAACCTGCGAAGCAGCCAACCCCGGCACCACCGGCCAACAGGCCTCCTCAATCACAAAAGCCCATCGCCGAAGAGAACCCACCGAAAACCGAGTATGACTATCATGAAACGTTCGGGCCTCCGTTTTATTCAAAAAATGGCAATGAATACCGTGCGGCCGATGGCGCGCCAGGGCCTAAATACTGGCAAAACCGCGCCGACTACCAACTGAATGCCAAACTGGACGATGAGCATAATGAGATAACCGGCTCGGAAGTGCTTACCTATACGAACAATAGTCCTCAAAAACTGGGTTTTTTGTGGATGCAGCTCGATCAGAACCTTTTCCGCCAGGATTCACGCGGAACTGCGATCGTTCCGTGGTACAGCAACCCCGACAGGCAGATCAGCCGGAACTGGGGCCGCGGGCAAGTGTTCAAAGCAGGCGATTCAATTTTATCTGTAAAACTGATCGATGCTAAAGGTAAAGCCACAGTGCTTAAATATTTGATCAGCGATACGAGGATGGAAGTTTTCCTTCCAAATGATATCGCTGCAAATGGCGGGCAGGTGAAACTAAAGATCGATTGGTCGTTCATTGCTCCCGACTATGGCTCGGACCGTATGGGCGTTCTGGAAGAAAAGGACCCCAAAACCGGGCAGGACCAAACCAAAAACGGTAAGATATTTACTGTTGCGCAGTGGTACCCGCGTATGTGTGTCTACGACGATGTATTGGGTTGGAATACGCAGCCTTACACGGGCCCGGGTGAGTTCTATCTTGAATATGGTGATTTCGACCTGAACATTACCGCGCCGGCCAAAGATATTGTTGTTGCCTCGGGCGAATTGCTGAACCCGCAGGATGTGTACACCCCGGCAGAACAAAAACGCTGGGCCGAAGCGGCCAAAAGCGAAAAAACGGTTGTTATCCGTTCGGCGCAGGAAGTAACCGATCCTTCGTCGCGTCCCGCGGGAAAGAAAGAACTGACCTGGCGCTTCCGGATCAAAAATGCGCGCGACGCCTCGTGGGGCGCTTCGTCTTCATTTATTATCGACGCGGCCAAAATGGACCTGCCAAGCGGCAGAAAGGCCATGGCCATATCGGCCTACCCGGTTGAAAGCGATGGCGCCGACGCCTGGGGCCGCTCGACCGAATACATAAAAAAGTCTATTGAATTTAACTCGAAACAATGGTTTGAATTCCCTTATCCCAATGCTACCGCAGTAGCAGGTATCGTGGGCGGTATGGAATACCCCGGTATAGTTTTTTGCAGCTACAGGGCAAAAGGCAGAGGCCTTTGGGGCGTTAACGACCACGAGTTCGGCCATACCTGGTTCCCGATGATCGTCGGCTCGAACGAGCGCCTGTATGGTTGGATGGACGAAGGTTTTAATACATTCATTAATACGCTTTCAACCTATGATTTTAACAATGGGGAATATCGTAATAAACCTGCTGATATGCACAGGGCAGCACAGGTGTTTACCCGTCCGGGGCTTGAGCCGATGCTTAGCCAGCCCGCTAACTTAAAGGAACGGAATACCGGTATATTATTGTATGCAAAGCCAGGTGCAGGACTTACCATGCTGCGCGAGCAGATTTTGGGCGAAGAACGTTTTGATTTTGCATTCAGAACTTACATTAAACGCTGGGCCTATAAACACCCAACACCCGACGACTTTTTCCGCACCATGGAAAGCGCCGGCGGCGAAAGCCTGCAATGGTTCTGGCGCGGATGGTTCCTGAACAACTGGCAGCTTGATGTGGCTATACGCGATGTGAAGTATGTAGATAACGATCCTGCAAAAGGCGCGCTGATCACCATCGACAACCTGCAAAAAATGGCTATGCCGGTGATCATAGAGGTGAAGACCGTGAGCGGCAAAACCGACCGTATGAAGTTGCCGGTCGAGATATGGGAACGTAATAGCAGTTGGACGTTCAGGTACCCGTCGACCGAGGAGATCCAATCGGTAACTTACGATCCCGATAAGGTATTCCCTGATATCAATCCCGACAATAACGTTTGGAATAAGCCACAATAACTTTTAAAACCCGGTAAAAGCCGGGTTTTTTTATATCGTAATCCGTCGGGCGGGTGTTAAATTTAAAACCAAGCACCATCAATGTAAGTTTTAGTTATAAATCGCCTTATATTTAACGTAAACTAATACCTCTATGAAGATCAAACTCTACTTGACTCTTTTGTTTGTCCTGGCAGGCAGTTGCATGTATGCCCAAACTCTGCTCAAGGGCGTGGTTACCGAGTCGGGCACCGGCGCAAAAATGCCGAACGTTTTTGTGCACGATAACAATAATAAGGAAGTTACATTAACCGATAAGTCCGGCCGGTTCGAGATCAATACCGAGCCCGGCCACACATTGATATTTTCCTCGCCCGGCTATGTTTCTGATACCCTGTACATTGTTGACCTAACCCAAAAACACATCCAGCTCACCGTACAAGCCATCGCCCTGCGTGGCGTAAGCATTACGGCCACACGCCAGGCCAATTTCGACCCGCACAAGGAATATCCGGAAGTATATGAAAAAGCCAAATTGTATCCTCTTTCGCCGTCAACCTGGTTTGGACGCGACGCAAAAAATGCAAGGCGCATGAAGCGCTTCTTCAAAACAGAAGAACAGGAGCGGGCAGTCGACCGGGTATTTACCCGTGCTTATGTAAGCAGCATTATTCCGCTGAAAGGCCAGGCATTGGAGGATTTTATGGCCCTGTACCGGCCAAGCTATGCCTTTATTACCAGCAACGACGCCGTGTCAATGGCCGCGTATATTAACGACAGTTATAAGAAATTTATGGCCCTGCCGCCTGATAAACGTCATTTACAGCCGTTGACCAGCGATCAGCCGGTCAAACCGTAGTTTTTGTCCGCAACTCGGAGAATCGCCGCCAGACCAAAAGATTGAACCGGGGCGAGGCTGCACGTTCGGACCAATCAAACAAAACCACGTCGGCGATCCTTGTAGTGGTATAAACGCTACCGCTATGAAAAGAAAGATCATCAACATGGCCGCACTTGCAGCTATTTGCGCCATACTGTTTTCGGGATGTGCAGAAAGGCACGAGGCCCCGAAACCGCCACCGCCGCCTCCGGGCGCACCAGCGCCGCCGCCACCGTCTAAGTAACGATCGCGCCAATTATTGTCAGATTACACCGGTTTATTTTATGCTTGCATAGCTTGAGGCGGTGTAATCTTTTTTATGATCAATGTTATCACCCGCTCTTATGGATCTCGTCGTACAATTGTATTACCTTTCGCTGCAAGCTTACGATCTCCTTTTCAGCGTCGAGCAGGTCCTTTTCCAGCCGTGTGTATTCAGTTGACACGATTGGCACGTTTCTGGGCTCGCCATCGGTAAATAAGCTGCCGAGATTGGTGTCAAACAGGTGCGCGATCTGGGCCAGCCGAGATAGATTGACGTCGGTAACGCCAGTTTCGATCTTGGAATAAGCCGGTATCGAAATATTCAGCTTTTCGGCTATCGATTGCTGGTTCCAGCTATTGTTCTCCCGCAGGCGCCGAATATTGTTGCCAACGGATGAGTTTAAAGGGGTTTTTGCCATGGGTTCAAATCACAGTTTAATTGTTAGGGTTAATCAGGGTGCGATACCAGGAACGAAATAAAAAAATTTCACGATAGTTTAAAAGAAATAAAAATCAACATTTTAACAATGTTAATTAAAGCTGGAAGATTAACAGAGACAGATCAGCGTAACCAGGCCGGATGACGGGATGACCCGGAAAAATTAAGCTTACGTTATTCAATATGGTAAACTCTAAATAAAAAATTACCAACCACTTGAAAATCAAAAAACAAGTCCGTACTTTTGCAGTCCCTTAAAAAGGGATAAACTGTAAAAAGAAAAAGAAGCAAGAATGCCTACTATTCAGCAATTAGTTAGAAAAGGTAGAGTAGCTCTGGTCGACAAGAGTAAGTCACCAGCGTTGGACAGCTGTCCACAGCGAAGAGGCGTGTGCACCCGTGTGTACACCACTACCCCTAAGAAACCAAACTCAGCAATGCGTAAGGTTGCCCGTGTGCGCCTTACCAACGGTAAAGAAGTGAACGCCTACATCCCTGGTGAAGGCCACAATTTACAGGAACACTCTATTGTGTTGATCCGCGGTGGTCGTGTTAAAGACTTGCCGGGTGTTCGTTACCACATCATCCGCGGTGCGCTGGATACCTCGGGTGTGAACGGCCGTAACCAGCGTCGTAGTAAATATGGTACCAAACGTCCTAAACCAGGTCAGGCAGCTGCGCCTGCTAAAAAGAAATAATCAGAGGAGGATAGCACAATGAGAAAGTCGAAACCAAGAAAAAGAATTATCCTTCCTGACCCAAAGTTCAATGATACTTTGGTAACAAGGTTTGTGAACAATATGATGTATGACGGCAAGAAATCAACCGCATACTCTATTTTCTATAATGCTGTTGACATCGTTGAAAAAAAGACCAACGAAAACGGCCTGGATACCTGGAAAAAGGCGTTGAATAACATCATGCCTTCGGTAGAAGTAAAAAGCCGCCGCGTAGGTGGCGCCAACTTCCAGGTGCCTACTGAGGTTCGTCCTGAGCGTAAAATCGCTTTGGGTATGAAATGGCTGATCAGCTACGCACGCAAGCGTGGCGAGAAAACCATGCACGAAAAGCTGGCAGGCGAGATCATCTCGGCTTCAAAAGGCGAAGGTGCAGCAGTAAAGAAGAAGGAAGATACGCACAAGATGGCTGAAGCCAACAAAGCGTTCTCGCATTTCCGTTTCTAACATTTGATTACACCGATTATTGAAGGATTACACCGATTTAATAATTCGATTACACCGGTTTTTTACGATTGCAAACTAAAATCGGTGTAATCATAAAACCGAATCGGTGAAATCACAAAATACTAATAATGTCAAGAGATCTTAAATACACAAGAAATATCGGTATTGCCGCGCACATCGACGCCGGCAAGACCACTACTACCGAGCGTATCCTTTACTATTCGGGCGTAAGCCACAAAATAGGCGAGGTGCACGAGGGCGCCGCTACCATGGACTGGATGGCACAGGAGCAGGAGCGTGGTATCACCATTACTTCGGCTGCTACCACCGTTAACTGGAAATACCGCGGTCACAACTATCATATCAACATCATCGATACGCCTGGGCACGTAGACTTTACCGTTGAGGTGAACCGTTCGCTGCGCGTATTGGATGGTTTGGTATTCCTGTTCTCGGCTGTTGACGGCGTTGAGCCGCAGTCGGAAACTAACTGGCGCCTGGCTAACAACTACAACGTACCGCGTATCGGTTTCGTGAACAAAATGGACCGCAGCGGCGCTGACTTCTTAAATGTTGTTAAGCAGGTTAAGGAAATGCTCGGCAGCACAGCCATTCCGCTACAGTTGCCTATCGGCGCCGAAGATAACTTCAAAGGCGTGGTCGACCTGATCAACTGGAGAGGCGTGGTATGGAATGAGCACGATAAAGGCATGACGTTTACGGAAGTGCCTATCCCTGACGATATGGTTGAAGAAGCGACCGAATGGCGCGAGAAGCTGCTGGAAGCCGTAGCTGAGTTCGACGACGGGCTGATGGAAAAATTCTTTGATGATCCGTCGACCATCACCGAGCGCGAGGTATTGGACGCATTGCGCCAGGCTACTTTGG
>JAFDZK010000105.1 GCA_018267005.1 Bacteroidota bacterium
CCCGATAACGTGTACCGAAATAAACGATCTGATAAACGAGGTGCAGCAAAGGTTCCATACCTCGTCGATCATCATAACGCACGATCTGACCTGCGCCAAAAGCACCGGCGACCGTATCGCCATGCTGCTTGACGGACAGTTTCAGCGCGTGGGCACGTTTGATGAGGTTTTCAGTAGTAACGACGAGCGGGTAAAACCATTTTTTGAATATAACTTTGTAGAATAGATACCTTGCCCATTTTATATGGATAGAGCAGAAAACAGAAAAGCAATCATAACCGGCATATTTTTATCACTGGGCCTTGTCGTGTTCGTCATCGGCGTATTTACGCTGGGCGGGTCACAAAAAACATTTTCCAAAAGCATACACGTAAGCGCAAACTTCAGCGATGTATCGGGTCTGAAACCAGGCAATGCAGTTTGGTTCTCGGGCGTCAAGGTCGGCACGATAAATAAAGTACAATTTGCAGGCATGGCGCAGGTTAATGTCAGGATGAGTGTTGACCAGGACGCGCAACCCTATATCCACAAAGACGCCGGCGTCCATGTTGGCTCTGACGGGCTCATCGGCAACAAGATCATCGTTATCGAAGGCGGCACCGCAAGCGTTCCCGCCATACAGGATGGTGACACGCTGCATGCTGTAAAACAATTGTCGATGGACGACATTGAAAAAACCCTTCAGCAAAACAACGAAAACCTGCTATCGATAACCAAAGATTTCAAGCAGCTTAGTCATAATATATTAGAAGGAAAAGGAACCGTTGGAGCCTTATTGGCCGACAGCACCATGGGACAGCAATTGAAAGCTTCCATGCGCAACCTGCAGGCTACTACCCAGACCGCCGCGCGGATGGCCGAACAATTGAATGCATTCAGCAGGAAACTGAACACAAAAGGCGGCCTGGCTGATGAGTTGTTAACCGACACCGTTACGTTCAATAAAATTAAAGCCGCTGCAAGTGAGTTACAGTCAGTTGTAAAAAACGCCAATTCAACGGTTGAGAACCTGAATACAGCAACTAAAAAACTAACCACTACGGATAGCGCAATAGGCGTTCTGCTGAACGACCCCAAAGGCGCCGGCCAAATGCGCACTACCCTGCATAATTTGCAGGAAAGTTCGATCAAACTGAACGATGATCTCGAAGCAGCACAGCATAATTTTCTGCTGAAAGGATTTTTCAAGAAAAAGGCAAAAGCGAAAGAGGATAGTCTGAAGAACGCCGGTAAGGACTAACAGTACAGAAACCGTCATACCAACGAACCGATGATACGTTACATTTCAATAGTATGCCTGTTGCTGTTGTCAATATGTTCGTGCAAACATAAGATCGAACTTAAAGCCGCTGATCTTTACGGCAGATGGAACTATGTTAAAGTTGAAAATCCGTTTGCACATCCGCCCGACAGCGTAAGACACGACGAGATCGAAACGGAAAAGCCCTATATTCTGTTCACTAAAGATAGCCTGCAAATGTGGTGGGGCGGCGGTTTGCTTTCGCACGGCAGCTACCATGTCTCGGGCGATAGTATTCACTTCAAAGAAATCCTGAAAGACGGCAATACGCGGGAATTTCCGTTCATCGTCACCAAACTGGAGGGCAAGGAGCTGGTTTTTGAAACGACCGGACCGGACGGCTCCATGGTGACGGCGGTGAAACAATAGTTCACTGCTTTACATAATGCATTGCTACCGCCCCTGAATCAAAAGTCCTGGTATCAACCAACTTTAAGCTCAATCGATCGGGGAGCCTGGAATGATCGAACAAACGCCTTCCTTCGCCGGCTATATACGGATGGACGACGATATAAAACTCGTCGATCAGGCCGAGCTCGATTAACTGCCCGGGCAGATCGACACCACCGACCGAAATGTTTTTGCCGGGCTGCTGCTTCAGTTTCCTGATCTCATCGCCAGGGTTTACACGGACGATCCTTGCGTTCTCTGCCACGCTATCCAATGTCCTGGAAAAAACAACTTTGTCAATAGCGCAAAAGGCTTTCGCAAAGTCAACTTCTGCTTTTTCCGAAGCCGGGTCATTGATAACGTCCGGCCAGTAAGGGATCATCAACTCATAGGTGACACGCCCGTAGACGATCAGGTCGATGTCCTCGAAGAAATTAGTATAAAACTCAAGCATCTCCTCGCTGCCGCCAATTTTGGTGTGGTCGCAGCAGCCGTCCACGGTCACGTTGATGGCATAGATTACATTTCTCATTTGATCGGTTTTAAAGATCAAAAATAAAAGAATCGTCCTTAGGGCAAAGGCAATGCGCGGCAAAGAATGGACGCGTTATACTAAAATGATGAGCTTTATTTAAAATAAACGAGCGTCTAAAACATTTTTCTCAACTAAAGGTGATATTTCATACCTACCTTGCACATAGTAATAAAACGGCGCTATGAATGAACAGAGAATCATAGTAAAAACAACAGAAGACCGGGAAAAGCTTTTTATTATGCTATATAAGAACGTCTTTCCGGCTGTGGCGGGATACGTCAGCAAAATGGGCGGCACATTTGACGAGGCAAAGGATATTTTCCAGGATGCGCTGGTGGCCTGGTATGAGAAGGCGGTTGCAGGCGAGATTAATGACGAAAAAGCCTATTTAATGGGCATTGCTAAACACCTTTGGCTGAAAAAGCATAAGGATAATTGCAAATACACTCCGCTCGACGGCTTTGATGCGGGATTTGACGACGAAGCACAAGTATCAGGCGGCAAGCTGTTGAATTTCCTGCAAACGACCGGCAAAAGGTGCATGGACCTGCTTCGCTCGTTTTATTACGACCAGTTGCCGCTGGCAGATATTGCCGAAACCTTCGGCTTCTCGGGCGTGCGGTCGGCAACGGTACAGAAATACAAATGCCTGGAAAAAGTAAGGGAGACCGTAAAAGAAAAAGCATTGACCTATGAGGACTTCGTTGATTGAAACCGAGCAAATAGAAGCTCACCTGCTGCAGCTTGCGGAGCCCGGCGACACATTGGTGTTCGAGGCCAGGCTGCTGCTCGAACCGGAGCTGCGCGATAAAATGATCTGGCAGCAGAAAACATATAGCGTGGTAAGAAAATACAGTCGCGAAGAATTGAAAAAGGAAATAGAAGCTGTCCACCAACGGCTATTTACCGAAGCAAAGCATACTTCATTCAGGCAAAAGATCATCGGCATCTTTTCAAAAAAATAAACCCATAACATCATGAATATCAACAAAAACGAGTTCCGCAAATATGCGGTAGGGCATCGCCATGTCCAAAGTTTAACCGTGGACAATTACATTTCGAAGGTAGAACGCAGCATTTATGCTATGACACCTTATATCATCGAGGAGCGCGAGATGCGCATGGCGCAAATGGATGTATTCTCGCGCCTGATGATGGACAGGATCATCTTCCTCGGCGCCGCTATAGACGACAATATTGCCAACATCATCCAGGCACAAATGCTGTTCCTGCAATCAGCGGACGGGAAGAAGGACATCCAGATGTATATCAACTCTCCGGGCGGTTCGGTCTACGCAGGTTTCGGCATTTATGACACGATGCATCTCATTAGTCCGGATGTGGCTACAATCTGCACGGGCATGGCCGCCTCCATGGCAGCAGTTTTGCTATGCTCAGGCAAGGCAGGCAAGCGTGCAGCGCTCACCCATTCCCGTGTAATGCTGCATCAGCCGCTGGGTGGCGTACAAGGCCCCGCTTCCGATATCGAAATCACGGCCAGGGAAGTGCTCAAGGTAAAAAAGGAGCTTTACACCATCCTGGCCAAGCATAGCGGGCAGGAATACCAGAAGATTCACGACGTATCCGACCGCGACTTTTGGATGATAGCGGCTGAGGCGAAAGAGTTCGGGATCATTGACGAGGTGTTGGGGAACGTATAATTGACGGATCATAGTTCATGGCAAATACGAATTGGCTATGAACTGTGTACCATGAACCTTCAATGCGCCGCAATGGCTGCGGAATCAGCTTCTACTTTGTTTTTGATGTTCCGCCGCCCGATCAGCAGGATAACTAACGAGAGCAGCATAGCAACAGCCATGATGGCCGCCAGCGGTACGGCCGATTTTCCGCTGAAGACGCTCATCACCGACGAGGATACCGAACCCAGACCCAGTTGCATAGATCCCAATAATGCTGACGCAATACCCGCGTTGCGGCTGAAAGGCGCCATCGACAATGCGGAAGTATTCGGATTGATCAACCCGACAAAAAAAAGAATGAGAAAAACCATGGCAATAGTGCCCGCCAGGCCAAACCAGCCGTTGATCGCTCCGACAACGAATATTACCGCCAGTACGAACTGTATAACCGCCGATACGCCGACGATCTGCTCGCTTTTGAACCGCTTAAGCAGTTGCGTATTTACTTGCCCGGCGCCGATGAAACCGACCGCGACGCCGGCAAATACCCAGCCGAACTGGCGTTTGTCCAGCCCGAACACGTCCATGAACACCAGCGGAGCCCCGGCGACATAAGCAAACAATCCGCAAAACGCTACCGAACCTGAAATAGCATAAGTGTAAAACTGCGCATTGCGGATGACCCCGATAAAATTGGCGGTAATGGCGCGCGGTTTCAGGGAATAGGTTTTATCGGGCTTGTAGCTTTCGGGCAAAGCGAATAACGAAGCGAGTAATACCAGCACCGCTATGGTAAGAAGCACAATAAATACCGACCGCCATCCAAAAGCTAAAGTAAGGTAACTGCCGGCAGTAGGCGCCAGCAAGGGCGATGCTCCTAATACCAGGAAAAGCAGGGCATAGACTTTGGCGATGTCGCCTACCGGGAAAAGGTCGCGCACCATGGCGATACAGGCTACCTGCGCCGCACAGCCCCCAAGCGCCTGGAACAAACGCATGGCGATCAGCATATCGACCGAACGCGACAGGAAACAGCCAACAGAAGCGACGATATAAAGGCTCAAACCGAAATATAATGGCACCTTACGTCCGAACCTGTCCATCAGCGGACCGTAAAGCAATTGACCGAAAGCCAATCCAATAAAGTAGCTGGACAAGGAAAGATCGACCCGTGCGCTGACCGTATGCAATGATTGCGCTATATCGGCGAAAGCCGGCAAGTACATATCGATGGAAAACGGGCTAAGCGCGATCAGGAACCCGAGGATCAGTACAAGGAATACGTAACGTTTTTTAGTCATGAGTCTGCCCCGAAGATCGTTCCAATTTTCGGCTTAAAAAATAATGGAGTTGTTAAAATTTGAGTTTTATTTTTCTTTTTCTTGCAACAGCGATCAGCCTGGGTTTTCCGGGACGTTTGTGCCGAACAAGAGAAAAAATGTAAATTTGTATATGACAGTTAAGTACCTAATAGACAAAAGTGGTAATCCGACGGATGTACAGCTATCTATTAAAGATTATCTTAGTTTATTGGATAAGGCCAATGAACTGCCCGACTATGTAAAAGAAGGCATCAGGCAGGGCCAGGAACAGGCCCGCCACGGCAACACCAAGTCGACCGACGAGGTAATGCTAAAATACAAGAAATAATATGGGCTTGGAAGTTCGATGGACTGAAAAAGCCGAGTTTACTTTCGACCATATTGTTTCTTTTATTGAAAATAATTGGGGCAAAAATTCCTCCGAAAAATTCATCAATAAAACCGCAAAATTACTTTTGAGTATATCTGTACATCCTTTTCTTTTTCCTGAGTCGGGCATAGACAACGTAAGAAAAGCTGTCATTACAAGACAGACTTCGCTTTTCTACGAGGTTCATGCAGATCGGATTATGCTGGTATTTTTTGGGGATAATAGGCAGGACCCATTATTTTCTTAATCCCATTTAAACACCCGATTATCTTACTATTCACTCGCCGGTGTCCTGCCAAAGCTCTACCTTATTGCCTTCCGGATCCAGTATATGAATGAATTTTCCATATTCCGAGTCCTGCAATTCGTCAACTATCGTTACGCCATCTTTCCTGAGCTGTTCTATAAGCTCCTCAAGATTGTCAACCCGGTAGTTGATCATAAAGTCCTTACTTGAAGGTTCAAAATATTTTGTATTGGCAGCGAAGGTACTCCAGGTGGTGGAACCTTTAACATCGCTATCCGCTTCGCGCCACTCGAAAGTGACTCCGTAGCCTTTGTTGTCGAGGCCCAGGTTTTTGGTATACCAATCGTTCATTGCTTTTGGGTCGTTGCATTTGAAGAAGATGCCGCCCAGGCCGGTTACTTTTCCCATATTAGTAAATTCTTTGTATGTTTTTGTCAGTGTAAAATTATCCAACGTCTTTGATTTACAGCTCATACTTTCGGGTGATTTTGCTCTTCTGCCTGCTATAACTTCAGCTTTCGATATAATTCACCCGATTCAGTACTATTTTTTAAAACAAGTTGGTTCTCACCCTTTTCCACAGATTTTTCAGTCCGGTTATTTCCGTAGTCAGCGCCTCTTCGCAATTGACATTAAAGTGAATATACGGAAGCCGTTTCTTGAGGGCGATTTTTTAACGAATGTAATGAGATATTTCAAAGCCACATCTTGCTGCCGTCGAAAAAAAATCAACTATTGTTATTACTTTTAGCGGGAAGCTTCTAACCTAAATAGCTCCGTTCAATGGTTTTACTGACTATCCTTTTTTGCATTATCCTGCTTGTCATCCTCATAAGCTGGCTAAAAATCAATCCCTTTGTTACCTTCATTATCGTTTCACTCACAGCCGGACTGATGCTGGGCATTCCGCTGGATAAGGTCACCAAGTCGGTGGAGAAAGGTCTGGGCGACACCTTTGGCGCTATTGCCATCATTATATGCGTCGGCGCTATGATCGGTAAACTGGTTGCTGCCAGCGGAGCGGCGCAAAGGATAGCGGGCGTGCTGGTTAATGGTTTCGGCATCAAGCATATCCAATGGGCGCTCATGCTGGTCGGGTTTATTATCGGTATCCCGCTGTTTTATGAAACCGGATTTGTGCTGATGATACCGTTGATATTTTCGGTGGTGTACCGTTACAAGCTGCACGCAGTCTACATCGGTCTCCCTATGCTGGCCGCCCTGTCGGTAACGCATGGTTTTCTTCCGCCGCACCCCTCTCCCACCGCTCTGGTCAGTATCTTTCATGCCAACATGGGCAAAACGCTGATCTACGGGTTGATGCTTGCCATTCCGGCCATTATCATAGCCGGTCCTATACTTTCAAGAACCTTAAAAAAGATCGAAGTACATCCGCTGGCAACCTTCATTGCCGAAGAGATGCCCGAGGACGAGCTGCCCAGCACAGCAAACAGTTTCTTAACCGCGCTTCTGCCGGTCATCCTGCTGATCCTATCGACCATCTATCTGAATTTCGACCATAGTCAAAGCTCTTTTCATCGCATGATCGCTTTCATCGGCGATGCGCCAATCGTGATGATGATATCGCTGCTGGTCGCCATTTATACGCTTGGAATCAGGCAGGGAATGGATATGAAACTTGTAGGGGGTAATCTCGCACAGGCAGTAAAAGACGTGTCGCTTATCCTGCTCATCGTTGCCGGGTCGGGAGCATTTAAGGGGGTGCTGACCGACAGCGGGGCCAACAAGGACATCGCTGCGTTACTTCAAAGCTTCCACCTGCAGCCGCTGGTTCTGGGCTGGCTCATCGCGGCTATCATTCGCATCAGCCTGGGTTCGGCTACAGTTGCCGGGCTTACTACAGCAGGTATTATATCCTCGCTGGTTCTGCGCGATCCGTCTATCAATCCCAATCTAATGGTACTGGCGGTCGGCGCAGGCAGCCTTACCTGCTCACACCTGAACGACGGCGGTTTCTGGCTGTTTAAAGAATATTTCAACCTCTCCATCAAAGATACTTTACGGTCGTGGACAGTGATGGAAACGACGGTTTCGATCATCGGGCTGGCAGGGGTATTGATCTTGAATCACATTGTGTAATTTTTTGTCAATGGTCGGTAGCCATTTTTGAATAACTATCTTTAGCAAAAACTATGGGCTATAGCCCATGGATCATAAAACTAATACTATGGAAAACAAAACCTACGGCATCATCGGCCTTGGAAAAATGGGCCTCAACCTGGCTATACAGGCTGCTGAAAAAGGCTACCAGATCATCGGGTACGACAAATATGCACCGAAAGGCGTGAGCGTGCCCAACCTTGTGTTCGCGGGTGATCAGCAGGAATTGATCCGCTTGCTGCCCAAGCCGCGAAAAATATTTATTTATATCCCGGCCGGAGAGGCCGTCGATATAGTGATCGGCGAACTCGCTCCCCTGCTTGATCAGGGCGATATCATTATTGATGGAGGGAACTCTTATTGGGGCGACAGCATCAGGCGGGCAAAAGCGCTGAGAGAAAAAGGACTTTACCTGATCGATTGCGGCACCAGCGGCGGTATGAGCGGCGCTCGGAATGGCGCCTGCTTTATGATCGGCGGCGATAAGGAAGCCGTGATTCACGTTGAAGGCTTACTAAAGGATCTTTCTGTCGCTAACGGCTACACCCATTGCGGCGCTTCAGGCTCGGGACATTTTGTGAAACTGGTACATAACGGTATCGAGTTCGGCATGTTGCAGGCTATCGGCGAAGGTATGGCCTTGCTGGAAAATTATCGCGAGAAGTTAGACATCAGCCAAATATTATATACCTGGAACCACGGCTCGGTGGTACGCAGCTGGCTCATTGAGCTGATGAAACAATTATACGATGAAAAGCAGGGCTTTAATGTGCCGTCGTATGTGGAAGACACAGGTGAAGTTAACTGGTTGGTGAGCGATGCCATGCGGATGGAGGTGCCGATACCGGTAATAGCGCAGTCCGTCATGCAGTTGATCGCCTCGCGCGATGGTAAACAAATCTCGCCTAAAGCTATAGCAATGATGCGCAATGGTTTCGGAGGTCATCCCTTCGGTACCGATGCAGGCATTGAGCACGAAAGGCATTTCGGGCGCGTAGGAGGTTACGAAGAAGAATAATTAATGTACGGTTAACCACAGATTACGCCACCGACAGCAAATCGCCACCCGACTGTAATTGTAAATCCGGCACTTTCGCAGGGCTGTTTATATAAGTTTTTACGATATCGATAAAATCCTGCAGGTCAAATGGTTTTCGAAGGAAGGCGTCGGCGCCGCTTTCTTCTTTTACGGCTTTAATATCCCTGTTGGCCGACATTAATATTACCGGAACGTGCTTCAGAATCGAATTCTCTTTAATGTATTTGCAGATGTCTCTGCCGTAGTAACCTTTAAGGTTAAGGTCAAGCAGAACAAGGTCTGGCTGGCAGACTTTTACCTTCTCTTCGAAACCTTCGAACCTGGTAAAGCTGCAAACTTCATAGCCTTCGTATTCCAGTATTACTGTGGCGATATCGACAATATCCTGCTCGTCCTCGATAATAAGAACCCTCTTCATTAGCTTAGTTTAGATCGCAGTTGTACGTCGCTGATTACAAGAAAGTTCATTTATTTTCTTATTTCAGTCTTAACCTGACAAAAGTGGTTGTATCCAAGGAATTTATAATTTAGCTTTATGGTTTCTCATTAACTGACCGGTTATGAAAATATCCAGAAGAAAAGCCATTCAGCTCCTTTCGGTAGCTGTCCCGGCAATGAAGCTGATGCCTGATTACGCCTTCGGACAAACTGCGCCTGAAATACATCACGGGCCATTCATAGGCACCCGAAAATCGCTGCAAAAATATGTAGTACCCGAATGGTTCTGTGATGCCAAATTCGGCATTTGGGCCCACTGGGGGCCGCAGTCGGCTATCGAAGCAGGCGACTGGTATGCGCGTAATATGTACATGCAGGGCAGCGACCAGAACAAGCATTTCCTGGAGCATTACGGGCATCCGTCAAAAATTGGCTATAAAGACACGATACCCAACTGGAAGGCGGAAAAGTTCGACCCGGACCACCTGATGGGCCTTTATAAAAAGGCCGGAGCTAAATACTTCATGAGTATGGGTGTACATCACGACAATTTCGACCTGTGGAACTCAAGGCACAACGGGTGGAACTCGGTAAGAATGGGCCCTAAAATAGATATTGTGGGTTTATGGAAGAAAGCGGCACAAAAGCACGGATTAAAATTTGGTATCAGCGATCACTTATGGATCAGTCCGAAATGGTTTTCTACCAGCAAGGGCGCCGATAAAGACGGGCCGTATGCGGGTGTTCCTTATGACGGTGCTAATCCGCAGAATTTTAGCCTTTATGGCAAATCGGAGAAAGTTTATACCGATTTGCCCTGGAACGAGGACGGCATCCCCGAATCGTGGAAAAAGCATTGGTTTCTACGCATAAAAGACCTGGTTGATCATTACCAGCCCGACCTGCTGTATTGTGACGGAGCGATCCCTTTCGAAGAATACGGCCTGAGCATCCTCGCACACTTGTACAATCAGAATGCCGCGAAACACGGCGGCATTACCCAAGCTGTTTACACCAGCAAGCGCGCAGAGGATTCGCAGCTTGGGACCTGTGTTATGGATGTGGAACGCGGCGTAGTCGATTCGATATGGCCACGACCATGGCAAACCGATACCTGCATTGGCGACTGGCATTATAACCGCAACATGATCGGCCATTACAAAACCCCGAAAACGGTGGTGGATATGCTGGTCGACATCGTAAGCCGGAATGGTAACCTGATGCTTAATTTCCCTTTGCCGGCGAGCGGCATGCTTGACGGCGATGAATTGAATACGCTGAACGGGATTACCCAATGGATGGCGGTAAATAGCGAGGGTATTTACGCAACACGGCCCTGGAAGATATTCGGCGAGAGCCCCGCGAAAACGACGGAAAAGTCGGGCGCCTCATTCAATGAAAGCAAACGCCAGGACATGACGGAGGCCGACATACGCTTTACAACTAAAGGAAAAACGCTTTATACTTTTTTTATGGGCTGGCCGCAGGACGGTAAGGTAACCATTGCCCCGCTGGCGGAGGACAGTCCACACAACGTTGGCAAAATTGAAATGGTAGAATTGCTGGGCCATGGCAAAGTTCAATTTACCCGGGATGACGAAGGACTAAAAGTAAGCCTGCCATCGCAAAAGCCTTGCGACCATGCATATACTTTAAAGCTTTCGGGAACTGATCTGACATGAAAACTTTGGTTTGTACCAGTCCAGGTAATTTTGAGTATCGCGAAGTAGCAGAACCTACGCCTATACCGGGGAATACGATCCTTAAAATAAAGCGCATAGGTATTTGCGGCACCGACCTGCACGCTTTTGAGGGCACACAGCCTTATTTTGAATACCCGCGAATTTTAGGGCACGAGCTGGCTGCTGAAATTGCGGATGCTCCGCCCGAGGGTTTCCGTATTGGTGAAAGGGTAACCATCATTCCCTATTTCAATTGCGAAACCTGTATTGCGTGTCGTTCAGGCAAACCGAATTGCTGTGTCAATCTCAGGGTCTGCGGTGTACACATCGACGGCGGCATGAGGGAGTACCTGTCGGTACCTTCTTATTCTCTCGTGCATAGCCATGGGCTTGGTTTGGATGAGCTGGCCTTAGTCGAACCGTTAGCCATTGGCGCGCACGGTATCAACCGCGCCTGTATCCGTGAAGGTGAGTTTGTATTGGTCATCGGTGCAGGGCCTATTGGTCTGGGCACAATAGAATTTGCCCGTATATCAGGCGGCAGAGTCATCGCCATGGATATTAATGAAGAACGGCTGAGATTTTGTCGCGACAAACTGAGGGTTGATCATACCATTAATGCAGCCTCGCCCGATGTAATGCAGCAATTGCGGAATATTACCAATGGCGACATGCCGACGGTAGTAATCGATGCAACCGGCAATCAAAGGGCCATCAACCAGGGATTTCAATACATGGCGCATGGGGGCAGATATGTTTTGATCGGTCTTCAAAGAGGTGATATCACCTTCAGTCACCCCGAATTTCACAAACGCGAAGGCACCTTAATGAGCAGTCGCAATGCTACACGTGCTGATTTCGGACAGGTTATGAACGCTTTAAAAAATGGCCTTGTCGATCCGCTTACTTACATTACTCACCGTGTAAATTTCGACCAGGTAAAGGGTGAATTCCCAGACTGGCTAAAGCCTGAAAACAGCGTCATTAAGGCGATGGTTGAAGTTTAATCCCTTACTTCGATAAATAAGTCAGCTGCCCTAAATGTGTGCTTAAATGATTGGTGCGGTTAATGACAATATTCAACTTGTTACGGTGAGGCTCTTTGGCAAAATCCTCTTCCGATACCGAATTGTGTCTCTTAAACCAATCATCAGGCTGAGTCGCATTAATATGCTCTATCAAGGCCGTGCTTACCTGTTTCCAGCAGTCCCTCAATTGACCTACCGGGGGTTTTGGCAAACCGGACTTGTCGGGGTTATGCAGAAAAACTTCGTCAAGTTCGGGATACAGCCTGTCCCGGAAACCCAAAATGGTGAACATCGCGTCATGCACCGCGGCCATATGGCCCAGCAGGTAAACGCCGGTGTTACGGCCCGGAGCGGTTTCTTGCGACAATTCCGCATCGCTCAGTTTATCGAATAAAGCGCTAAGGCGCGAATTTTGGGTTTGCCAATTGGACAATACCATTTTGACAAATACCTGCTTTGAATCTTCCTGATCGTTTTTCATGTTTGGTGCATTGGTTGGAGGCCAAATATCTTCGTATCGTTTAAAACTAACAAACATGCTTGTGTAAACTTTCACATATTAGTTTGGTGAGCGGTTTTAAGTTCCGTTTTTATTAACTTCGGCCCAAAATACCATCCTCGGCTATGACAACCTCAGCATCTCCATACGGTCAATATCCCATCACGCATCATGTATTTTTCTGGCTTAAGAATCCTGGCTCGAAGGAAGACCGCGACAAACTGGTAGAAGGCGTTAAAACCCTCGCGAAAATTGAAACGGTGCGCGAATTGCGTGTCGGCATAGGCGCTGATACGGAAGCGCGCGACGTGATTGACAAGAGCTGGGCGGTATCCGAATTAATGTTCTTCAGCGATCTGGCCGGCCAGACTGCCTACCAGGCCGATCCTATACACCTGGAATTTGTTAAAAACTACAGCCATCTTTGGGAAAAGGTGGTGGTTTATGACGTAGTGAATGTCTGAGGGTTTGGTTAAGATCGTTCAAAATCTATACTAACAGCACACAACCTTTGCCAGTTATATTCCGTTAACAACCTTAAAACTTAAAAAGACGAGTTGCGTACTGTCATTTCATTAGCTCCCATCTGCATTTGCGAAAACTGCGGCGAAGAATTTAAATTTAAGAAACACCGGGGTTTGTTTCTAAAGACATTCTTTTTCTTTGCCGATATCCGCAAGTACTACTGCGATAAATGCAAAATAACCTATTACGTTTACAAAGGCACCGATCTGAAGATGCCCTCATTAAGATCTAATAAAGAGTAGGCATATTTTTTCTTCAAGGCCTGTTTATTTGCTATCATAAAATCTGCTATATTTAGCTATCTCTTTAACTATTAACCCGATAGCCGCGTTATGAAAACATTCAGCCTCTCCATCATGTTATGCCTGATTTTTTGCGGCATATCGTATGCACAACAGGAAAATATCGATACTGCCGCGTTCCGTAAAATCAGGAATGCCGAAATGAGCAATTCGCATATTCCCTGGATCGCCCACTATCTTACCGATGTATCCGGACCGAGGCTAACCAATTCGCCGGGTTATTTCAGGGCAGCTAATTGGGCCGTTCAAACCATGAAGAGCTGGGGCCTGGTCAATGCGAAGCTGGAGCCCTGGGGCGAATACGGCCGCGGCTGGGAAACAGAAGAATTCAGCATTTGGATGAAAACGCCTTATATCCAATCGATCATAGGGTACCCTATTCCGTGGAGTCCGAATACCAACGGCGAGATACGCGCGCAGGTAGCACTTTTAAATTCCAACGACCTGGCCGACTCGGCGTATATCGCCAAGCACGCAGACGACTACAAAGGCAAATTTATTCTGCTGACAAGCAGCCGGACACATATTGACGGCGATTTTAAACCGTTCTCGACCCGGCTGACCGACAGCGAGCTGATGAAAATGCCCGATACGTATATGATAGCCCGCAGCCTGATAAACGGATATATGAAGATCCTGGCAGCGCAGGACAGAT
>JAFDZK010000106.1 GCA_018267005.1 Bacteroidota bacterium
GATGCTGTCCCCTACTTTTAGTGGCCTGAATCGTTCCTGGCAGCGTGCGACGCCGAAAAGCATCACAAGCGCCCACAGCAGTAGCAGGCCAATTATGAATTTGTTATTTGAAGTTGCCCCTATGAATTTATCATGCGGGCTGCTGGATGATTTTGACTTCCCGATAGGCAATAGCTTTCCCGGGAAGCGATTTTTTAGCTTCATAAAGATTAGTTTTAGTTAAGAGGTTGGTTAGGAAATAAGCCTTTAACGGCGTTTAGGAATGAACTGGATAGATCATTCGGGGGGACAGATAAGCAGCAGCCAGGAATGGTCGGGAAGATTATTCATTTGATCCTCCCTGCTGCGGGTTTTCGGAAACCGCGTTCGCCTGGTGTTCAATGTAAGCGGCCGCCACCAGGAGGTTTAACTGATCTAAGAACGCGGCGATCTCTTTATCGGACACATCAGATTTGAAGTTGCAATCCCTCGTGGTCCAGCATTGGAAGATTTTCCAGGTCAGTACTTGGGATGAATCAGGCGTGTTGGCTTTAAAGAAAGTTGCAATTACTTCCTTTAGAGAACGCCTTGAAGATAAGTTGTTGGTCGTACCAGCTTCCATTTTATTTAGGTTTTGTAAGCTGGACACAAAGACGCCATAGGCGTGGACTCAACTTACCGGTTCCAGGCACGTGAGAAGCCCATCCACGATAAGCGAGCCCACACCTATGGCGTGGGCATTCACTTACGTCTCGCAGATTGAAATTCTCACGTTTCGGAACCGAGACAAAAGCGATTGCTTCAGATAATAAGAAGTATCGCAAAACAAATATAAACTTTATTTTAATTTGCGGTAGCATTCTTCCGCAAATTATTTTAAATTTTACTTCATATTTCCTTAATAATATAAGGAATTGAAAAAAGACTATACGCAACTGAAAGAGGAATTTGGAAAGCATCTGAAAAAGGTCAGACAAGGAAAAAAACTCCCGCTTCGTACGGTTGCAATAAATTGTGATTTGGATGATAGCCAGATTTCTAAAATTGAAAATGGCGTTTGGGATGTGCAGCTGTCAACAATCTTTGAATTAGCAAAAGGGCTTGGAGTCGAGCCGAAAGAATTGCTTGATTTTAAAATATAACATCTACCTTATCACCTTATGAAAAGATTGACTGCCACTGTGTTGTCCGTTGGATTTTGCCTATCGCTCATATCATGGGGTTTTAAAGGGCACAAAGCCATAGCGACCATAGCTTATAGTCACCTACATTTTAACGTCATACCATCAGTCGAAAATACGTTGCACGGTCAATCAATTTCCGAGGTCGCATCATGGGCTGATGAGGTGCGGAATAATACCGAATTTAGACAGACCGCGTCTTGGCATTTTGTTAATGTTCCTTTGGGGCTGAACTTCCGTGATTTCGAAAATGCAGTCAAAAATGATCCTAATCCCAACCTGTATTCTGCAATTATCAAATGTGAAGACGACTTAAAACAAAAGGATATCGATCCTGCGAAAAGGGAAGTTGCCTTGAAATTTCTGATACATTTGGTGGGGGACGCTCATCAACCCATGCACGTTAGTCGAAAAGAAGACAAAGGCGGCAACACAATTCAGGTAAGATTCGATAATCACGGCACTAATCTCCATAGCTTGTGGGATTCCAAATTGATTGATTATGAGGGGTTGAGTGATCAGGAGATCGTGAACAAATACGACAATGCCAGCGAAACGGACGAAAAGAAATGGCAGAGTGACGACCCGATTGTTTGGCTATGGGAAAGTTATCAGATCAGCACGAAACTTTATGCAGAAGTAGAATCGAACCGGAATATCGATCAACAATATTTTCAAAATCATATTGGGATGGTCCATCAGCGGATCGACCAGGCAGGAATTCGACTTGCAGGCATCTTAAATTCAATCTTCAAGAATGACGCTAAAGTTAAAGTAACTTTAATGCCTCCCCCGCCAGTTGGCAAACCACTTGCGCAACAATTTCCGCAAGCGAAATTAGAAGATGTTGCAACCCTGGTTGGGAAAGTTGTCTCAACCAAAGGTAAAGTGTATGGCCTGAAATCCATGGCAAGTATGACTTTAGTTGACCTCGGTGCAGAATACCCGAATCAAAAACTGACCGTTGTTTTGAAATCCGAAGCCAAGGATCACTTGACATCAAATTTATTGATTGGAAAAATATTGACAGTCAACGGTACGGTGACTTCCTACAAAGGTAAAGCACAAATCATAGTTACGGAGAGTAAGAATATTTCTATAAGCAATAACTAAAATAAACCCCCTTTGTATCGCACATTGGGGGCTTATACCTAAACCTTATCAGTGCAAATATATGCTCATACTTAAAAACTAAAAATGCTAACCGCCGATTAGATAGCTGAATCCGTCGATTCACCATCAATTTTTTAGCCCTAATAGATCATTTCTTCAATAGATAGCATACCCAAATGATTATCCATAACGTGATGAGACCAACTAAAAAGTAATTCCTTCTGGCAATTTTCATATTGCCACAAAATTAAAAGTGTTGGCAAACTTGCCAACACTTTTAATTTTAAAAAAGGTCACTTTTCAGCCGGCAACTTCCGGAATGATAAGAGACTCACAGAGGGAAATATTAATCAAATTTGGACTACATGTTGAAGCTATTCGACTGGGGAAAGATCTGTCCTTGAGAGAGGTTGCGAAACATTGCGATGTGGACTACGCCAACATCAAAAAAATTGAAAAAGGGCAATTGAATATGACCCTGCTAACAGTTCTCGAATTAGCAAAGGGCCTGGGCGTAGAATCAAGCGAATTAATGAAATTTAAAATTTGATTCGAAAACAGTCAGTCTCAAAGTAAACCGGCATCTTTGGCACGCCGATACGTTTCTTGCAACGGTACTGACATGCCCCCCTGAGTTAAGGTTAATTTTATCTCAAGTTTGAGGCAATTCATGATAAGTGGTATAATCTCTTCTTCAGTAAAGTACTTTGAAAGCATTTGCCCTCTAAATTCTTCTATGCCAAATACCTGCTTAACGCGGTCTAAATTCTTGTGTGCAACGCCATTACGTATCTCAGTCAAGCGCTTGCAGAATTGGGCATCCTCATCGTCCCAAACTTTCAACTTGACCCATTCCTCTGTAAAATACGGAAGAGACTTCTTTCTTAATTGATTTTTGATCTCAGATTTTTTATCTGGTACATCTTTACATCGAAGCGTTGTTAGGTAAAGTATTGATAATGTCTCCAGCTCAGAATGCAATTCTATAATTGCCGCAGATTTCTGATTAAGTAAGTAAAGCATTATAACATCATAGATGTTGTTTCTTAAACTTGTAAGGGCAGAAACTCTCTCAAAACTATACACCGGAAAATTTGCATCGAAAGCCTCGATAAATAATTTTGACCTCGTGTCCATCCCAGCGAAATCCTCTGTCAGCCTCTTTCCAAATTGATCAAGTGTCTTTGAAACTTCGATGCGGTCGATGAAGTCGATAATTTTTTTGAAATTTTCTACTCGTGGATCAACAGGCATATTATTTGGTAGGAGTTTCTTTTTAAATAAAAATAGGATTAATTATAGTGATCTCGAAATGACGTTTCACTATAATGGCTGTCGATAATTCCCATTGTTCTTACTTCAGTTTAGCCTTTCATCATTGGAAGAAATCATCAATTTATTTTTCGGTAGTACCGAAAACCTCCTGAAAGAGCCATTCAACATCTCATGAATTTTGACCCCGGAAAGCAGGAATACTGCTGCTTTCCATGGGTCTTTGACATCTGGGAATGAAGCATTATCCCGCCACCAACGGGAAATCAGGTGAAGGTGAGCGTAACCAACCGCAACATGCCGAAAGCGCCTGGGCAGACGAGGGTCCGCATTGTAGAATGTGAGGTGAGTAGTTCCGACTAAATATAAGAGGGAGCCATTGTGCTCCCTTTTTTATGCCTTAAAATTATGAATAACTCTATCAATGCCCGCGACATTAAAGACAATGTTTCAATAGTCGACCTATTGGCGCGCTTAGGTTACAAGCCTTTTAAGAAATCCGGTACGGAGCACATCTACCTAAGTATGCTACGCGACTCCGATACGACGCCATCGTTTTCTGTAAATGATAAACTGGGCTGTTGGTATGATCATGGAGAAGGTAAAGGCGGTAACGTCATTGACTTCGGCCTTCGCTATTGGCGTGGGGCAACTTTTCAGGAAGTTTTGGAAAAGATAACTCATACAATGGACTTTCACGTTGCCGAAGTGGTAGCCGGCGACAAACCAAAACGCAAACGACTGGCGGTGAAGCAGCCGCATTACCAGGTGCTGGAGATCAAAGAATTGGGTAACAATGCTGCAATCACTGCTTATTTACAAAGCCGGCGTATTTGGCCGGAAGCTCAGGGGAGACTGAAAGAGATCTACTACTACGTTGAAGATGAACAAAAAAACCGAAAGAACTTTTTCGCAGCAGGCTGGCAAAATGAATTAGGTGCCTGGGAAGTGCGCAACATCCATTTCAAGGGCTGTATCGGACACAAAGCCATTAGCTTCATCCCCCGCGATCCGGAAAACCTTGCGGTATTCGAAGGGTTTCTTAATTACCTGAGCTGGATCTCCGAGAACCCGCTCTCTAATGAAAGCGTTATGATACTAAATTCATTATCTCTTATTCAGTCAGGTATCAGTAAAGCAAAAGATTTCAAACAAATTACCCTGTGGTTCGATCTGGATGAAAAGGGTCGCGAAGCAACAAATACATTCTGTCAGGCAATTTCTCATGCCCGGGACTGTTCCTTAGTGTACTTTGGGTACAACGATTATAACGAGAAAATCGTTGCTCAGCCAAACGGAATGACGATAACCCGCTAATGCATTTCTTTTCAGCAGGGAAACGATGAAACTACCCGAAAGTAACTGGCTATCTTTTGGTTTTTCTCCATGCAAGATGTGTTCGTGTCCGACAAAAACTCGTTCCTCGTAATTTGTCAGCCACTCACAATCTTGCCCCGGACGCCTCTTACGTTCATTCCGGACGCAGCGCTCTCGCAGCAGCGTTCCTCATTCACTCCATCGGCAACCGGGGAGTATCGGAAACTCGCAACTCGTTTCCTCCATGAAAAATACCAGGTCAAAAATTGGCAGGCCGGAAAAGGCTGAGGGAAAACGTACCAAAAAGATAGACGCGCGCTTTACTGAAGATGAATTTAAGATCGTGCTGGAGCTTGAGAAAACATTGGGTGTCAGCAAGACGGACTTGGTGCGTAACCGTTTATTGCATGATGCCCATCCAATTATCATGAATGCAAAGGAATTGATATCCTCAGTGGATGATATTGGTGCAGAATTGGGCAGGTGCGGAAATAACATCAACCAATTGGCGAAGTATGCGAACGTCCTGCATAAGGCAGGGCGGCTTTCGCCCGTGGTCGTCGAACGTTTTAACTTATTGTTTCAGGATTACAATTCCTATCAGGTTTCGCTCGAAGTTGCCTTGCGAAGGATCATTAGAATTTTAGGTCGGCGATAACGGGCTCCGCAGGAACGGGCAACAAAGTAACTGGCTCCTCCGAAACTGGCTCTTAGCGAACCAGATCGCGAGTAACTGGTTCGTAAACAACCGGCTATTTTATATCCCGCTACTCTGTAGCCAGTTCGCAGTTATCCTGTTATCTGGTAACTCGCTCCATCGGAATTGGCTCAAGCAGAACTGGCTATAAAGTAACCAGCTCCAAAACAACCGGCTCGTGATCGTTAAGATATTTCCTTCAACTAAGAACTCCGCCGCTTTTCCCGCGATCAGCTACAATACGGGTAAGGTAGATAAAGCGAAAGGCATATTGAAGAAGGTATCCGGGTTTGGAAGTTTGGCAGCCTTTGGGAGAGTACGACCGGAAGATTACAGGAACCATTTGAAAATGGTGTCATCAGCTAACAAAGGCGTAAAGTATCCCCAATTTCATGCGGTAATTTCCGCAAGAGATGCTTCTTACAGCGGGAATGATTTAACGGCTATAGCTGAAAAATGGTTGGGTGGTATGGGTTATGGCGAGCAACCTTATCTCGTCATTTATCATCACGATACGGACAATCCGCATGTACACATCGTTTCGACACGCGTATCCAAACAGGGAAAAAAGATCAGGGACAGTTTTGAAAATATCAGGGCGATTCAGGAATTGAACAAGGTCCTCGGTATTGATGAAAAACATACCGCATCAGCCGATTTGGAAAAGGCGCTAAACTACCAATTTGGCACACGGGCACAATTCCGTTTGATCCTGGAAGTTGCCGGTTATACCCTGAAGGAGGTGGAAGATAAGATTGAGCTGATCAAGTTTGGAAAAAAATTGGATGAAGTCACATGGGCTGCAGTTGATGAGAAATTAAACAGTTATGATTCTGTTCCCGACCGTAAGAATCAGCTGAAAGCTTTATTCCATAAATACGCTGCGCTTTACGCGACAGAAATTATCAGCGAAAGGGGAGCCTATACTTCCAAATTTGCAGTTGCACTAAGGGATAAGTTCGGCATTGACTTGGTTTTTCATGCCTCCGGCGATAAGCCGCCTTATGGTTATTCTGTGATCGATCATGCCGGAAAAACTGTTTTCAAGGGCTCCGAAATAATGCCTTTGAAACAGATGCTCAACGCGAAGGTAGAGCCGCAGATTCGCGAAGAGGGCTGGCAGACTGCTGAAAGAGTAAATCAGCAACGTGTTGATTATTATGCTGCCATGCTCAAAGCGATCTTGCACAATTACCCGGATGTTATTCAGGGCTTATCTCACCAGGGATGGATGATTCTCCGGAGTCCGAACGGTTTTTCATTGTATGACCCATCATCGAATACAGCTGTGAACACTAACGATTTGCTGAGTTCAGAGGAACAAAGGCAATTGCGTGATGCCATGGAACAATACACAGAATCTTTGGCAATTCCAGGCATTTCTGTACTCAACCTTACTGATGACGCAGATGATGAAGCGATCCACGGGCGAAATCGCAGACGAAAACACAAAGCAAGAACGAATACACGCTAATATTTAATCATAATTTCATGGTCATTATCATCGGCAATCAAAAAGGCGGTGCAGGAAAAAGTACGGTTGCATTGCTATTGGCCAACTACCTCACAGGAACGAAAAGCTGTAAGGTGACAGTGCTTGATATGGATTACCAGCAGTCGATCTCACAAAAGTTTGAGAAAGCAAAAATATTGGAGAACGAGGAGCCATATGAAGTGCTTGCTTACAGTCTGCAGCATTTCCCGATGATGGAGCAAACGATACGGCAAAACCCCAAAGACATTGTATTGATCGATTTGCCAGGAAAGCTGGATGATGATGGTCTCATCCGGGTTTTTAAAGCTGCAGATATTGCAATTTGCCCATTTTCCTATGATGAGTTCAGCTTTGAATCGACGGTACCTTTCGCTTTGGTACTGAAAAAGATCAACCCTAAGGTGCAGGTGCTCTTTATTCCCAACCGTATCAAAGCCAATGTAAGATACGAGACGAAGACTGAAGTAAATACACAGTTGAACCAGATCGGTCTTGTAATGGCGGCGATCCCAGATAGGATTGATTTTCAGCGAACAAATACTTTTCAAACTCCGGTAGCGATTCAGGCCATTTTGGTTCCTGTCTTCGAGCCGCTTTACGACAATTTCATAAAACTTTTCTATGAGCGAAATTAAGACGCTGGCAGATCAGCTGCGGCAAAAGATGGCTAAACCCGACACGCCGGAGAAGAATCTATCCGGTAAGAAAAAAGCGGGTAATCCGCCTGCTATCCCGGAAATAATAGACCTGATCCGTGCCTACGACATTACCGGGCACAAGACTCTGGTACATGCCCGTTTCGAGGGGCAGATGGCGCAGACCTTGCAGCATCTGAAAATGGCGACGGGCATCGAAGTTACCCGATTAATATGTTTTGCCGTGAAACGCCTTTTTGAGCAGCATCCCGAATTGCGGGAAGTGATCAAACAACACCTCGAAAAATTTCAACTATAGCACCCCTGCTGCTGCGAATTGAACTCCCTTAACCCTTAATAATTTTTCACGAATGAATTGGTTACACTTTCTACTCTGGGTAGGTGGCTTTTACCTGCTTTATTATATCGTTGTGATCCTCGTGGATCTGACCATATCCGGCAGAAACCAGAAAGCCGACCCTGCCGCACATGAATTGACATTTACCGAGACAGTCGCCCCGGTTCGTCTGAGCCCGGACATTCCGGGCAAGCCGGAAACTAAAGGCGAAACTAATATGACGGCAAATATTAGCGCCGACCCGGAAATGATCGCCTCGGGCGGTGTCTCTTTAAACAACCTTTTTAACCTGGCTAAACAGGAAGCGATCATTTATACCCGCTCAGTTAGCTTCTGAATCTATGAAATTTTTTATGATGATCTGCTGTTGCCTGCTGGTAATAAGCGCAAGCGCGCAGCCCGGTATCACTGAAATGAATCAGGCTCAGCAGAACCTAAAATCCGATTTCTTTTCCGCCTTGGATTGCGCACTTGTGCTGGCAGCCATTTTCGGCACCGTTGGAGCAGTGCGCATCTATCATAACTGGCAGATGGGCCATCCGCGAATTGACGAACAGGTGGCTGCATGGTTCTTTGCCTCCTTTTTCATGGTGCTGGCGGGTGTTTTCCTGCGGGCTGTGTTTGGCCTTTAATAACTTTTAAATACCCCTGTTTACACGGGCGGCACTTCCTGGATCGGAAGGCCGCCCTTTTTATTTCCAAAATTTCTAATACCCCAAAAATGACTGAAAAAATTAAAAAAATGTGGGCATTGACTGCGGTCTTGTCCCTGTGCCTCACCGAGATCGTAGAGGCACAAGATGGCGTAACCGGTTTAAATTCGGCTACCACCTCACTAAAAACCTACGTGGCCCCAGTCACCGATGTGACGCTGGTCATTGGCGGCATCGTCGGTATCGTTGGCGCGATAAGGGTCTATTCAAAATGGAATTCCGGTGACCAGGACATCAACAAGGAACTCATGGGCTGGGGCGGCTCCTGCGTCTTCCTGGTAGTTTCTGCAGTGGTCATTAAAGCATTCTTTGGTTTAACCTAATGCAGCGCGAGTTCCAGGTATACAAGGGGCTGCAGCGGCCCCTTGTTTATCGCGGCTTCAAAGGCAAATTTATTTATTGGGGCGTCGGTGCGTTGCTTGCAGGCTTGGTCTTAGGCGCAGTTACGATGGCCCTGGTGAATATGTGGCTCGGTCTAATTGTGCTGATCGCAGCTGTGGGCGGCGGGCTCGTCTTTATAGCTGCCAAGCAAAAACAGGGCTTACACCCCAAGGCCCGCGCACAAGGAATCTTCATCCATCAACCAAATTTCAAGCGCCTTCATCACTATGCCAGGAAAACAAATATTTAAAATGCCGTACATCGGTGTTGACCATGATGCGGGCTTGGACCTGTTAATTGGTACGGGTGGTGAATATTCTGTTGTTATCAAAGTACGCAATCCCGTTACACGCTATTCTGCTTCCACTGACGCATACGATGAACTGCACGCACTGATGATCAATATTGTGAAGATCCTGGGTGATGGCTATTTATTGCAGAAATCCGATGTGATCAGCAGGGAAAAATACCCACTAATGGGGAGTGATGAATATCTGCAGCGGCATTACAACGCCCATTTCGAGGGTCGGGATTATTTGAAGGTATCAACATATATTACATTAACGAGGCAGGTTCGTAAAGGGGCCTTTTACGTTTTCGATAAAAAGGCGTTACGCGATTTCCGCCAGCAGTTGGATAAGGTAATGGATATCCTTATCGCAGGCAAAACTGAGCCTGTGATCCTGACAGAAGGTCAATTGAATTTATTGGTCATGCAGTTCCTGGCAATGAATTTTGACCCGGCGAAGGTGGTCTTGGACAACTTCGCCCCATCGGAAATAGAGATCCGAACAAGTGAGCGCGCAATTCGAAACATACCGCTGATCAATATTGATAACGTGGACCTTCCGCCGTCTGTTACAACGCATATTGAGATGAATGAGAAGGAAACACTTCGCGGTTTCCCGGTCGATTTTCTTTCATTTTTGTTCAGGGTGCCGGATTTTGAGGTGATCGTGTTCAATCAGGTAATTGACATACCCAGCCAATTCATGACCTTGAAAAAGCTGGAGCTGAAAAAGAAACGCCACTCCGGTATTCCAGATCCGGCGAACACACTATGCATGGAGGATATTGATCTGCTGCTAACGGATGTTGCACGCGAAAATCAGCTGCTTGTAAATTGCCATTTCAACATTGTGTTGGCGGCAAGGCAGGAAAAAATACAACGCGCCGCCAATTTTATCGAGAGCGCCTTATTCGGCCTGGGGATTATTGCAAGTAAAAACGGATATAATCAGTTAGAACTTTTCCGTTGTGCGCTACCCGGTAATGCTGTTGAATTGAAAGACTATGACTGGTTCCTGACCACATGCGATGCTGCGTTATGTTTTTTCTTTAAGGAATCGATGCCGCAGGATGATCCTTCAGATTTCCTCGTGCGATTTACAGACAGGCAGGGAGTTCCGTTGGGAATTGATGTGGCAGACCTGCCCATGCGCACTAACCGTATCAATAACCGCAACAAATTTGTATTGGGGCCCAGCGGTTCCGGCAAATCATTTTTCATGAACAGCCTGATCGAGCAGTATATGCTCTATAATATGGATATGGTTATTGTGGACACCGGCCACTCCTATTCGGGCCTGTGCAGTTATTATGGCGGTAAGTACATCACCTATTCAGAAAAGAAGCCAATCACGATGAACCCCTTCCAGATTAAAATGGAAGAACTTAATATCGAGAAAAAGGACTTCCTGTGTACACTGGTAGGTTTGCTCTGGAAAGGTGCCGATGGTGTCTTTAGCCAGGTGGAACGCGATGTCATCAGCAACGTCATTACGGCCTATTACCTGCAATACTTTGACCCCGAACAAAAGGTTTTGGATGAGTCAAGGGTAGTTCGGGAGCTTAGCTTCAACAGCTTCTATGAGTTCTCCCTGTGGAAAATCCCGGAGATAAAACAAAATGAACGTATCCCTTTCGACGTGGATGAATTTCGTTATGTGCTGAAGAAGTTCTATCGGGGTGGTGAGTTTGCGACGATTCTGAATGAGCCGGCTGACACATCTCTATTTACTGAGCGCTTTATCGTGTTCGAGATCGATGCGGTAAAGGAAAACCGTGTTTTGTTTCCGATAGTCACCCTCATCATTATGGATGTATTCATCCAGAAAATGCGCTTCCGTTCTTCACGACGTAAGGCTTTGGTGGTTGAAGAGGCATGGAAGGCCATTGCAAGCCCGCTGATGGCGGGCTATTTGCTCTACCTGTATAAGACGGTCAGAAAGTTTTGGGGGGAAGCAATTGTGGTGACCCAGGAACTTGGTGACATCATCGGCAATGCCGTAGTCAAGGACAGTATTTTGAACAATTCGGATACGATTTGCCTGCTTGATCAAACCAAATTCAAGGACAACTACGGTGCAATCGCATCGCTTCTGTCCATCAATGAAACAGAGCGGCGTAAGATATTTTCGATCAATCAATTGGAAAACACTGAAGGCCGGGGGCGTTTCAAAGAGGTTTATATAAGGCGAGGTTCAAGCGGCGAGGTATATGGTGTGGAAGTGTCATTGGAACAATATCTGACCTACACAACAGAAAAACCGGAAAAGTCAGCCATAGAGAAATACCTCGACCGCTTTTCTTCTTATGCGGAAGGGCTGGACGCTTTTGTCAGGGACTTCAAAGAAAGCGGCTTAAATCTGCCGCAATTTATTAACCATGTTAATCGTGAGCCATGAAATATGTAATGCTATTAATACTTAGCCTGGCCTTTGCCCTTGCAAATGCGCAGGAAGTGGTGGTTGACCCTGCCACCGCCGCTGCCATCGGGATCAACACCGTAGTGATCAATGGCCAGTTGGATAAAACGAACGATCATCTTTCCGACATTCAAAAATGGCAGTTATCTATCAGCGGCCAGATGGTGGTGATCAATGACTTGCAAAATAAGATTTATAAAGGGCTGAGCCAGGTTTCCGCGGTGATCAACAATCTAATGTCTATTAAGGAAATAGCGAATTGCGGCTCGGACATCGTTAATGATGTAGGTAAAGCGGTGACGCTGGCGAAATCAGATCCGGTGCTGTTATTATTTGCTGAGTCTGGTGCGCGAGAATTCCAAACGCGGGCGGTTACCCTGGCCGCTGATGTGAGCGCCTTTGTACTAAAGGGTGGTTCAAATCTGATGGATTCAGGTGAGCGTGGAAAACTGCTTAATCATATCCAAAGTGAGATGGAGATACTGCGCGGCATAGCTTATGGTATGCAGCGGGCAATGTATTGGGCGAAAATGAGGGGGATATGGAACTCGCTGAATCCCTGGGCGGAATGGAAGAACCGGGATGTACAGATCGCCAATGATGTACTGAACAATGCTAAATACCTGAAACGATGAGAAAGGTGATTTGTATGCTGTTCTCAGCTTTATGCTTTTCCCTTTCCGCAATTGCCCAGCAAAGCACAATTGACATACCCACTGTGCGACTGCTGATTGGGCAGTCCAAATCCGAACATGAAAAACAGGTGAAGGCGCGCAATAACCAGGCTTTGGTGACGGTGAATGAACAGGCGAACCTGACCTTGCTTACCAAGATGAAAAACATGTACCGGACATTGCAGCAACGCTACAATACACTGGGAACGGCGATCAACCTGGCTGATATTGGAATTTATGCGAGCCCGGAGGTGAAGCAAATTATCAGTTATCAGGCGCAGATCGTTAAACTGGTCGAAAAGAACCCGGCGATTGCCTTTTTGGGTTACCAGACAGAGATCGAATTTGTCGAAAAGGCGCAGTCTTTGATCGGCTATGTGGCGGGGCTGACTTTGTCCTTTGGCGATGTCAACCAGATGAAGGCTTCCGACCGCAAACTGTTGTTTGATGAAGTGCTGAAACAGTTGTCAGAGATACAGGAATTATCAGGCAGGCTGGTTAACACACTGACCTATGCAAATCTTAATCAGCTGATGCGCTCACTCAACCCTTTTCAAAACTTTGTCGATCAGGATAAGAATATGGCTGAAAGTATTATTCAAAACGCCAAATATTTAAAGCAATGAAACAGATAGTCATAATGCTCCTTTTAGCTTTTTTCCTCAGGTTTTCCGCTTCCGCGCAGGAATATGTTATCGATACCAAATTGCTGATCTCAACCGAAGCAAACCAAGCCGTGCGGATGACTGCCGAAGAAACACATAACCATTATCTGGGAAAGATCAGCGATAACGTGGAGGACCTGAATACCAATGTTGGCTCCGTGGTGCTGGCTCAAAACATGATCTATAATGCCTTGGCAAATGTTAATTCTGCACTGAAGAACGGCCTGGAGGTGAAACATATGGCGACTGTTTCGTCTGATATGATCAGTTACCTTGATCAGGCGATTCAATTAGCGAAATCCGACCCCTATTTACTGTTGGCAGCATCCGACATTGCCAAGGAGATGAAGGTGCGCGCGTTAGGCCTGGTCACAGAGGTGTCGAACTATGTACTGAAGTCGGGGAACAATGTGCTCGCAGATTACAATTCACGTGACCAGTTGCTGAAAAAGGTAAGTAACACGCTTCAAATATTGGACGGCCTGGCTTACGGTACCTGGCGGGCGATGTTTTGGGCCAAACAACGTGGTATCTTCTATACTCTCAATCCCTGGCAAGATTTTATAAACAAGGATAGACTGTTTGTAGACCGGATCATCAGCAATGCCAAATACCTGCGGAAACAATAAGCCTTTCTGACATCTCCTGCCTATGCTGCCCATTTTTCTAAATCTTTAAAAAATCTAACAATGCTACTTCAATTTAAATTCTTTATTATAAGCCTGCTAACCCTTTTTTTCCTAATGATAGGAAAGGTACATGCACAATCGGTCATCTACGATGACGCGGTGGATAACCAGAGCCAGCGTATGGTCTTCCAGCAATGGGACCAGGATAAATTCTATCCGAAACCTGGCTTTTTAAGTCTTAATCC
>JAFDZK010000107.1 GCA_018267005.1 Bacteroidota bacterium
TACGCGGCCTTGTTCGCCGCGCAGGTATTTGCCGGTAAGCGCGCCGCCGCCCAGCGGGGCCCAGGGCGTTACCGTCATACCGAAATGTTTGGCCATAGGTATCAGCTCGCGTTCGGCCGTGCGGGCGATGAGGCTGTATTCGATCTGCAGGGCGACCAGCGGGCTCCAGCCCATCAGTTCGGCCAGCGTATTGCCTCTGGCGACCACCCAGGCGGGCGTATCGCTGATGGCGACATAGTTTACTTTGCCCTGGCGAACCAGGTCGTCCATGCCGCGCAGCACCTCGTCGATCGGGGTAACGTCATCCCAGATATGCAAATAAAACAGGTCGATGAAATCCGTTTTCAGGCGCTTCAGGCTTTCTTCCACACTGCGCATCATGTTCTTGCGGTTGTTGCCGGAAGCGTTGGGATTGGTCAGGTTATCCTTCAGGCTGTACTTGGTGGCCACAACAAAATAGTCACGGTCGTGGTTACTCAAATATTCGCCGATGATCTTTTCGCTTGTGCCGTTTTTATACAAATTGGCGGTATCGAGAAAATTGCCGCCGGCTTCGGCATAGGCGTCCATAATGGCGAAACTGGCGTTCTTATCGGCGCCCCAGCCGTTTTCGGTGCCGAAACCCATGGTACCGAGGCATAATTCAGAAACTTTAAGGCCCGAACGGCCGAGGAGTTTATATTTCATATTGACACGAATTTCACTAATTTATACGAATAACACGAATTTGACTCGATTGGATTGGAGAAATCAGCACTCGCTCATGGAATTTCGTGTCATTCCCATTCGTGGAATTTGCATCACTCAATTAGCGAAATTCGTGTCACTTCAATGCACATTTTTCCTTTTCAGCAAGCCGCCCGTGGTGTCGTCGATACTTTGCTGTACGATGAATGCCGCAGGATCAATCTCCAGTATTTTGGCCTTGATAGTCGGTATCTCAAGGCGTGTGGCAACCGTGAAAATAATGTCGCGGGGGGCGTTGATATGCCCGTCCTTACCATAACCTCTTTTGCCTTCGTAAACCGTTACACCCCGCCCCATCTCGGTGATCATTTTACGGATCATGTCGCCTTTGGCCGATACAACGGTGATGCCGATGTATCGCTCGATCCCATTGATGATGAAATCGATCATCCTGGAGGCCGAAAAATAAGTGAGGACGGAGTACAACGCGGATTCGATACCCAAAAAGAAGGCAGCCGCCGAAAAGATAACCACATTGAGCACCAGGATAACGTCGCTTACCTTGAGCAATTGCATTTTTTTGCTCACCAGCAAAGCCGCGATGTCGGTTCCGTCGAGCACCGCCCCGCTGCGGATAGCGAGCCCTATGCCCACGCCGATAAAAAAGCCGCCGAAAACCGCTGTAAGCAGTTTATCGTGCGTAACGTCGGGATAGTGCATAAAGGCGATGCACAGCGAGAGGCCTGCGATGGCCAGCGTTCCCTTGACCGCAAAAAGCGCACCTAACCGGCGATAGCCTAATACTAAAAAAGGCAGGTTAATGACCAGGATCAGGATGGATAGCGGCAGCCCGGTTGTTTCGGCGAGCAGCATCGATATACCCGTTACGCCGCCGTCGATAAACCTGCTCGACAGCAGAAAGCCCTCTAAGCCGAAGCCTGCCAGGAAAATGCCAGCAAGGATAAGGATAATGTTGCCGATCTCGGTCCTGAGTTTCATGCCTAAAGATACATGTATTGTTGAAACGTTGGAATGTTGGTAGGTTAACAGCGGCAAGCCTGTGAAAACTTATCGGGCAATTTATGGTTTTGTAATTAAATCATACCCGCGGGTTGAAACCGCCGGTAGCGAATGGCATACTACCATGAAGATCATCACTGCACATACGAACGTGAATGCCGCAGCATTGCGCGAACATATCCGGCAAAACCTGGACAGGATGTTTGCCCAGCAAAGGCAAGAAAACGTACATTTTGAAGTAGGCGGCGAAGGGAACGTGATCGAAATATCGGAACCCAGCTTGTATGGGTTTTTATATAAGATCGAAATAAACGGGGCGGAGTTGGATATTACCCGGTCGGAACATTGGACCGACGATGTCAATTCGCTTACCGTCGAATCGATACTGAATGAGCTTTTGGCGGGAAAATACGGAACGGATCTGCTGCAGGAGGGTTGAGGAAATCTGAAGTCCGAAGTCATTAGTCTAAAGTCAGAAGCCTAATCGTTACGGTATTTGACTTATAACTTCAGGCTTACTAACCAGCTATCCAGCTAAACTTATATTCAAGCCCGGGATTTTTCATGCGGTCGGCGACGCGGAGCAGGCGGGCAGGCAGGTTCATGAGGTAATCGCGGGCCTTTTCGCCGGTTTCGTTCAGGTCTCTCACGCTGGCGATGTGCCATTCTTCGATCAAATCTTTCAGGATATCGACATAATCCACAGCGGTATAAATGCCCAACCGCTGTGCCGCATCGGTAAAATGCCCGAAGGTTTGGCCCACTTTCAGTCCTATCTCGCGCAGGAAATGCGCGGGCATCACGATCTTTTTCCGCATCATGTCCTCAAAGGCCAGCATGGCCTCGTTCGGATCGATCTCAAATATCTTGCCTATGAAATATTTGTACGCCTTGGCATGACGCGCTTCGTCGCCGGCAATAACGCCGCACATTTTTGACAGCAGGTTGTCGCCCTGCTTCTTGGCCTGCGACGCCACGCGGCGGTGCGATATGTTGGTTGCCAGTTCCTGGAAGGATGTGTAAATGAAGTTGCGATACGGGTCGGTTCCCGTGCCGATATCAAAGCCATCGGCGATCAAATACTGCATTGACACTTCCATCATGCGCATATTTACCCGGCCGGAAAGATATAAGTATTTGTTTAGCAGGTCGCCGTGGCGGTTTTCCTCGGCGGTCCAGTGGCGCGTCCAGGTCATCCAGCCGCCGTGCTCCTCCTTGGAAACGCCTTCAACCATGGTCAGCCACGATTCGTAAGTGGGTAATGCCTCTTCGGTTATGGTATCGCCTATCAAAACGGCGACCAGGTCGTACGACAGTCCGGCTGCGCTTTCGCGTAGTTCTTTTATTTCCGAAAAAAAGGTTTCGCGCGTGGAATCAGGCAAAAGGTCAGACGGCTGCCAGATGGTGTTTACCGGTTTAAGGAACTCATCCATTTTTTCAAGCATATACTTCTCGATATGCTTCATTGCCTCCCTGCGCTTCTCTTCGAAAAATTTCATTATTTTAAATTAAAAGGACGCAAAAGTAACGAATTATTATTGTTATACAGCATTCTGTTACAGCTTCTTTCCTAAATAAAAAACTACTCACCGGCTTGCGGCCGGGCACAGCATATGCATGCTGATTCGGGTTGAAAGTTAATACATTTCCGGTCACACTAAAGTGACAACGATCATATAAATCGCCCGAATAGTAACAAACTTAACATGCAACTACGTATAATTCGCAAAATTTCTTAAAATATTAACGGTTGTTACCAACAGGCGCGCCCGCAGTGTTGCGATGCTGATGAGCAAGCGAGACCCGGAACCTGCCTGAAAGTTTCAATTTTGCGAATTATATCGTTATTTTAAGCCTTTATTAACCTGCACAAACCAATTAACTTAGCCAAATGACCGGGATGCCGAATCGATTGCCGAACAGGCTTTGACGTTGCGGCGCCCAGCCAGCTATTGTAAAGAAATGTGAATAGCTTTACAAACAGCTTGTTAATAAACAATGTTGAAAACGTTTCGTTTTTAACTTATTTTTATTTTTATTCACGCTAAATTAACGACCGGTTTAACATTTTTATTGAATAAGAAATATCAGCATGTTCATTCAGATCGATAAAGAAGAGTTTCTGAAGGAGTTAGGGAAAAAAGCGTGGTTCCAGACCCACAACATTATCTGGACTATTTTCTTCCTCTATCCCCTGTTCAGCATCGTTGATTTTATCTACGCCAAAGATATCTGGATGCAGGTTTTTATAGCCCGGCTGATCATCATCCTGTTACTCTATATTCTTTACAATTACCTGCACACTAAGAACTATAATTACCGGATATTGATGCACGTTGCGTTTTTCTCGCTATCCGGTTTGTCGGCATTGCTCTGCACGCTGGTAAATGCGCAATCGTTGTTTATTTATTTTACTGAATTTTCGATCGTTATACTATTCTTCAACCTGCAGGTATTTTGGGAGCCGGTGCATTCATTGATCGAAACGCTGATCGCCGTGCTGCTGCTGGCTATATTTTTCGACCTGTTCTGCGATTACTCTATTGATATTTTTGTTACTAACGGCGCGCAATATTTTTTTACCATAGCGCTTATCTCCTGCCTGGTACCTAATACCCGCCATAAAGTGATACAGCGCGAGGTGCACCAGCAAATACAGATCGAAAAATCGAACGAGCAGCTAAAAAAACAAAACCACGACATCAGCGAGAAGAACCATATCATCGATATGCAGTATGAACGTTTGCGCAAGCTCGACGAGCAAAAAAACAGCTTCATCAACATCGCCGGGCACGACCTGAAAAACCTGATCGGCTCCATCATCATGAGTAACAACATGCTGAAAGAGGAGGAGGACCGGCTTAGCCCCGACCAGAAAGAGTTTGTCGGATACATCGGTCAGTCGGCTGAAAAAATGCAGTATATGCTGAGCAAGCTGATGGATGTCAAAGAGATCGAATCGCCGGAGATGAAGTTTACCATGGAAGTGTTCGATATTAACGCCGAAGTACAACATGTGTACCGCGGGCTGATCGAAACGGCGCAGATGAAAAACATCCACCTGGTTGACAACATCCTGAAACTACCACTTTACGTGAAACTGGATAAGGTTTTTACCGGCCAGATATTCCAAAATCTATTGTCGAACATCATCAAATTCTCTCAAACCAACAACAGCATTAAGGTGGTTACCAGCCTGCAGCGCCAGCACTTTGTATTCGAGATCGTCGACGAGGGCATCGCTATAGGCCAGGATGAGCTGGATATGATGTTCAACAAATTAAAAACATTGAACGACGCCTCGGGACATATCGAAAGCCGCCTGGGACTGGGCCTTTCCATTGCCAAGCTGATGACGCAGGAAATGGGCGGCGAGCTGACTTACCGCAGCGACGAGAACGGTAACTATTTCAGGGTTGAATTCAACGTTATAAACTAATATCACGCAGATGAATAAATTTTTAAGCCTTTTAGCTCTCGCATTATTGTTAAGCACGGCATCAATCGCGCAAAGCATTGTATCCTTTAAGGCGATGGGGCACGACGACGAACCGATATACGGCATGATCGGCGCCAGTTCGTTCTATTTGAAGATCAGTCCGCTGGTAGAGATGAAGGGAAGCAAGCTGGTTCTTTATGTCGAGCCTTCGCAGGCCCTGATCAAGGACCATTCCTTCGTTAACGTGGTAATCAATGAAAGGCCCGTTTACAGCGCTCGCCTAACCAAAGATTCGGTTGAAAAGATCAGCATCAATTTACAGCCCGAGGACCTTTCGCCCGACAAGTTCCTGAAGGTGCAGATCAAGACGCTGCTAACCGTATCGGACGATAAATGTAAAGACTTAGATAACCCGGCGATGTGGGTCAAGGTAAAGGATTATTCCTACCTGTCGCTGGTTAAAACCAATACCAACTTTTTCAACAACGTCAACATCAGCAATTGCTTCGAGTCGAAAAGGGCGATCGTTTACCCGATAAATCCTTCGCTGCACGACCTGAAGGCCGTAGCATGGGCTTATTCAAGATTGAAAAAAGCCCAGAACCGGGATATAAAAGTTTATTCGGAAGACCAGCTTCCCGATTCGGTTAAAAACTATATCATGGTAGGCAACTGGAGCAGTTTGCAGGCCGAAAAGAAAGCCATGATAACCGTAAAACCGGAAGCTAACCAGGGCCTGCTGTTTCTTAAAAAGTCGCTGGTTAGCTTTGGGGACTCGGTAGCGATGGCCAACGGGAAGAAAACTTCCGGCCAGGTAACCGTTCCGGGCGAAATACTGTTCGTTACCGGCGGCGACGATGCCGGCTACGAAAAAACCATTACTGCGCTGGGCAATATGAACATCCTGAATTCATCGTTCGGGGAATACCTGCTGATCGACAATGCCCAGAACAATTTCTTTAAAACCATCGACGAGAACCGCTCGCGGCTGACGCTGCGCCAGATAGGCGGCGCGCCCAACTTCATGTCGGGCATCGGCTCACTGACCAACGTTTACAGCTTTAAAAACAGCGACTTTAGCTTTACGCCGAAGGAAGTGGAGATACATTTCGTAGCTAATTACAGCAGTCTTACCCCGGGCGACCGCGGCTATTTTAACGTGTACCTGAACGGCATGCTCATCAGCAGCGAAAGGCTAGACGCCACCGGTAAGCTGAACACCTCGGTAAGCATCAACCGCTATCAGCACCATAAGTACAACACCATCGAGGCCGAGTTCAGGATATACCCGAGCAGCGGCAACTGTATCAACTCGTTCACCAACTTTTTCGCCGAGATCGACGTGGATAAGTCGTACCTCGAATCGAAGAACCCATTCATCACCAACGACCTGAGCTTTTACCAGTATCCTGAAGCCTTTAACTCCGGCACCACCCGGATAGTGATCAGCAAGGAATACGCAAAATATGCGGCTGCGGCGGTGGGCGAGATCATCTACGAACTGAACAACAACATCAACGCCAATAATTTCCCGGAGTTTGTTTATTCGGACGACGTAAAAACACCCGATCTGAAAAAGTACAACATCGTGGCGCTGCTGTCGCAGCACGACCAGCTGATGGATAACTTCCCCGACGCACCTATCAAATTCAACAAGAAGTTCAGGATCTATAATAACGAGAACAACAAGCCGGTTTATACGCTTTCCGATTCGGTTTCCAACGGCCTGGCGCAGATATTCTACGGCCGCAGCAATAACGCAGTGCTGGTGCTTACCGCCACGGGCAACGACCAGGCCGACGCCTTTACTGCCGCCGCCAAATCGATCACCGAGCAGTTGTCGACCTTATCGAGCAATATGTGCATTGCCGACGTGAACGGCAATAAGTACCTGTTCAACATCAACAAATCAAGCGAAAACCTGGAGTATTTTGATACCAAGAGCGCGCTGACACGTTTCTGGGAAACCTACAACCTGTACATCCTGCTGGGTATACTGGTGCTGATATTGATGTCGTTCCTGTACGTACGCTCGAAGGTGCAGAAATCGCAGGAGTTGTTTAACGATTGAGCCTCACCCCCTGCCCCCTCTCCAAAGGCAGAGGGGGTATATAAAATTCTATAAAAGCGAATGACGACCCCGATATCTGATATACTGGTCAAAGACGGTTTCCTGACGCCTGCAACGAGGGAGCAGATCAACGCCCTTGCCCGAAAAACGGACACGTCTTTTCTTAAAGTCGCGCTGAACTACGGGTATGTCTCGCGCAAGAACTACGGCCGCTCGATGGAGAACGCGGGGTACCGGTTCAGGGAGGTGAGGGACGAAGCATACGACGAAGAAGTTATAGAAAAGACCGGGCTGCTGTTTGCCAACGATCACCTGGCGATACCGCTGCGCATCGAGAATAACCGCGTGGTAACCGTAATGGCCGACCCCACCAATACGCTGTTCATCGACTTTGTCAGGATCACCTACGGGCTGGAGCCGGAGATCATCCTTGCCGACGACCTGGAAGTAACCTGGCTGTGCCATAAGCTGCTGGGCAAGGGGCATGTCAAATCATCGGTGTTCGAATTGCTGAACCGCGACCCGAACAGCTCGGCGCTGTTCACGTTTACCGGGCCGCAAATGGTGTCCATCTTCCTGGTGCTGGGCGCTATTGCCGCCGGGCTGGTGATGAACTTCAAAAATGTGACGATCATCGTCAACGTTATCCTGAGCGTGTTCTTCTTAGTGGCCATCATATTCAAACTTTTCCTGTCGCTGGTAGGCTCGCGCTTCGAGCTGTACCAGGCCGTTACCAAGCACGAGCTGCAGGACGTGCACGACGACGAGCTGCCCATTTATACCATACTGCTGCCGGTTTACAAAGAGGATAAGCTGATCAAAAAACTGATCTGGAACCTGCAAAGCATCGACTACCCGCGCGAGAAGCTGGACGTAAAGCTGCTGATAGAAGAGGACGACGCCAAAACGCTCGACGCCGTGCGCAACCTGGATTTTCCGGCGGTGTTCGAGGTGATCGTGGTGCCGTTCCATATGCCCAAAACTAAGCCCAAGGCCTGCAATTACGGCCTGCACTTTGCCCGCGGCCGGTACCTGACCATCTACGACGCCGAAGATATACCCGACACCGACCAGCTTAAAAAAGTGGTGGTGCTGTTCAACAAGCTGCCCGACCATTACATCTGCGTACAAAGCGCGCTGAACTACTTTAACCGCAACGAGAACTTCCTTACCCGGATGTTCACGCTGGAATATTCTTTTTGGTTCGACTATATGCTGCCGGGGCTGGATACGCTGGATATTCCCATCCCGCTGGGCGGCACCAGCAACCATTTTAAGATGGAAAACCTGGTGGAGCTGGGCGCCTGGGACCCTTTCAACGTAACCGAAGACGCCGACCTGGGCGTGCGCGCTTATGCCAAAGGCTATAAGATCGCCATCGTAAACTCCACCACTTACGAGGAAGCCAATAACGAGCCTTTCAACTGGATACGCCAACGGTCGCGCTGGATCAAGGGCTATATGCAAACCTATTTGGTGCACATGCGCAATCCCATCGGGCTGATCAAAAAAATCGGCTGGCGGGGTTTTATAGGCTTTAACTTTTTCGTCGGGGCCACGCCTTTAACCTTCCTGGTTTATCCCATCCTGCTTTTCATCTTCCTCGCTTACGTCATCTTCGATATTTCGTCCATCAAAATGCTGTTCCCCGACTGGGTGCTGTTCATTTCCATCTTTAACCTGATGGTGGGCAATATCCTGATGATCTATGTGAACATGATGGCGGTGTTTAAGCGCCGCTTTTACGAACTGATACTATTCGCCATTGCAAATCCTATTTACTGGCTGATGCATTCGGCGGCGGCATACAAAGGTTTGTACCAACTGATCGTAAAGCCGTTCTACTGGGAAAAAACCAACCACGGCTTAAGCAAGGTGAACAACCCGGTTGTGAACATAATTAAGTAAGAGTGAGGTTGCCTCACCCCCGGCCCCTCTCCAAGGGAGAGGGGAGGTAAAAACATAAAGTAAAATAACCCGCCTACATCAGAGTCCTTTCCTTTGGAGAGGATTTAGGTGAGGCCAAAACAAAACATGCACCGCAGGACGCTATACCTCATCATCATTACACTGCTGCTGGCGGTGTATTACCTGTTTATGGCGGTGTACCTGCACAACCTGGAGTATCACAACCTCGAGTCGCTTTTCTACAGCGAAAAAAGCAAGATCCTGTTCGAGGGGCTGGGCAACCGGCTGAAGGTGATGGGTTTAACCTCGCCCATACTACCATTCTACGGCTCGTTCGCGTTTACTTTCGGTAAGTTTTATTTGCTGTCGCCGGTACTGGCCTCGGCGGTGGGAACGGCCATCCTGTTCTACATCATGGCCAATACGCTCACCAAGCGCAGTCATGATGATTTTTACCTGCTTATCCTGCTCGTCCTGTTCGTGTTCGACCCCAGCCTGCTGTATACCGCCAGTTCGGGCAAAGCCACTTACCTGGTACTCATCTTTTTCTTCCTGTTCTTTTACCACATCATCCGGTACTATAAGTCCAACACCACGTTCCACGTATCCATCGCCAGTATTTGCCTGCTGCTGCTCATATTTTGCGACTACAAATTCGTTTGGCTCTGCCTGTTCTTTATCCCGCTGGTGCTGTTCATTTCCATCAACAGCCTGAACCTGAGCGAAAAGGAAACCATCTTCCGCCTGCACCAGAGCTTTAACAACCCGGCGCTGCGGCGCAAGCTCATCAACAAAACGGTGGCTATTTACATCATCATTTTCCTGCTGCCCATCGCCTCGGTGCTCATCTTCAAAATGCTGAACCTGACGCATGCCGACAACTTCGACTACTTCTTAGACAGCCCCTACGCCAACTGGATGGTGCTGGCCGACCGCCTGAGCTTCGAGCAGGCCACCAGCTTTGCGCATTTCCAGCCGTCGCAGGTATCGCCGCTGGTTACCGCCAGCATCGCCCTGTATTGCCCCATGATCGTGCTGGCCATTTACCTGTTCCGCCACAATACCTACCAGATACTTACCATTGCTGCGCCCTTCGGCTTTGTGCAGTTTTTGCAGATCAAGTACGACAAGATCTTCCTCGCCCACGAGTATTTCCTCATCTTCCTGGTGCTGTCGCTGCTGTGCATCGTTTTCCGCGGTCACCGGCACGAGAACCAGCGGCTGATGAAGTCCATCGTCGCCGTGCTGACCGTGGCGCAGGTGATAACCGGCTACTACTTTCTTAAACATTCGCTCGTTGCGGAGGAAAGGGATTTTGTAAATACGCTCTTCAACCGCACGCCCAACGACAACGAAGCCGAGAGCCGCGAAGTGGCCTCGTTCCTGAACACGCTGCCCGACAACGAGCAGATACTGGTCGACGATGCCATTGCCTACCCCGTGGTAGCTTTTACGCACCATATCGGCCGCCTGACGCTGCCCTACCAGGAAACCTACCTGAGCGCCAGCGAGGCCCCCGAACGCTATGTGAACTATATCCTCATCGCTACCGAGCGCAACCCGCTTACCGGCTACACCCAGCTGAACAACAAATACCTGCCCGCCATCCGCAAAAGCGACAACCGCCTGAACCTGCAAAAGGTGTACGAAACGGATAATTGGGTGTTGTATAAGGTGCTTTGATTGAGTCTTAAGTTCTGAGTCTTGAGTTTTTTGGTTTAAACAATTTGTCATTGCGAGGAGCAGCGGGGGTTCGCGCATCGGGGCGACGCGGCAATCGCGAACTGTGCATAACCGCCGTGTCAGGCCGCTTTATTACCGTCCTCCTGGCGATTGCTTCGTCGCCGCACGTTGCCGCTTCTCGCAATGACATAGTTTATTATTTTAGTATTTTGACCAACATTGTCATTGCGAGCGCAGCGTGGCTTGTCATTGCGAGGAGCAGCGGGGCATTGTGCAAAAGGGCGACGCGGCAATCGCGAACTGTGCATAACCGCCGTGTCAGGCCGCTTTATTATTTTTAAGGCATGAAGCAGCACAACTATTGTGTATACATAGTAACCAACAAGGATAACAGGGTTCTTTACATCGGCGTAACCAGCGATTTACAAGTACGGATTTGGCAGCATAAGAACAAAGTCTATAAAGGCTTCACAGCCAGGTACGATTGCCATAAACTGGTTTACTATGAAGAATTTCAATGGATCCAGGATGCCATTGCCCGGGAAAAACAGCTTAAGGCTGGGTCCAGGCAAAAAAAGATCAATTTGGTTGAAGTAATGAATCCCTTGTGGAACGACCTAAGTGAGGGATGGTACGATTAGCAAACCTGTTATTGCGAGCGCAGCGCGGTCCCGACAGCCATCGGGACGAACCGTGCATTACCACCGTGCCCGTCCGCTTCGTTACCGTCCTCCTGGCGATTGCTTCGTCGCCACGCAAGGCCGCTCCTCGCAATGACAATTTACTGAAAATACACATCCGTTCCGCGTGGATATAACCTGCAAATGCTGTGGCCGGGATTAGGCGATTGCCGGATACGACGGCCGTTGAGGGACGCGCGGCAGGCGCGCACCAGGACGAGGCTGCATACGTTCGTCCGTCCTGCTATACCGTTACATGCGACACTGTTTGATATCCATTAATTTTCTTAATTTTCCCAATAACTTCATTTTTCAATGAGCGACTGGGAAAAGCTTCAAAAAATTTTAATTGAATTTAGAGACGCAAGGGATTGGGCGCAATTTCATAATGGCAAAGATTTAGCTTTGGCGTTATCGATTGAGGCTGGAGAATTAAATGAATTGTTCCTTTGGAAGAAGCCTGAAGATGTAAATATCGAAAAGCTAAAAGAAGAACTTGCTGATGTTATAGGGTATGCGTTATTGCTGGCCGAAAAATACCAACTGGATATAGGCGAAATAGTTACGAACAAGATAAAACATAACGACGAAAAATATCCTGTTGATAGGGCAAAAGGTTCGGCAAAAAAATATAATGAATTATGATGACGTCGCAATCTTTTGAAATAAGACGATATGATTTCGACTCAAATCTTTTCGAGAATTTCCATAACAACCACTACGCAAAAGATTTATGGCCGATTGTATATATTTTAAGTGATGGTACGGTAAAAGAAGCATACGTAGGAGAGACGACGGACACCTATGCAAGGATGTCCACTCATTTAAAAAGCAATTCAAAAAGCACATTATCTACAGTTCACTTAATATCCAGTGAGAAGTTTAACAAGTCTGCGACGTTGGATATCGAATCGAACCTGATCAAATATATTTCGGGTGATGGTCAGTATCGCCTGTTAAATGGAAATATTGGTTTGGCTAATCATAATTATTTCCAAAAGCGAGAGGTTTACTGGGATATCTTTAAAGATATCTGGAATAAATTAAGAAAAGAGGGAATAACCAAACATTCGATCGAACATATCGACAACTCAGATTTGTTTAAGTATTCTCCTTACAAGAGTTTAACTATCGAACAGCGTTCCGGCCTGCTAATTATTATAAAAGCGTTGCTTGATGCTGACGTTAAAAATATTCTAGTTAACGGAGGAGCAGGAACGGGAAAAACAATTCTAGCTGTATTCCTATTTAAACTTTTGAATTCGACGAATGATGATTTCAATTTCAAAGAATTTGGAGATGACGAAATTGAGTTTATTCAAGCAATTACCGCCTTAAAAAAAAAGTATCCCAATCCGCAAATGGCGCTAGTAGTGCCTATGGCCTCATTCCGTAAAACGCTGCAAAAAGTTTTTCGGAATATAAAAGGCCTAAAAGCTAGCATGGTAATTGGCCCTGCTGATTTGAGTCGAGATCAATTCGATATTGTACTGGTTGATGAATCCCATCGCTTGAGAAGACGGACAAATTTGGGAGCATATTTTGGAGCTTTTGACACCGTTAATAGAAATCTTAATCTCGATAAATATACAGCTACCGAGTTGGATTGGGTACTTAAACAGTCTGCAAAAGCCGTTTTATTTTACGATAGAGGCCAATCCGTTTCTCCATCGGATGTGAGGAAAGAGGATTTCGAAAAACTTAGATTTCTACCGAATACAAGAACAGAATCTTTGAAATCGCAATTTCGGGTCAAAGGTGGCAATGGCTATGTGGATTATGTTAACCAGTTACTAAGCTGCAACTTTTCCCCTACTGACGAAGTTTACCAATCGAAAGATTATGAGTTTATTCTGTTTGATTCAATTGAAGATATGATTGGTCAGATAAGGCTTCGGGATTCGGAAAATGGTTTATCAAGGTTAGTCGCTGGATATTCGTGGGAATGGAAATCCAAAAAAGACAAAACTGCTAAAGATATATTAATCGAAAACACTTCACTCCAATGGAATAGTGTCTCTGAAGACTATATAAATTCGGCAAATGCGTTGGAAGAAGTTGGTTGTATCCACACGACACAGGGCTATGACTTAAATTATGCCGGCGTGATTTTCGGCAACGAGATTAGCTATGATAAGCAGAAAGATGAAATAATTATAATTAAAGAGAATTATTTCGACAAGCGGGGCACTCCTTCAAAAAATGACGGTTCCAATCTTAAAGATTTTATAATCAATATATATAACACTATAATGCTCCGCGGGATTAAGGGAACCTATGTATATGTATGTGATAAAAACTTGAGAGAATACTTTGCAAAGCATATTGAAGTTAGTAAATCAGCTAAAATCATTGACTTTGTTGAACCCGAAAAATTGATACCATTTGAAAACGCCGTTCCGGTCTATGATTTAACTGCCGCAGCTGGAAGCTTTAGTGAAATTCAGAATGTAAGTCAAGATCGCGTCGATTGGGCAAGACTTCCTTCCCATTATAAGCCATCAATGGATTTATTCGCCTGTAGAGT
>JAFDZK010000108.1 GCA_018267005.1 Bacteroidota bacterium
GAATGGGGTTATCACCACATCATAATCGTGTTCCAGGCTTATGTTTTCGACCGCGTCATTGATGAAGGTTACCTGGTTATCACCTGCATTTCGCTTTCGCGAAAGCTTCATCATATTTGCGGCAATTTCAACATACGTTATTTCCAGGCCGGAAGGGTGAATTTTGGTTATCTCCTCCAATATCCAGCCGGTACCTCCTCCCGCGATCAGAACTTTGCTGTGAGCCGGAATAAACGGCAATAGATACACCTGCGACCGGATAAGCGCCTTACCATAGACCAATCGCGACAGGCGGTCGTAAAACCAGGCTGAATTGTTGTAGTTGGCGGCCATGCTGCAAATTGAAGTAAAATAAGGCGAATGTTGTTATATTTAATCAATCATATCAAACTGATTGTCATGAAAGCCATAGCCTTAATTTTCTTTTGGTCGCTTTTAACCGCCACAGCACTTGCGCAGAACAACGTCAAGCCCGACGACAAATACGACCGCCGGGAAGTAATGATACCCATGCGGGATAGTGTGAAACTTCACGCGGTTATTTTTACGCCGAAAGAACAGCATGAGGCATTGCCTTTCCTGATGCTGAGAACGCCCTATGGCGTGGACAAGTATCCCAGCCCTGAGCGGATGGGCTATGTGAGAGACATGGCTGAAGATGGTTATATCTTTGTTTTCGAGGATATCCGCGGCAGGTACAAATCCGAAGGTAAATACGAAATGCAGCGGATGAGCCGGAATAAAAAAGACCCCAAAGCCATCGACGAAGCCAGCGATACCTACGATACGATTGACTGGCTGTTGAAAAACGTGCCGGATAATAATGGAAAGGTAGGAGAGTATGGTATATCCTACGATGGTTGGACGACGATTATCGCAGCAAGCGATCCGCACCCGGCAATGGTGGCCGTTTCAGAGCAGGCAACGCCGTCGGACATGTTCATGAATGACGACTTGCACCATAACGGCGCATTCCGGTTAAGCTACGCTTTTGAATATGCCTTTATGGAAGAAATATCCAAAACGGATTCGCTATTCCAGTTCGGGAATTATGATACTTACGATTGGTACTTGAAGTTGGGACCTTTGTCCAACATCAATAATAAATATATGCATGGCAAGCTGCCGAGCTGGAATTCTTACGTCAATCATCCTAATTATGACGATTTCTGGAAAAGGCAGTCGCTGCATTACCGACTCGATTCGCCTAAGATAGCTATCCAGCATGTGAGTGGCTGGTGGGACCAGGAGGACATGGTAGGTCCCCAGGATGCCTATAAATACCTGGAGAAGAACGACAGGCACAACCGTAACTTTATTGTGATGGGCCCCTGGCGGCATGGCGGTTGGGCCGGCGGCGATGGCAGCAGTTTGGGCAATATCAAATTCGACGATCAGAAAACCGGTGTATATTTCCGTAAGGAGATACAGGCCAAATGGTTTGCCTGGTACCTGAAAGGCAGGGGCGACGGGAATTTTGCCGAAGCTATTTCGTTCCAAACGGGGTCAAACCAATGGAAAAATTATTCCAAATGGCCGCCGGCGGAATCGAAAATAAAAAACATTTATCTCCATTCAAACGGCAAGCTGTCGTTCGATGTGCCTTCTGCCGCTGAAACCAGCCGGTTTGATAGCTATGTATCGGACCCTGCCAAGCCGGTTCCATATCGCGAAAGGCCTGTGGAAGAAACCTATGGGCCGGGTTCGCGCTGGTATTTCTGGTTGACATACGATCAGCGTTTTGCACAAACCCGCCCCGATGTTTTGACCTGGCAGACCGATACCCTGACACAGGATGTAACTGTAACGGGGAACCTGCTGGCAAAAATTTACGCAGCCACCTCGGGCAGCGATGCCGACTATGTGGTGAAGCTGATAGACGTATACCCGCAGCAATACAAAAAGGAATTGAATATGTCGGGCTACGAACTGATGATAGCTGCCGATGTTTTCCGCGGCAGGTTCCGTAAAAGCTTCGAGCATCCTGAGCCGATAACGCCAAATAAAGTTGAAGAATATAATATCGATCTACACGGCGTCGACCATGTGTTTAAAAAAGGGCACAGGATCATGGTACAGGTGCAGAGCACTTGGTTCCCGATCATCGACCGCAACCCGCAAAAGTATGTGCCGAATATTTTTAAGGCAAAGGCGAGTGATTACCAGAAAGCAACCGAAATGATTTACCATACCGCTGGTGCGTCGTCGTGTATAGTTTTACCGGTGGTGGAATGATAAGATTTGCGCAGGGCTTCACGAAGTTTTTAAGACTTCGTAAAGCTAAAAGTCATTGATGCATCAGTTTGCCGGATCAAAAATAAGTGGCGACTTTGGCGAATATCAATACAAACAAGTATTGGAGTATCAGCACACCATCCAGGTAAAAGAAATAATAATATTCGTTCTTTTCCCATTTGGATCGGAATATGAGCCAGCCGGCCAGTATCACGCTTAATGTAAGCGCCCAGAAATCGGCACTGAGGCCGTTGTACCTGAAGATGAAAAGCAGCAACACATATCCCGCCAGTAAAACCTGGCAGATGAGGTAGGCATTCTTTTCGCCCCAGGCCACCGGGATGGTTTTCAGCCCGAATTGCCTGTCCTCAAAAAGATCGCGAATGTCGAAGGGTATAGCGAGCGCACAGATCAGCAAAAATCTTTTGGCAACCAGGATGGTGGTATCGCGCATGGAAACCGTTGCCAGGTGCATGGCTTGTGATTCCAGTATGGGCAGCAACACGATGCTCATGGTCCACACCAGCGTGATGAGGAACAGTTTTAGACCGGGGATATTGCGTAATCCGAATTTTCTGTCGCCCAGGGCAAAAAGGGGCAAGCCATAGCCAATGGAAACGACACCCAGAAAGATAAGCAGTATTCTCGACTCGCCCGACAGCAGCAGAAAAAGCGGTATGATGCACAATATGGAAACGATGGTAATGGTAACCATCAGCCTGTAATGCCCGAAAAACCAGCGTACGCGCCTGTACGGCGATTGCTCGGGCCGGGGCGGCTTGGTGATTAGTATACAGAAATTATAGATCGCCAGCGTTGATACAAACAACATGCCCTCGACTGTATAAACGGGTTTGGAACCGATCAGGTAAAACGTTAGCAAGCCCTGCGCCACGGCGCACAACGCCATGAAGATATTGCTGAACAGCAAGAGATCAAAGGCGGGCTGTAAGATTTTCTTCATCGGAAATGAAAAAGATGGCAAGCCGCCTTTTTAGGCCCTTTTTTGTAGGGAAGGGTCAGGTGAGGCTTTTAGTTCAAATATCGTAATCTCCGGCAATATTCCAACCCTGCCCGGATAGCCTAAAAAGCCGTAGCCTACATTTACATACAATTGCTGAGCCCCTTCGCGGTATAGGCCCGCCCATTCTTTATAAATGTACTGGATCGGGCTCCATTGCAAACGCTCGGTACGCACGCCGAACTGCATGCCGTGGGTGTGCCCGGCAAACATCACGTCGATCTGCGGGTATTCAGGTATTACCTGCGCACGCCAGTGGGAGGGATCGTGTGAAAGCAGCAGCTTTATAGGCAGATCTTCGGTGTTTTGCGTAGCTAGGTCGAGCCTGCCGCGCTTGCCAAAGCGGCTAATCGTCCCCCAATTCTCAACACCCAATATACCGATCTCCTCGCCGTCCACTTTCAGTCTCCGGTTTTCATTCATCAGCAAATCCCAGCCCAGGTTTTTGTGGGTCGTCAGCATATCCTGGAAATTCTGCATCCGTTCATCCCAGGTGTCCCAGTGATAGTAATCGCCGTAGTCGTGGTTTCCGAGCGAGGAGTATACGCCGAGCGGCGCCTTTATTTTGCCGAAGATATCCTGGTAGTCGCGCATTTCGCGTGTTTGCTCGTTAACCAGGTCGCCGGTAAAGAAAATAAAATCGGGCTTTTCCTTCATCAGCATTTCAACTCCGCCTGCAACGGCTTTCTTGTTGTAAAAGCTGCCCGAGTGAATGTCGGAGATTTGTCCGAGACGTATACCGTCAAACGCTTTTGGCAGGTTGGGCAGGTACAATTTACGGTGCTTTACCTGGTAATCGTAAACGCCGTTGATGGTGCCGTAAGTAAGCGCCGCCAGCGGCACTGAACCGGCGAGCAGACCTGCTTTCATCAGGAATTCAGAACGCGGTATCGCATTCGGCCCGGGTTGCCGTGCACGTTTATTGGGGCCGTATCTGAGCCTTAACCATTTGACCAGGCGCTGAATGTCGTCGATCAGCACGAACGGCAAAAAGAGAATTTTGCCCAATGAAACCAGGAAGAACGCGAGCAGGAAAACCGACCGAGTGCCCAGCCCGGCGCGCATAAATACGCTGATAAATATGCCGGTGATCAATACGAGCGACAAGCCCCAGTATATCCTTGTAAATGCTCTTTTATGTACAAATTTCCACTTTTTTAATCCCACGCGTACGCCGCCTATGAGGTATCTGTCGAGGAGCAAAAGAATAACGGAAATTATGGCTAAAGAAACAACTTGTCCCTGCATCTTTTCAAAACGTCACGGGTTAAAAGCGGTCGTCGTCCATATCCAGGTCGTCCTCGTCCGGCTCGAGGTTGAACAGGCTGTTAAACATATCTGAAAATGCGAACCCATTGTCAAGAAATCCTTTATTGAGCTGCGAAAATTCCGCCAGGCCGTGTAATACGAATTCCATGAGCAGAAGTTGCTGATTGGCGCTAAGATTAGGATGGAATTTCTTTACCAGTTCTTTCAAACCCGAAACGGAATTGAGCGATTTTTTATACTGATCGAACGGCAGGCTGTCGTCCAGGAGCACGGTATTGCTGTCGCTGAACCAATTGACGATCTCGGCATACGGATTGGGCGCTTTTGACTTTTTAGCCTTCTCGGGGTCGGGAAAGAATTGCAGCATCAGCGACTTTACGGCTTTGCCTATGAGCATATTGGCCACTTTGGCCGGGCCTTCCAGTTCGCCTTCATAAACCAGCTCGATCTTGCCGGTAACGGCTGGGATAACGCCCAGGAAATCGGTAATGCGTACAAACGTGGACGATTCGCCATTGAGTATCATTCTTCGCTCAGCATTGCTGATAAGGTTCTCATAAGCCGAAATCGTCAAACGGGCCGATACGCCTGATTTTTTATCTATATATTCGGAATTGCGCGCTTCAAAGGCAATTTGCTCCACCAGGTCTTTTATCAAACCGTCCGCTTCAATCGTCCCCTTTTGTTCCGGCGACAGAATAGCTTCCTGCTGTGTGATCTTGCACGATACCTCGATCGAACGCGGGTAATGCGTCAGTATCTGGCTTTCGATACGGTCTTTCAGCGGGGTAACGATAGAGCCGCGATTGGTATAGTCTTCAGGATTCGCGGTAAATACAAATTGAATATCGAGTGGCAGCCGCAGCTTAAAGCCGCGTATCTGGATGTCCTCTTCCTGCAATATATTGAATAAAGCAACCTGTATACGGGCCTGCAGGTCGGGCAGCTCATTAATGACAAAGATACCGCGATGCGCGCGCGGTATCAGCCCGAAATGGATCACCCGTTCGTCTGAATAATGCAACTTCATCGTAGCGGCCTTGATCGGGTCGACATCGCCGATCAGGTCGGCGACGGTCACATCAGGCGTCGCCAGCTTTTCGGTATAGCGCTCCGAACGGTGCAGCCAGGCAATTGGCGTGTCGTCGCCTTTGGCCGCTATTTCATTACGTCCGAACCAGGAAATGGGATTAAAGGGATCGTCATAAAGTTCTGAGTCGGCTATGTAAGGTACATACTCGTCCAACAGGTTCACCATGAGGCGGGCAATACGTGTCTTAGCCTGTCCGCGAAGGCCTAATAAAAGAATATTGTGGCGCGACAGAATCGCGGTTTGCAGGTCGGGAATAACAGTATCCTCGAACCCGATAATGCCTTCAAAACCGCCCTCCTTTTTCTTCAGTTGGAGGATAAGATTTTGTCTTAATTCTTCCTTTACCGACCGGGTTTGGTAACCTGATCGTTTTAACTCGCCTAAAGTTTTTATATCTGTGTTTTTGTTCATTAGTTCATTTTTAGTCCGGAACTCCGCACGACCGAAAGTCCGGAAGATGTTGCTTGCAATAAGTCAGGCGTCCGGATTCACCTGACGGTCCGCCGCCTGTTCCTGATATAATCCTCAAAAATATATTCGCCCAGGCCGTTCAATGTGCTGTAAAACGCCTTGCCGCCGTTAGTTTCGGTAAATTTACGTACAAACTGCTGCAGGTACGGGTCTTTGGCTATCATAAAGGTGGTGATCGGTATTTTCAGCCTTTTACATTGTGCGGCCATGTTCAGCGTTTTATTGACCACCTTGCGGTCAAGGCCGATGCTGTTCTTGTAGTACCTCGTACCTTCCTTCAGGCAAGTCGGCTTACCGTCGGTGATCATAAATATCTGTTTGTTGTGCGTTTTACGGCGGCGAAGCAGCTCGGTAGCAAGCTCGAGCCCGGCGTAGGTGTTGGTATGATATGGGCCTACCTGCAAATAAGGCAGGTCTTTCAGCTGTATGGGCCAGGCATCATTGCCGAACACTACAATATCCAGCGTATCCTTCGGATATTTGGTGCGAATCAGCTCCGCAAGCGCCATGGCGACTTTCTTTGCAGGCGTTATCCGGTCCTCGCCGTACAGGATCATCGAGTGCGAAATATCGATCATCAGCACCGTGGACGTAAGTGTTTTGTAATCCATTTCCTCCACTTCCAGGTCGCGTTCGGTCATCATAAAATCGTTGATGCCGTGGTTGATCTGCGCATTGTGGATGGATTGCGTCATATCGATCTGGTCGGGGCTATCGCCGAATTCGTATTCCCGGCGCTCGGCGTTCTTTTCATCACCCTGGCCTGAATGGGGCGAACGGTGGTTGCCTTTGCCCGATCTTTTCAGCTTACCGAATATTTCTTCCAGGGCCGATTGCCGGATGCTCTGCTCCGTTTTGGCGGTAATGCGAAACTCGCCGCTTTGGTTATCGTCATCCAAATAGCCCTTTTGTTTCAGCTCATCGATAAAATCACCCATGCCATATTCGTCATTGGTGATGTTGTATTGCTTATCCAGTTCGTTCATCCAGGCCAAAGCTTCGCCTGCATCGCCCGATGTATAATTAAGCAATTCAAGAAACAGCTTTAATAATTCTTCAAACCCACCCTTAGGAATTTGCCGGGGGGTATACTTCGAAAACCCATAACCACGCATAGATAGCCTTTCTGATCATAAAGGTAACGGTTATTTTCCTTTAAAAGTTTGAAAAGAGGTGTTAAGGCCGAAATGTTAAGGAAAAATGACATTTGTTTGAGTGGCACAAGCGGTAGCAGTAGCAGTATTTGCAGAACATTTTAACTGCTCCTGCAATTGCTTTTGTAACTTAAGGAAGCCCCAATAATTTTCTGATACTTGCTTCATACGGAGGATTAGCGCCGCGCTTACTGGCAACGAAAGAGCCTACCGTGCAGGCATTGTCGATGGTTTGCTGCATGGGCCGGCCCGACAGGAGTCCGTTGATAAAAGTGGCCAGGAACGAATCGCCCGCACCGACGGTATCGCCCACCTGCACCGGGCAGCCGAAGTTTTCATAAAATTCATGGTCGTGCCATACGATAGCGCCGTGTTCGCCGCGGGTGACGCAAATCGTCCTGGGATGATATTTCTGCCTGAACTCTTCCATCTGTTCTTTCAGCGAACCCGTGCCTCCGCCGATCAGTAAGTTAGCTTCATCTTCGTTCATTTTTACTATATCGGCCTTTGCGGCAAGCGTTTCGATAGTAGCAAGGGTGTAATGGGGAGCGCGCAGGTTTACATCAAATATCTTCAATGCCTGCGTTTCGTCAAGCAGGTTCAGCAGTGTATTTTTAGTAACCTCACCCCGGCAGGCCAGGCTGCCAAATACGATAGCCTCGGCTTCCGTTGCTGCCTGAATAAGGGCATCTTCGGGCTGGATGTTGTCCCATGACACCGGTTCAGGGATGATGTAGGTCGCATGCTGGTTCTCGTCCAGTCGCACGGTCACTTCGCAGGTTGGAAGTTCGGGGTCGCGTTGTACCAGGTCGGAGTAAAGGTTGTTTCGCTCAAGGAATTCTACCAGTTCATCACCGGGTTGGTCCCGGCCTACGCGGCTGGCAAAATCGACGCTGATGCCTTGTTGTACAAGATGCATGGCCACATTCATGGGCGCGCCGCCGGGTTTTTTACCATCGTCGAACGTATCCCACAATATCTCGCCGAAGCACAGAACTTTTTTCATAGACTAAAAGCTGAAGGCATAAAGCTAAAAGCTTTTGTTTAAATATGCTTAACTTTCAGCATGAAAACATTCATACTATTGGGTTTCCTACTATTTATGGCCTGCTTTTGTTTCGCACAAGATACCGAAGCGATTAAAAAAGTATTGGACGACCAGCGCCTGGCCTGGAACCGCGGCGATGTGGAAAGTTACATGCAGGGCTACTGGAAATCCGATTCGCTGATGTTTATCGGTCATGCGGCGCCGGTCTATGGCTGGCGAGAGACGCTTGAACGCTACAAGAAAGCCTACCCGGATAAAAGCGCTATGGGCGAGCTCACGTTCGATATTCTGCAGATAAAAGTGCTGGATAGCAGCAATGCCTTTGTTCTTGGTGGCTGGCATTTAAAACGAGAGAAGGATGCACCCGGCGGATATTTTACTTTATGGTTCCGAAAGATAAACGGCGAGTGGAAGATCGTTTGCGACCATACGAGTTAAAGTTGCGCTGAAAGCGAACGTTTGGCTGTCCGTTTCCGGACAATGCCGTGGGAGGCTATCTTTACAATACGGTTAAAATAAGCTGTTTATATGCGATGGCACGATTTTGTTTATCTTGCCACGATCACTAGCCAGCCTTGTTTTATGAAAAACAAACCCTTACCCTTATTAGCGGGTTGCCTTTTACTCGCTTCGCTTGCTGCCAGGCCGCAGGACGCGATGAAATACTACGACCGGATACAAAACACGCGCGACAAAGCATCAGATCTGTGGGGAAAGAAAGATCCTACACCGCAAGAGGCTGCGCAAAGTATACGCATGCTTAAAGGTGCCGTTAATTTGCTCGACAGTGTGCCTGTTGCCGAACTTGCCAACGGAAACATTTACCTGAAAGCCAGGCGGCATGACCTTTACATGGACATAGCCAGTGCCTATGCAGTACAGAATAAGAAAGACTCGGCGATTTATTGGCTGTATCAGATGTACGACCAGGGCAGCTATAGCAGCATGGTATCCTACCTGGAGAAGGATTCATCTTTTATGAACCTGCGCGGTGATCCTAAGTTTACCGCTTTTACCGACCTGATGAAAAGAACCGGCGACCTCTATAAAGGCACAGCGTTTAAAACTGCCTTTAAGGAAAATTTAACAGATGCAGAAAAGGCAGAAGGTTTATCACTGCTGTGGATGCAGGCCAGAGCCAATTTTGTTTATTTCGATCATCTGAAAGATGATTGGAACAAAACCTATATGGATTACATGCCGTTGGTGCTCAACACCAGAAGCACGCCTGAGTATTATAAGGTTTTGATGCAGTTTTATGCACAATTGCATGATGGCCACACTAACGTGTACCCGCCGAAAGAGTTGCAGCCCGACTTTTACTCACGACCGCCGATGCGTACCGAATTGATAGAGGGCCGCGTTTTCGTGAGCCAGGTGTTTAGTGATAGTTTGATGAAGGCCGGCATTATTCCGGGGCTGGAAATAGTCAGCATTGATTCGGAACCGGTGGTCAGCTATGCCGAAAAGAATGTAAAACCTTACCAAAGCAGCTCGACGCCACAAGATATGGAAGTACGCGAGTTTACTTACGGCCTGCTTTCAGGCCCGGCTAAAAAACCTATTACTTTTGAATTTAAAGACCGAAACGGCAAAACATTTACCAGGGTAGTGGCCCGGACGGGTTATCATGGTCTGAAATATCCGAACTCAGTGGTTTATCAAACTATCGGAGATGTAGGTTGCCTGCAGGTTAACGATTTCGAAAGCCGTTCAACCAATAAGATCATCGATTCGCTTTTCAAAAACGAGATATCCAAAACGAAGGGGCTGGTGATTGATATCCGATACAATGGCGGCGGTGATGATGGCATCGGGTTCAATATTATCCGGAAGCTGACAGACAAACCATTCGCGCTTTCAGCCTCAAAAGTTATTAAACATTATGGCAGGCTCGGCGACGAACTTTGGTGGGACGAAAACCAACCGGAACATTGGCCGGCCGATGGCAAGATATATTATGATAAACCCGTTGTGCTGCTTATTGGGCCACGCACCTTTTCGGCCGCAGAGGATTTTACTGTAGTGTTCGATTATATGAAACGCGGTAAAATGGTTGGCATGCCCACGGGCGGCAGCACTGGGCAGCCCATTTCGTTCGACCTGCCGGGTGGCGGCTCGGCGAGGGTTTGCGGCAAAAAAGATACCTATCCGGATGGGAAGGAATTTGTTGGCATCGGCATTATGCCGGATGTAACGGTGAAAAAGACGGTTAAGGATGAGCAGGCTGGCGTAGATGCCGCAAAGGACAAGGCGATAGCGATGCTGAAATAGTATTTCAAACATCGCTGTAATGTAACGAACCTGCCAAATCCGCCGTCTTATCATTAATGGTCGAGATATTTGATAACATCCGCAAAATTTACATTTTCAGCGATGCCTGCCCCGAACTGGCGGAGCATATCGAATTCTTTTCCGAATCGTCGTTCGAGGCGACCAGGAAATACATTGCGGGCGAGAGCTTTTCGGTAAAAATGTTTGCGAGCTGGACGCCGACTTTTTACATCAACCTCGGCGCGCCTTATTACATATCGGTCGGTAATGAGCGTCACTTTGTACGCGCAGACCAAGATATACTTATCCTGCGCAATTCCATCGTCGAGCGGTATAACACGCCGCTGGACAACATCTTTACCGTCAAATTTCAGCCCGGCGGCCTGGAAGCCGTGCTTGGTATAAGCCAGTTAAAGTGTGTCGATAAGCTGATCGATCTGGATACCGTCCTGCCGCGAAAGTTGATCCGCGAGCTACGAAAACCAATATCATTTGAAGAACGCTGCGCGATGATGCAGCAGTATCTCCTCGATTCCTTCATAAAACATCAGCAAGGGCAGGACCATTACCTGCGATTTGTGCACGATTGCATCGACCGGTACAATAACACGGATAAACTACTGAATACCAGCGCGATGGCCGAACGGATGTTCGTCAGCTCCAAAACCATCAACCGTTATTTTAACCGGGTAGTAGGCATATCGCCGAAAAGCTACTTCTCCCTGTTACGCGCCCGCGCAGCGCTCACTTCTTATGTCAGTCATAAAAAAGGTTTTAGCCCGTACGATTTCGGCTATTACGATATGAGTCATTTTTACAGGGAGATGGTCAGCTTTACGGGCCAAAGGGTAACCAGGGTGTAGTGTATTATTACAGCCTGCAACACCTGCAACACTGGCGCGATCGTGTCAGTACTGCCGCTATTGGATGACGTGGACGTGCCCGGCTGCCTGCGTTTTTAAACTCAAACCGTCGCTCAAACTACTTTGTCCGTTTTTTACTAAATTTCCTCCCCGCCGGGCTTTTATTTTGCTGAAAAAGAGCATTTATGATGAAGCATTTTATATCCATATTTTTATTAGCTATATTTTTTCAGCAAGGCCTTGCCCAGCAAAACGGGTACACGCCCAGGATCGAACCATGCGCCTGTGCGTTCAAAGCCGACAGCGGCCTGAAAACCCGCTGCGCTTATCTGATCGTTCCCGAAAACCGCAGCAAGCCCAACGGCAGAACCATTAAGCTGCCGTTTATTTATGTCGAAAGCAATAACCCGAATAAGCATAAAGATCCGGTGCTGTACACCGCCGGCGGACCGGGAGCAAGCTCATTGGGCGCCGTTCGTTCTATCCACCGGCGGCAATTTTTTAAGGACAGGGATTATATTGCCTTCGAGCAGCGGGGCACCTGGTTCGCCCAGCCGCGTCTGGACTGTTTTGAAGTGTCCGAAGCGATAAAGGAATCGTACCGGAAAGGCCTGAACAGGGACAGTATGGTACTGGTTGCCGTTAAAGCCTGCCGCAAGCGCCTGGCGGCTGAGGGGATCGATCTGTCGGCATACAATACGATCGAGAATGCAGCCGATATAGAGGACCTGCGCCGTGCGCTGCATATCGATTCTATCAACCTCATCGGCATTTCATACAGCGGTGGGCTAATGATGACGGTGATGCGCAATTATCCGCAGCATATCCGGTCGGTCATTCTTGATTCCGCATTGCCCGGCTTTGTGAATTATGAAGAGGATGCGCTGCTCAGCATCAACGAGGCTTTCAATAAAATATTCACCAACTGCGACCGCGATTCGACCGATAAAGCCTTATATGGCAACATGAAGCAGCGTTTTCAACAATATTTTACTGCTATTGGCAACAAATCGTTTTACATCAACTACAAGGAAAAAGATAGGCCGGATAGTACCCGCGTTAGATACACCCGCGACGAATTACTGGATATGCTGGTGGATAAGCTGCAAAGCAACCGCGAATTGAGGAACGTCCCGTACATCATCAACCAGGTTATAGCCGGGCGCGAATTGCGACTCAAAGCTCAGCGATCCGAAAAAATACCATTTTTTTGATATCTGGCTGGCTATTTTATTGTCAAGGAATATGCGGTCGTTGGTTTTGCGCGCACCCTGTCCTTTGGTAGCCGCCACGCCGTATAGCAGGCTGGTTTCGGTCGCATAATTGAGCGGCGACTTGTTATATTCCGCTTTAAAATCAAAATTAGAACCTAACGCAACGGCGCTGATGCCGCCAGCGCTCCAGTTGCTGGTAAATGCCGCCTGGTTAAAATTCAGTCCGAAAATGATGCTTTTGCGCCAATAGCTTACCTTATAATCAAGCAACTCGACCGGTATGAGCTCTTCATTTAACGGCACCGGGCGAATCAGCGTGGGAAAAGCGTTTTTACCAGGATCTATCCGGTATCGGTTTAACAGGCTGGTGTCGGTTTTCAGGGTATCAGTTTGCTGGGCGAAGGATGCAGAACACAAAAAAGTTAATAGAAATACCCCGAGTATCGTTTTTAGCATAGTAACGCAAATTAACGCAATTGCTCCTGTTTTTTAAAAGAAACCCTTTATATAACAACAGGACGACGTGTTTATTGTTCGCTGCCGGAAATGCCGGCTGCATCAGGGCCCGGCGGATTTAGCCGCGGTTGGACGTGTATAACTGCGTTTATTGCGCAAATACCTTCTCAGGCTGACTTTAATGTAAGTGATGAATTCGTATTCCGAGTCGGTCGTAACGCGGAAATAGCTTGGCCGGTAACGGTGCATAAAATCGGTCAGGTCCGGGTCCTTCAAATGGGTGATATTGCCTACGTAGCTTTTATTGAAACGGTAGTCGATCACGTTCTCTTCATAATCCTGCTCGATAACGCCCTGCAGGCGCATTGCATCGCGCCCTTTACGGCTAAGCGCATTATACAACGCATCGAGGTTTATACCGGCGCCGCCGCCGGGAACGGCACTCAGCGGATCATTATACGCCCGCGAACCATAAATCATGCTGTATTCCTTTTTTATAGCTGCCAGCTTTTGCTGCGGCGTATGCAATGAATCCTTGATAGTAACGCCTTTCAGGGGAATAGCCGTCCGCCGCAGATAGATCAGCAGGTTGTCTCCGCTTTTTACAGTGACGGTGTCCGAAAAGTAATCTTCCTTGTTGAAGATCAGTACGTCGCCGATCCGGGCGTCTATTTTGAACTCGCCTTTCAGGCTATTATAAAACGCTTTCCGGGTGTTGGTATCGATGATGCTGGTCCGGGCGATGCGCTCTTT
>JAFDZK010000109.1 GCA_018267005.1 Bacteroidota bacterium
ATATTGGTTCTTATTGATCGTGCCGCTCATGTTCAGCGCTTGCAGCAAGGACAAAAAAGCAGTTAGTCCGCCGCCGGTTACGACGTCCTCTTTCGGTTTTGGCGGCCTTAAGGTAAACGGAATTTACAATGGATCGGTATATAAAGGGGTTAATCTTAAGCCGGTGATCAGGATATCTTTCACATCCGCCCTGAATGTTAATTCGGTTGCAGGCGGCATAACATTTACAGCTAAAAACGGGGGCGCGGTCAATTACACTGCGACGTATGACAACCACGACAGTACGGTGGTGATCACTCCGCCCGGGCTGCAGCCGCTAACGCAATACACGATTTCGGTTTTGGCAAGTCTTAAGTCGGCGTCAAATGGTAGTCTACAATCCCCTTTTTCGTTGCAGTTGACAACAGCTATCGACTCGACGGATAAATTTATGCGTATCAGCGATGATGCCCTGCTCGACCTGGTACAACGGCAAACTTTTAAGTATTTCTGGGATTTCGGACATCCGGTTAGCGGACTTGCGCGCGAGCGTAACACATCGGGCGATGTCGTAACGATGGGTGGCTCGGGTTTTGGCGTTATGGCGATAGTCGCCGCGACAAGCCGCAATTTTATTACGAGAGCCCAGGCGCTGCAGCGGATGCAAACTATCGTAGGCTTTTTAAAGAACACTGCCCAGATTTTCCATGGCGCTTACCCGCATTGGATGAATGGCGCCACAGGCGTGGTTGTACCTTTTAGTACGCAGGATGACGGCGCCGACATCGTGGAAACTGCGTACTTGATGGAAGGATTGCTGACGGCGCGTCAATATTTTAACGGTGCAAGCGCCGGCGAAACCAACCTGCGTAATGACATCAATACCATCTGGAACAGGGTGGAATGGGACTGGTTCCGCCAAAATGGGCAAAACACGCTGTATTGGCATTGGAGCCCCAACTATGGCTGGTCGACCGGCGTGCAGGTTAACGGCTGGGATGAGGCATTGATCACTTATGTAATGGCTGCTTCGTCGCCTACACACGCCATACCAAAAATTGTTTACGACAATGGATGGGCGCTTAACGGACAAATCAAAAACGGCAACACTTATTTCGGCGTAAAGCTGCCTCTTGGCCCCCCCGAAGGCGGACCGTTGTTTTTTGCACATTACTCCTTCCTGGGTATCAATCCGAATGGTTTGACGGATAGCTACGCGGCTTACGACACGCAAAACAAGGCCCATTCCCTGATCAACTATAATTATTGCGTCGCCAATGTAAAAGGATACTACGGCTACAGCAGTGAATGCTGGGGGCTTACTGCCAGCGATATCGACGGCGGTTATACGGCCAGTTCGCCAACCAACGATGTAGGCGTGATAGCGCCGACGGCGGCCATTTCGTCCTTACCCTATACGCCGACTCAGACCATGGCTGCGCTGCGGTTCTTTTATTACAAACTGGGCGACAAATTGTGGGGACAGTACGGCTTCTATGACGCCTTCGACCTTGACAGCCCCTGGTTTGCGACATCCGACCTGGCCATCGACGAGGGGCCGATCATCGATATGATAGAAAACTACCGGAGCGGGCTGTTATGGAATTTATTTATGAGCTGCCCTGAAGTGAAAACAGGAATGAAAAATCTGGGCTTTCAAAGTCCCAACCTTTAATGATCTATACTAAAGCGAAATGAAATTCTTTTTGACGATATTTTTTGCGGGCCTTTTCAGTGTTTCGGTGTCGGCCCAAAATACTGCCGGTAAGGATAGCATCAAACCGGTCGGCATTATAAAAGGGCTGTCGGACAGTGCGCTGCTCGACGTAGTGCAACGCCAAACTTTTCGTTATTTCTGGGATTTTGCGCACCCTGTAAGCGGCCTGGCGCGCGAACGCAGTAACGTGGCTTATGATTATGGAAACGAAGTGGTAACAACGGGTGGATCAGGTTTTGGTATTATGGCTCTCATCGTGGCCGATCATCGCGGATGGATAACGCACGAACAGGCTGTGAACCGGATGCTCAAAATGGTGGATTTTTTGGAAAGAGCTGATGAGTTTCACGGTGTTTTCCCGCATTGGATGAATGGCGCAACCGGAAAAGTGATCCGCTTTAGCCGCAAAGACGATGGCGGCGACCTGGTGGAAACCTCGTACCTTTTTGAAGGCCTGCTCTGTGCCCGTCAATACTTTAACGCCAATACGCCAAAAGAACGCCATATACGCGACCGGATAAACGAGATGTGGAACGACGTGGAGTGGAACTGGTACACCCGCGATGGCCGCGATAACCTGTACTGGCACTGGTCGCCCAACAATGGCTGGGCCATGAATTTCCCGATACGCGGCTTTAACGAATGTATGATTACCTATATACTGGCTGAAAGCGGCGAAAGATATCCTATACCTGCCAGCGTTTACTTCAACGGCTGGGCGCAAAGCGATTTTTTCAAAAACGGGAAAACCTTTTATGGGCATAAACTACCGCTGGGCTGGGATTATGGGGGCCCGCTTTTCTTTACGCAATATTCCTTTATGGGGTTGAACCCCAGGGGACTTAAAGACATGTATGCCGATTATTGGGAAGAGAATGTAAACTACACACTGATCGATCACGACTATTGCGTTGAGAATCCCAAGCATTTTAAAGGCTACGGCCCTGACTGTTGGGGCTTGACATCCAGCGATAATTATGAAGGTTATAACGCGCATTCGCCGACAAACGACCTCGGTGTGATCTCGCCGACCGCTGCACTATCTGCATTCCCCTACACGCCTGAATATTCGATGAAGGCTTTGCGTCACTTTTATTATGATCTCGGCGACAAAATTTGGGGCGAGTACGGCTTTACCGATGCTTTCAGCGAGTCGCATAACTGGTATGCCAAATCCTATCTTGCCATCGATGAAGGACCTATCGTAGTAATGATCGAAAATTACCGGAGCGGACTTTTATGGAAACTATTTATGAGTTGCCCCGAAGTACAGCATGGCTTGAAAAAACTGGATTTTACGTTTGCCAAATAACGCGATAGTGAAAAATTTTATTGGAGCTGCATAGAAAACACCGATCCTGGTGCCGGTCGGCAGACAGCCCTAAACGTGTTAAGCCAGTAATTCAAAAATCCCCGCCGCACCTTGGCCTGTGCCCACGCACATGGTTACCATGCCGTATTTTTGTTTGCGCAGCCTCAACTCGTCAAATAGCTGTACCGATAGCTTCGTGCCCGTACAGCCCATGGGGTGGCCGAGCGCGATAGCGCCGCCGTTGACATTGACAATGTCCGGGTCCAGGTTTAGACCTTTTATCACCGCTACGGCCTGCGAGGCAAACGCTTCATTTAGTTCTATCAAGGCTATCTCATCCTGTTTCATGCCGGTCTTTTTCAGTACCTCGGGAATAGCGTACAGCGGCCCGATGCCCATGATGCGCGGCGGCACGCCCACAACGGAATAATTCACCAGCCGCGCTATCGGTTCCAGGTTGTTAGCCTTCATAAACCGTTCGCTAACCACCATCACAAAAGCTGCCCCGTCGCTCATCTGCGATGCATTGCCTGCGGTAACCGTGCCTTCAGGGTCGAACACCGGCTTTAAATTGGCTAACGCTTCGGGCGTAGTGTCAGCGCGCGGGCCCTCGTCGGTATCCATCGTCAGTTCCAGTTTTGCTTCGTTCCCATTTTCATCCGTATAAGTTTCAGATACTTTCACCGGCGCTATCTGCCGTTTGAATTTTCCTGCCGTTAACGCGCCGAGCGCTTTTTGATGCGAATAGTAAGCAAATTCGTCCTGCTCAGTGCGGCTGATATTAAACTCCCTCGCAACCGCTTCAGCGGTAAGGCCCATGCTCCAGTAATAATCCGGGTGTGCAAGGGCTATTTTGGGGTTGGGTATATTATTATATCCGCCGATCGGGACCATAGTCATACTTTCAACGCCGCCGGCGATGATGCAATCGGCCAGGCCGCTGTGGATCTTGGCCGATGCGATAGCTATGGTTTCCAATCCCGACGAGCAATACCGGTTTACGGTCATGCCCGGAACCTTGTCGGTATCCAGCGCCATCAGCGAGATCAGCCGCCCTACATTCAAACCCTGTTCTGCTTCGGGTGTGGCGTTACCGACTATCACGTCTTCAATTTGCTCTTTGGCGACATTCGGTACCGAAGCTACCAGGTGTTTGAGCACTTCTGCGGCAAGCGTATCCGGCCGGGTGAGCCGGAAACTTCCGCGTTTGGCTTTTCCGACGGCGCTGCGGCTGCCGGCAACGATATATGCGTTCATTTAATGTATCTAAAAACAGATTTGTTAATATCCAAAAATAGCCGGAAATTTTGCTTCATTTTATTTCTTTTTTAAACCGCACAACTTATTCAACCTCTTTATGCAAAACAGTGGAGCTATTAGCAGTTCGCGGGCCAGTACCGCGTACCGGAATTATGTCCTGGCCATGCTGACGCTGGTATATGTCTTTAACTTTATCGACCGGCAAGTTCTTGTGATCCTGCAGGAGTCGATCAAAAAAGAGCTGCACTTGTCCGATACCCAGCTTGGGTTACTGTCGGGGTTTACTTTTGCGATATTTTATGTTACGCTTGGGATTCCCATCGCCCGCCTGGCCGATAAAACCAACCGCAGAAATACGGTGGCCGTATCTCTCGCTATATGGAGCATCATGACGGCTACCTGCGGCCTGGCGCGAAATTTCATCCAGTTGCTGCTTGCACGCACCGGCGTTGGGGTAGGGGAAGCCGGTGGCAGCCCGTCGGCACACGCCATGATCTCCGATTACTTTCCGCCTAAAAAACGGTCGACAGCGCTTTCTATTTATTCCGCCGGTCTTTATTTTGGTGTGTTGATCGGGTTTTTGATGGGTGGATATTTAAATCAGCATTTTGGCTGGCGGAGCGCATTTTTTGTTGTAGGGGCACCCGGTATCATTTTCTCGCTGTTGTTTTATGTTACTGTGAAGGAGCCTGAAAGAGGCGCGACAGATACGAATGTTGTTTCAGATAAGTCGCCCTCGTTACGGGAAGTGCTGACCCATTTGTATTCTACTAAGACCTTTGTTTTCCTGGCGGTCTGTTCGGCGCTGAATGTTTTTTGTATTTACGGACTGATCAACTGGGCGCCGTCCTTCCTGCAAAGGCTTCATGGCTTGACGAGTACCCAGACCGGGGCTTTACTTGGATTAATATATGGTATCGGCGGCGGAGTCGGGTCATTTGCCGGCGGCGTTCTGACCGACCATTTCGGAAAGACCGATAAGCGCCAGTATCTTAAAATTCCGGCCTACGCCATCCTGCTTACCATTCCGTGTGCGGCCGGGGCTATATTTATGCATAGCACAGCTTTTTCGCTGGCCTGTTTGGGCCTGGTGGCCTGTTTGCAGAGCGTTTACCTGGGGCCGTCTCTTTCCGTGGCGCATAGCCTGGTACCGGCATCAATGCGCGCAATGACCTCTGCCGTTTATTTCCTGGTGATCAACCTGGTTGGTTTGGGCTTTGGGCCGGTGATTGTCGGATTTATCAGCGACCTGCTTAAGCCCACCCTGGGCGTTGAATCATTGCGCTGGGCGCTGTCGATCATCATTGTCATGGGTTTTGTATCAGCAATGCTCTTTTTCGTCACCGCAAAAAAACTGGTGATCGATTTGAAAAGCAGGGAAGGAGCGGGAAATGAATTACCTCGCAGCGCCGCCGTCTATGGTCAGGCAGATACCGCTGACGAATGATGCCTCGTCCGAAGCAAGGTAAAGGTACCCGTTGGCAATATCTTCCGGTGCTCCCCACCTGCCAAGCGGAATAGAAGGTAAACTTGCCTGGCGCACCTCTTCCGGCATCAGGTCGGTCATGGCTGTGGTAATAAATCCCGGCGCGATGCAATTGGCTGTAATATTGTATTTACCGAGTTCCATCGCCCAGACCTTCGTCATGCCGATAATGGCCGACTTTGTGGCGACGTAATTCGTTTGCCCGAAGTTTCCCCGGATGGCGACGTTGGAAGACGCCGAAACGATGCGCCCATAATTTTGCTCCTTCATGATCGGCGCGACGGCCTGGGTGCAGATAAAAACCCCCGTCAGGTTTACCGCGATAACATCGTCCCATTCCTGTCGCGACATTTTGAGCAATGTCCTGTCTTTGGTTATGCCGGCATTGTTGATGAGTATATCAATACGGCCGAAATGAGTGCGGGCTTCGGCCACCGCTGCGTTCACTTCATCTTCGTTCGTCACGGAAACCTTTCTAAATATAATGTCGCAGCCCTCTCTTTTTAACCGTTCGGCTACCTCAACCCCCTTATCGGATAGGTCCCACATGATGATTTTTGCGCCTTCTTTTGCGAACCGTTCCGTGGTGGCGAGACCGATGCCATTGGCTCCGCCGGTAATCAGGGCAACTTTGTCTTTTAATCTCATGTTTTGGGTCTCTATGATGTGGGTCTGGGGAAAGATAACCAAAATTATAAATTAGTTATGCTGCCCACGTGGTTTTTTTTAATGCGCTTGCATCATTCAACTAAATTTCTATTTTTGGTATTCCAACCCAAAACCCAATGAACCGTCATTTAATTATCCTGTTTGCCTTATTTACATCCGTTTTTTGTGCGAACACATCAAATGCTCAATCCAAAGTTCTGACCGAGGCCGCACCTGCGGCAGGCGGATTTTCGGCCCCGCGGCTTACACGTCTCGACTCAGCTATGAACGCCTGGGTAAAGCAAAAGTGGGTCAACGGTTCGGCTGTCCTTATAGCGCGCCATGGCAAAATTGTTTTCTACAAGGCTCATGGGTACAACGATCCGGCGACAAAAGAGCCGCTTGATAAGACAGCAATCTTTCGTATAGCGTCGCAAACCAAGGCGCTTACCGTTACTGCTGTAATGATGTTATGGGAAGAAGGAAAATTTTCTCTGGACGACCCGGTTTCGATGTATATTCCCTCGTTCGCCCACGAAAAGGTATTAGCCACTTACAATCCTAAAGACACAAGCTACACCACTGTTCCGGCGAAGCGCCCGGTTACTATCCGCGATCTGCTTACGCACACCTCGGGCATTGGATACCCTGCCATTGGTACCCCGGCCGAAAATGCCATTTATGCAAAAAGTTACCTTACAGGCGGAGTCGGTACGAAGGGACAGAAACTTTCGGACGCGATGAGTCGCTTAGGTAGCATGCCGCTGTTCTTTCAGCCCGGCGAGGGCTGGAAATATGGCCTGAATATGGATGTGCTCGGTTACCTGATCGAAAAATGGTCGGGTATGTCGCTGGAAGATTTTTTTGAAAAACGCATTTGCCAGCCCTTGGGCATGAAGGATACCTGGTTTAACCTGCCCCCCGAAAAGGGCAAGCGGCTCGTCAATTTCTTTGTTGGCGATTCTACCGGTACAATAAAAAAGACAGGTTCTGTTTTCGGCGGATCGCTTGATATGAATTACCCGCTTCAAAAAACCGATTATTTTTCAGGTGGCGGTGGATTGGTATCAACGCTGCACGATTATGCCGTGTTCCTGCAGATGCTGTTAAATGGCGGGGAATATAATGGCGTCAGGCTGCTGTCGCGCAGCTCAGTCCGCCTGATGACCATGAACCAGATCGGCGATTTGCATCCGAACCTTGGCAGCCATGCAGATGTGAATAAGTTCGGTTTCGGCTTTTTTATCGTTACCGATGAGGGAAGCAAATACGGCCCTATCAATGCCGGCACCTATTCATGGGGCGGCGTGTTCTCGACCTCTTATTGGGTCGATCCAAAAGAGGACATGATCGTGTTGGCTTATGAGCAAATGTGGGGACCTTATGTGGCGAATACTTCCAAAGCATTCGCCCCGCTGGTATACCAGGCAATCAATGACTGATAGCCGGGTGCTCCTTTTCGTACTTTTCGCGGAGGGCCGATTTGAGAAATTTGCCGACTGAAGTTTTCGGTATAGCGTCAATGAAGTCGTATTTTTCCGGTATCCAGAATTTGGCAAACTTGTCCGATAGATACGCTTTAAGTTCGTCCCGGGAAACGGCCGCGGCCTCTCTCAGCACAACGTAGGCAAAAGGCCGTTCCATCCATTTTTGATCGGGAACAGCGATCACCGCAGCTTCAAGCACTGCGGGGTGCCCCATCAATGCATTTTCAAGCGCTACCGAGCTGATCCATTCGCCGCCCGATTTGATAACATCCTTGCTGCGGTCCTTGATCTCGATACAGCCGTCCCTCGTTATGCTGCCGATATCACCGGTTTTAAGCCAGCCGTCCGGTGTAAATTTACCGGTTGATTCTTTTTCGCCATAATAAGAAGCCGCGACACAGGGCCCACGTACTTCCAGTTCGCCGACGGTTTCTCCGTCCCAGGGTATCAGCCCAGACTCGTTTCGTCCACGGATCTCGATAAAAGGAATCGGGAAGCCTTGCTTTATCCTATGGTCGTATTGCTCGTCTTTTGATGTTCGCTCGTGCTTGCTGGTCAGGATTGCGGTACTTCCCAGGGGCGAGAGCTCGGTCATCCCCCAGGTGTTAAGTACGTGTATGCCGTAACGTTCTTCAAATGCCTGTACCATAAAGCGCGGCGCACACGAACCGCCGATCATGATGGTGCGCAGGCAAAGCTTGTACCTATGGGGATCAGCGTCCAGCTTGTCGAGGATGCCCATCATTACTGTGGGCACGCCTCCGGTAAGGGTCACCTTTTCGGCTTCAAAAAGTTCCAGTAGGCTTTCCGCATCAAGGTATGGGCCAGGAAACACCTGCGTGGCGCCAACAAATGCGCACATATAGGGAAAGCCCCAGGCGCTGGCATGGAACATCGGCACCACGGGAAGAACAACGTCCCGTTCGATAATTCCGACGCCTGGCGTACTGATGAGCGAGGCCATCATGTGCAGCATAATGGAACGATGCGAATACAATATGCCCTTTGGTTTGCCCGTCGTACCAGAGGTATAGCACATAAAGGCGGCGGTATTTTCGTCCCCTTCAAAAGGCTTATACATCGATTCGTCGCCTGAAGCCACCACATCTTCGTAATTTAGATAACCCTCCTGCAAAGGTTCGCCAGTTTGCGGAATGACTATGATGGTCGAAACGCCGGAGGCCAGTTGAAATTTCTCCAGCAAAGGCAGCAATACTTGGTCGACAATGATCGCTTTATCTTCAGCATGGTTGACAATGTACCTCAGTTCGTCAGGGCTGAAGCGAAGATTTAACGGGTGTACGATTGCACCCATACAAGGAACAGCATAATAAGCCTCCAGGTGCTGGTAATGGTTCCAGCTCAATGTTGCTACGCGGTCGCCTTGGCGGATACCAAGCTGATGAAGTGCTGCAGCCAGTTTTTTTACCCGCGTAGCAAGATCACGATAAGTGTAACGATGAATGCTTTTATCCGGAAGACGGCTGATGATCTCCTTTTCTCCAAACAAACTTTCCGCCCTCCGCAAAATGGCAGGAATGGTAAGCTGGCAGTCCATCATTAAACCTTTCATGGCGTTAGCGAATTATTTGCTGAAAAATAATGAAAAAGAAATAAAACAAGATGGAAAGGCTTAAAAATGAAAAAGCCTCACGTTTGTGAAGCTTTTTCCCGGTTGTGAACGCTATGGTACGTCAGAGCAATTCTTTTATGCATGATTTGAGGAAAATTGCAGCCTTTACAAAGCTTAGTGATGTTAAATAACCATTACTTCAATAGGTAAGTTTTAATACCAAAAAATTTATTAGGAGTATTTCCAGATATGTGCGATTCCAAAATTAATTCTTGAAGTAGGGGATAAAACCTTAATATTTTCATTCATCATTTTTCATATATTAAGAAGCCGAAGTCTTCTCAAAACAACATCAGTCAACTATATTATACTGACTTAACAAGTTTGGTTTAGTTCAGATAGCGCTCTATGGGCATAGTTAAAGTTTTCGATCCATTTTTTGCAACGGTTGCGGTAGGCTTCATCGCGGTATTTGGCGAACATGTAGTCGACTTTATGCATTGCGAAGGTTTTGTAGATGTCGATATAGTCGATCATTTTGAAGGCCTCGAACTCGGTTTGGAGTTTATCGAGTTCGGCGATTATTAGGTGCTGGCTTGGTAACGGGGTTGCCGAGGTTTCGACGTCGTGCATGTCTTCCGGTAGTTGGTAGGCGGTTAGTTTCCTTTTGGCGGCGGCGGTTTTGAGCTAGGTTTCGAATTTGGTTTGCTGAGTTTTAAGTTCGATGTAACGGGCGAGGTTGACTTTGCGGACCTTGAGTTCTTTGGCTAGGTTGAGGATTGCCTGTCGGTGGTAATAATAGCTTTTGCCTTTGATGTGCCATTGGGTGAATTGAAGGTCTTCGCGGAGGTATTTGCCAACTCCGTAATTGGTTCCTTGAAGATGCGATAGAGGTCGTCCTCATGGAGCCAAGATTTGTCAGCTTTGTCGAGTTTTTTGAACTCTGCGGTGACCTTGTCCAAGGGAGGCCGCGGAGAGTTGTTTAGCAGGTGGCAGGTCCTGAGTACCAGCGAGGCGGACGATGGCCTGGCGGAGGGTTTGGAGTTCGGCTAAAATTTCTTTTTGCATAAGCCAAAAATACTTATAATTAGGTGTCTTAAGCACGTGTTGTTCGTCGTCATGATATAACCATTTGGCGCGATCGCCTTTTTTTTGTGATAATTCTATTGCAGCGGCAGATTCTTTGGGTATGGTCAGGCTGATGGCATTAACGCCCATGTGTTGGAGGCCAGCCCGCTCGCGGATGGTCAACTTTAGGTCAAATGTATAGTTTATATGGAAAGGGTGCAGATAATCACATACCGGTTATTTTCGCTTTGACTTTAATCGAAACATTCCCGAACATCTAGCGCTCGGGTCTTTACAATTTTGGTTTGGCGAAAAGACCGGTTTAACCAATTCTTTTCCCCATATAATATTTCCGGCTTTTTTGGGATGCTCCAGGAAATGAGCATTTCGCTGCTGAAAATAGATATCAATTGCCTGTTTACAGCAATCCGCGTCGGGATAGTCGCTGTTATGTATCACCGCTTTGACCAGCCCGCTAAAGACGGATTCGATAACGTTCAAAAACTGGGCGGAAGCAGGCAAGGGCGCTAAGTGGACTATTGGTCCAGGATGCTCGTTACGGTACGCGACGCTATTTATATTCTTTAGATAAGATTTTAACTTGTTGGAGCAATGCCAGCTTGCAGCGTCCCAGCAGAGATAGAGTTTTTCCATGCTGCGGTATTGCGCAACCAAAACGTCAACGAGTTTGATCATTTCATCGGTGTCCTTTCGCGGAGAGTAAAAGTGAGTGACCTGATTGGTCGATAGTTCCAAGGCGGCAGTACAAACGATATAGGCCTTCGCCTTTTGATGCGCCGGAATTGTACGGATAAGACCAGGCTCTGTGTACGACCTTCCGCCCTTCATCCTAATGCCAAGCGGCCCCAATTCATCGATCGAGAAAAATCGTTCATCAGGACCAAGCTTACTTAAGATCGATTGCACATTCGCTAGCTTTTCTCTAAAATTCGGATCAGGGCTTGTTAATACTTCGCGCGCCTTCCGGAATTTAAAGCCTTGGTCTTTCAGGTATTGCCATACCGTACCTGCGCTGATAACCTGCTTATGGACACGTTTATATACTTCCGCAAGATCAGCTGTTCGCCACGACGTACGATTAAGGCCATAAAGGGTAGGTGATTGGTGCAGCAACTCGTTAATGCGGCTTTTCTTTTCGTTGATCTCCTGCTCTTTTTCCGCGTTGATGGTGTATGGCTTCCGGTTTAATCCTTCCAGGCCCTGCAGTTTGTAGATCGCCACCCATTGCTCTACGGTATCTAGATGTAGCTCGACCTTTTTTGCGATCTGGCGTAAGCACAAGCCTTCATACGAGCTAAGTATCACCACCGCCTGTTGCCACTTTCTGTGATCCATCGATTTTCGCCAGGCCAGTAGAACATGCATGTCTTCATCGGGTATTCTTTTAACCTTACTGCTTGCAAATTCGTTGACCTTATTTTCCTTTGCCCATTGCCGGTAGATATTGTTGAACTGGCTTTCGGAAAACTTGCATACATGTTTTAGTTGATAACGCCTGAAAAGATTGGCCAGCGTTAACCTTTTGTAAGGGTCCGAAGCTACAAGGTCAGGCAATAGATCGCGCAGTTCCTGCTGACGGTCGGACAAGGCCTTTTTGGCGAAGTGCCGGGGCAGATTGAACCGCATATCTTTTAGCTTTTCAGGGTAAGATTCCCTTATCTCCTTAAATTCGACACAATAGCTTCGGACGGTTGTGCAGCAAAACCCGGTTTCGATAGCAATTTGATGCGCGTTCTTGCCTTCAATGAAAAGACGGCGGATCAGGTTAACCTCCGTTTTAGGAATATTGTTATACAGCATAATCTGTAAGTTTATCTAATTAGATAACGCCATTGGCAGTTTCAATGTTTAACGAACTTCCGGCATAGCGGTAAACAATGTGTTCGGACCGGGGAAATATGCAACTTTTGATCCCCTTTATACGTATGCTGCCAGGCGCGTCCGGCGAAGAAATAAGTTTATGAAAAGGTGTTTTCTGATACTATCGTGTTTATTATTTGCAGTTTGTCTAAATTCATGCAAAAAGGATAAAAATACTGACGTTGCTAACCCGTTTGCAACGGCGATCATTGGTAACTGGGTAACCAACAAACAGGTGATAAAAATTTATACAACCGGCGGTACGCTTGTAAAAGACACTACACTCACGTTGAACGGGCAAAATAGCAATGGCTGGTTTGCGTCATACGGTCCCAATGGTTCGGGAATCCTGTATACGCAGATATACAGCAAAAAATCCAAGACCAATACGCCACTAACCGACACGGTGTTGGTTTATACCTACATGGTGACGGGCAGTAACCTCTCGCTTTTTGAAAACGGTAACCTAAATTCGGAGGACGATTATACCATCGTTTCACTGAACGCCACCTCCATGCAGCAGCAATCGAACTACTTGGGCCTGCCTGAAGCCGGCTGGGGACTGGACGTTAATACGCAATATAACTTTATCGAGAACGATTACTACACAAAACAGTAGAACCTGCCTTGATGCCCCACACGAATCGGCTATGAGCTCAACAGCAGAAAAAATACAGCTCAAGAACGCACTAAAATGAGCTTCATTTTGATGATTGATTAGCTTTAACGTTACATCTATGAATCCGTCAGTTGCAACTTTATATGGCTGGATGAAACACTTACACGTATAAAATCTGGTCTGATAAATATTATATTTGATGTGATGAATTGGGTCAAAAAAGCTATACCAAATAATATTAAGCTGGCAGGTAGATATTACCTGTATGAGCTGTTAAAAATACCGTTTAACCGTGTCGGTGTACCCGTGGAGCTCACGCAATGGCTTCCCGCTGATGCGCCCCCGATCAGCTTTATCGATATTGGCGCATCCAAGGGGAAATTTTCCGCATCGCTGACTCGTTTTTATGCAATAAAAAGAGCGGTTCTGGTAGAACCTATTCCTGAAATTGCCGAGTCTCTTAACAAGAGGTTTTCCGATACCGAAATTTTCAAAGTCTTGAATATGGCCGTTTCCGACCAAAGTGGGGAAGCTGAATTTTTCTTTAGTAAAGAACTGGATGTGATGAGTTCGCTGTTAGAGATAAAAGACGAGTTTCATGCGCCATTCCTTTTGTCGACCGCGGGTGAAAAGACCAAAGTGAAAACGGATACCCT
>JAFDZK010000010.1 GCA_018267005.1 Bacteroidota bacterium
GATCTCGCCGCCCTTCTCAACGAAAACCATGTCCCCTTCGTGCAGGTCCAGGCGGATGATCTCGTTGGCATTATGCAGCGTGGCTCGCTTTACGGTCGTGCCGGCCAGGAATACCGGTTTTAGGTTGGCCACCGGGGTAACGGCGCCCGTACGGCCCACCTGGTAGCTAACGCTCATCAACTCGGTTTCGGCCTGTTCGGCCTTGTATTTGTAAGCGATGGCCCAGCGCGGCGACTTGGCCGTAAAGCCCAGTTCGTCCTGCTGCGCATAACTGTTTACCTTTATCACGATACCATCGATGTCGTAGCTCAGGTTAAAACGCTTACTTTCCCACTCGCCGATGAAACTCAGAACCTCGTCAATGTTATTGCATAGCCTGCTTTCACCGTTTACCGGGAAGCCCCAGCTTTTTACCGCTTGCAGGCTTTCCCAATGTGTATCGAACAAACGTCTTTCGGTATACAGGAAATAGATAAAGCTATCCAGCGGGCGCTTCGCTACCTCCCGCTGATCCTGCAGTTTGATCGTTCCAGACGCAAAATTGCGCGGGTTGGCGTATGGCGGCTCGCCATTTTCAAGACGTTCTTCATTTAGCCGCTCAAAAGCTTTCAGGTGCATAAATACCTCTCCCCTGATCTCAAAATCGCCGGGATAATTGCCATCATGCAGCCTTTTGGGTATACTGCGTATGGTTTTTACATTGTTCGTCACTTCGTCACCCTGTGTACCGTCGCCGCGGGTTACGGCACGAACCAGGTGGCCGTCCTGGTAAGTCAGGCTCATCGACAAGCCATCGAACTTCAGCTCGCAAACGTATTCGAAATTATCGCCGATGGCCTTTTTGATGCGCTGGTCGAAATCAAATAGTTCCTGCTCATTATAGGTATTACCGAGCGAAAGCATCGGCCATCGATGTTTTATCGTAGGAAATTCTTTGGTAATAAAGCCGTCAACATTTTGGGTGGGCGAGTCCGGGTCGATAAACTCAGGATACTGGGTTTCAAGCGCAATCAGCTCTTCGAGTTTTTTATCGAACTCATAATCCGATACGGTCGGCATCGACAGTACATAATACTCATAGCTGTACCTTTTAAGTTCAGCCGAAAGTGCATCGATACGTTTTTTTGCTTCTTCACGTGACATGAAACGAAGATAGTGAAATAGAGAAATAGTTAGCCAAAGGTTAGGTAAATAGACATGTGCTCTTGCAATTTTCAGGTTCCCGTTAAACCAAACGCTGTCAAACGCATCTTAGCAATAAGACAACAAAATACGAACTATGAAAAAGATAACGAAAGTCTTGTTTTTAGCTACTGCCTTAACTGCGTTTGGAATTGCAAAAAGTGACGCCCAGGAAATAGTCGTACGGGCCAGGCTGCACGCGCCGGGGCATTTACCTCCGCCTCCTCCCGCGCCGTCGCCGCGCCACGTATGGGTTGAAGGCGAATGGGTGCCGGGCGGCGGCACTTATGTGTATAGGCCCGGATACTGGGTTTTGCCTCCGCGTCCACATGCTATTTGGACCCGCGGCCACTGGCGGCACCGGCCCCACGGCTGGGTTTGGATACCCGGACATTGGAGATAACGAATGGCAGAAGTCTGAGGTCGGAAGTTTGACCTCAGACTGCTAATTCTTCCCTGGGGAACCAGCAGCCTTATCTTTTTCCAGCATCGCGTCCCGGATAAGTTTTACAGGTGCGCTGCCGTAGCTTAAAAACTTCTCGTTAAAATCCTTCAGGTTGTACTTATCGGCCATTTTGGTTTTCCATTCGTCGCGAAGGTCCATTATTTCCTTGTAGCCGGTGTAGTAACTATCGAGTTGAACGCTTGTTACGCTTACACGCGTCCACTTGTTTTCAGCCTCAGCTTGCTGCTGGAAGGCTTCGTGGGTAAGCATAGTAATAGCGCTTTGCTTAGGCATATTGAGGCAATGTACGCCGTAATCCAATATAAAATTACATACTGAACGCAGGTTCCATTTATACCACATCAGCCACATTTCGGGCGCGTTATCGCCAAACCCGGCATCCAGCATCATCTGCTCACTGTAAACGGCCCAGCCTTCAACCATGGCGCTATTGCTGAAAATGGATTTTATCATACTTGGCGCTTTGTTGGAATAAACCAACTGCACATAATGACCGGGAATGGCCTCGTGGATACAAAGGATCTGCAAAATATACTGGTTGTATTCGCGCAGGTAGCTTTCGGCCCGCTCAGGCGACCAGCCAGCCAGGCTGCCCACATTGAAATAAGAATTTTGAGATACGTCATAAGGACCCGGCGAGCTCATCGACGCACCGGCAACACCGGCCATATAACCAGGCTCTTTTCTAACCACCAGCGGTTTGGTGGGATCGAGTGTCACGAGGTTTTTTTCGGTTACGAAGGCAGTCAGTTTGGGCAGTTCCTTTGTTATCGCTTCCTGGAAATCACCCGGGGCGACATGCTTCGCCGAAAGCGTATCGATCATCTGCCCGATGATTGCCAGGGTATCGGCTGGCATGGGCTTATTACCAAAGTATTTTGGCCATAGCTTAACGCTTAGTTTGGCCATTTCGTGATGGATATATTTTTTGCGGTCGACCGCTGCATTATAAACCTGCTGCGCGGTCTCAGAAGCTTGTATCTCGTACTTGAACTTGCTCTCGTAAAGGTCTTTACCCAGCCTGAAACTCCGGGGATGATCATTCTTCATGCTTTTCAGAAATTCGGCAAACCCCCTGATCACATCGGCTGAAGTTTTGGCCCTGTCCAGCATCAGCTTTTTTGTAGCGTCCGGAATATTTGTCTTTTTCAGCGAATCGGCGAAATCGCTTTCAAATACGCTTAGGCCGCCGAGGTGCTGCTCGATGGCCAAGTCGGTCAACTCTTTAACCGGGTCTTTGAGCTGCTTTTCGGCTTCTTTGTAATAAGCAGGTATAAACGACATGCGTTCATAAAAGCTCGTCAGACGTTTGGCAAGCGGTTCGTAATGCTCGTTAAGGATATAAGCGAATGTACCGATAACGTTGTAGGATGAAGGGTCCCACTCATAGGCTTTTAATTGCTCGATCTGCCATTGCATATAATCCATTTGGTTTTGCAAAATGGCATAATCCATTTTATTCGACTCCAGGAAGGTGCCCGGATTATACCGGCCGAGCGAATCCAATTGCACTTTAGTGAAATTGAGCAATTTTTCGCGATTCTGTTTGTTGGGTATCAGCAAAATGCTGTCATACTTATGATAACCCACACTCGTGGCCCAGCCAGGGTTAAGCTTCCAGAACGCATCCAAAAAATGCTGTTCGTATAAGTTAAAAGCGGCATCGTCTACACTGCCTGTGATAGGGCCGACAGAACTGTCCTTTTTGCACGCTCCTGCAACGAGGGCGAGCGATACAAAAACCATTGCTTTCCTGATCGCGGATATCATCTGTTAATCTTGGATGGATAAACATAAGCATTTTATACAAAAAAGCTTTTTCAAACAGCTTCTATAATAACTTTACTGGCCGGTCAACTTTGTTTTTGCCCGATTGTATATTTTTAAACGATTGTAATTATGAACACTGAACGTGAAATATTGGTAAGCGAGTTGTTAAAGCTGCTCAACGGAGGCAGCGCGCATGCAAGTTTTAAGGATGCCATAAAAGGGTTGCCTGCCGAGCTACGCGGTGTAACGCCGGATGGATTGCCGTACAGTATCTGGCAACTGGTAGAGCATATCCGCATAGCACAATGGGATATGCTTGAATTCAGCAAAGGTGAAAACCATAAGTCGCCTGACTGGCCCGAAGGCTACTGGCCCAAAGAACCGGCACCCGCCAGCCATGAAGCATGGGAACGATCGTTAAAACAGATCGACGATGATCTGGAAGAATTTACAGCTCTTTTGAAAAAAGGCGACATTTATAAAGCGTTCCCCCATGGCCACGGGCAGAGCATATTGCGCGAGGCGTTGCAGATAGCCGATCATAATGCCTACCATACTGCCGAGATCATTGTGATTCGCAGGCTGCTTGGGGCCTGGAATTAGGTCGAAAGTGTCGAGTCTTAAAGTCTTGAGTCAAAAGTCAGGCGGCTTAAAACCCGGAATTGTTCATTAATGTTCTTAATTGATCCCATTAATGAACTTCACAATATCAGGCACCAGGTTCGGGTCAAGCGGCAAAGCGGGATTATTATAAGTGGCGAGGTTCTGCGAGGGGTCGGCAGGGGCATCCTTCAGCACATGGTTCATTCCCGGGATAATGATCAATGTCGCCTCCGACTTAGCCTTTTTCAGTTTATCGGCATCCGCCGTGGTTACCTGAAGATCGGTTGTACCCTGGATGATCAGAACGGGAACTTTTACGCCCTTAATAACTTTCTGGGGCTCGTACTTAAACCACGACATAAGATAACGCTGAATACTCGGCCTTGCAATAAAGTACAGGGCAGGATCGACGTTGTCTATGGTCTTACCTCTTTTCATGCTATCGAGCAGCGTTTTAAATTCGTCCTGTAAGTATTGCGGTTTCGATTTCAATTGTTCAGTAACGATTTTATCGGCACGCTCACCCGCACCAGCAACAGAAATATATCCTTTTGCAGGCTGGTCGCGCACGGCAATCATGCCAACCAGCGAACCTTCACTGTGACCCAGCACTATAACTTTTGAAAACCTCTGATCGTTGGCCAGCATTTGTATCAGTCCAACCGCATCATCCACATAATCGTCAAAGCGCAGATCGGCCTCTTTGTTGCTGGTCTGGCTTTGGCCTATCATTCGTTTATCGTACCGCACAGACGCGATACCGTTTTTACCTAAACCTTCGGCCAGCATCCGGTAAGCGTTGGTCTTCAGATCAAGCTTGTCGCTATTGCCGTTACGATCGGTAGGGCCTGAGCCGGCAATGATCAGCACCACTGGTATTTTCCCCGAAACGTCTTTAGGCATGGTCAAAGTCCCGTGAATGGATCCTGACAATGTCTTCAATACTATGGGCGACTCGACCAGCGAGGGATCCATTGGCGGCAACGCCGACTGTGAAGACGTCGCTCCTGCCTGGCTGGTTTCGGGTGCCCCGAAGAACAGGCCGATAATCAGGTTATTCCCATTGAGTGCAATTTTCAATGAACGGTCGATGTGTTCAAAGGTCGCTTTATAAACAGCCATAGGCGCTTTGTAACTAACAAAGGCTGTTTGCTGCAGATTGCCAAACTGCTGGTGGAACTGTGTGACAACGGCTTTCAGATCGTTCAGCGGGAGTGCAGTTACCATTTCAGGACCGAACATCTTGAAAATACTGTCAGGCTGATTGTTGTTGTAAAAAGTTTTGAATTTGCTTACTACATTCGCATAATTAGCAGGCTCCGTTTGAGCCATTGCCGTTCTGACAAACAGTGCTATTAACAAAAGGAGGATAGTTCTTTTCATTTCTTGTCGGTCGGGAAGCAAATATAATATGGTATGCCCAAATAACTAAGCGTGCACCAACTTTTTACAAGGCGGGGCATTTATTGCTTTAATTAATTTTTTTAATGTTCATCTCTACGGTCTGCATTTTAGATTAAATAATTACCATCGCCGATATTTGAATATTAATCTATCGTTAATACGATATTTTTTATTTTGGCCGTTTTGGCTTTTAGTTGCTATATTGCACCAGATAATTAACCGAAAAAGCTATAGGCTAAACCTTTACGCCCCCTGTTAATGAGAATAATTGCCGGATGTTTAATCAGCCTAATGGTTGCAGTTGCATATAACTTTGCGCTGCCGCAACAGGTATCTTCCTTACATGGCAGGGTTCAAACCGAAAACGGCAAGCCGGCGGATGCAGCAACCATCGTATTGCTAAAATCAAAGGATTCTTCTGTGGTTCAATCATCCATCAGCGGCGACGAAGGGACGTTTGGCTTCAATGACATCAATCCAGGCAATTACCTGATTTTCATTAGCAAGCTCAATTACAGCAAACTATATTCAGGCCCCTATTCAATAGCCAGCGGACAAAATGCCGATGCAGGAACCGTTATACTGAAACAGGCAGCAAAACAGCTTACCGGAATAACCATTACGGGTAAAAAAGATTTTGTGGAAGTACACGCCGATAAGACAGTCCTGAACGTCGATCAAAACATCATGGCCTCAGGCTCGTCGCTGTACGATGTTCTTACGACATCGCCCGGAGTAAAGGTTGTAGATAACCAGGTGATGTATCGGGGAGGCCAGAAAGCACTGATAGCTATCGACGGAAAGCCGGTTTTACTAACAGGGGAGGAACTGATCAACCTGCTGAAAAATTATCAAAGCAGCAGCATAAACCGGATCGAGTTAATCGATAATCCAGGCGCGAAATATGAGGCATCCGCATCGGGCGGTATGATCAATATTATCCTGAAAAAAAATGCCGGCCTGGGATCGAACTTTAGCATATCGCAATCCGCCGGCTTAGGCGATGATTATAAATATACCACGGGCCTTATCTACACATTGCGTACGGAAAAGCTTAACCTTTTCGCCAGTTATGGCTTCCAGGACAGTAAAACGCCACATACGATATCCAATAGCAGGGAAATCAGTTCCGGCGGACAGACATACGACTTCAATATCGATTACCTGGCGCATTTGAAAATGGTAAACAACAATTTTAGCATCGGTACTGATTACGAGTTAGCCAAAGGGCAAACTATTGGCCTTTTAGTAAACGGCTTTTATAACAATATGCCGATAGACAAGGCCAATATCACAACGGTTAGCATCAACGGCCAGGTTGATTCGACTATTAACACCAGGTCGTCCATAGCAAGGACCGTCAGCAACATGAGCTATGACCTGAATTATAAAGGCAACCTGGACAAAGCGGGGCACAGCGTATTATCGGGGAATGCCGATTACGTCGATTACCATCGTCATTCGGACGAAATACTCCAAAACGACTTCTTCAACGCAACAGGCCAAGCCGATGGCAACCCGATCTTGTACCAGGATATTTCGCCTTCCCATATTACGATAAAGTCGGCCAATATAGATTTTACACAACAAATAGCTTCATCGGCCCAATTTGATGCCGGTGTTAAGTCGAGCCGGGTAAACAGCGATAATAACATAGAGTTTAATCAGTTGATCAGCGGTATTTACCAGCCAGTTCCCAACCTGACCGATCATTTTGTATACAACGAGCGCATTGATGCAGCATACCTTGGATTCCAGGGAAAATTCAATAAGACAATACTATCCTTCAACCTGCGTGATGAACGCACTTCTTCGAGCGCGTTTTCCGTGAATCCAAACCGGGAGGTAGATACCAGCTATAATAACCTGTTCCCCAGCGCTTCGGTAAGCCAGCAATTGGATAAAAACAACTTTTTAACTGCCTTCTACCGGCGCAATATCCATCGGCCGGATTACCAGGATTTGAACCCATTTGTAGGATATGTCGACACATACTACCACACTCAGGGTAATCCATTCTTAAAACCAGCCTATATTAGTACTTACGAGATATCTGACCTGGTCAAAGACAAATACAGGGTTAGCCTTATGGAGATAGTGACCGACCACTATTTTAATACTATTTTTGAACAGGATAATGCTACCAAGGTTTACACGTCTACCAAAGCTAACCTGGGCACCCATTATCAGTACCAGTTAGAGCTGGAGTTGCCCGTCGATATTACCAGTTGGTGGAATATCAGCGCCACCGCGGATATTTTCCATGAAAAATACACTTATGCGCTCGATACAGTTCCATCCAAAACCACCAACGGTTTTAATATCTACCTGAATCAAACAATTAAATTATCGGAAAGATTAAGCCTGCAATTATACAATAAGTATGAATCGGCGACATATTACATCATAAGTGACTACCGCCCTTTGTTCTACATGAGCGCAGGGCTAAGCTATTCAATATTGAAAAACAAAGGATCGTTGACGTTAAATTGGAGTGACATATTCAATACCGATTATAATAAATATCACACCAATTACGCCAACCTGAATATTACGGAAAGGGATCAGTTGAGTACCAGGATGGTTTTAGCTACCTTCAAATACCATTTTGGCAGAATTTCTCCAAAAGTACGAAGCAATAATACCGACGAACAGAAAAGGCTGGGTGAAGGTAATGAAAACTGAAAGATAGCGCTTTGCTAACCTGCGCCGCCGCTTAACGCGCTTGCAATAATGATCAGCAGCACAAGTACTGAGATAAAAATGTACAGGTAATCCTTTTCCAGCATAAAGCCTATAGCGGAAAAGATCACGCGCAAAATGGGGGTTGCCAATAACAATATGATACCCAACTGGATTATTGCCTGGCCCCGTAAAAGAACGACATTATGCATAATGTCACCCAAGTTTTGAATAAAACCGGGGACGCCTTTGAATGACCTGTAGTCGGCAACGGTGCTGCCGTGCCGGTACAAAAAAAATATACCGCCTATGATAACTACCGTTATGGATACATAAACACCGATCCGCAGCAGCCAGCCTATCACGATCTGCATATCGGTATCTTTGAATCGCTTGTTTTTATGCTCTTTGCCCATCCGATTAAAGTTTGCCGGTAAGCCCGTTATAAATAACCTGTACAGCCAAAACCGTTACCACAACGGCAAACACCCACCGTAGCCAACCCGAGGATTTGGTATGTACCAATATTTTCGAGCCGCTTACCGCGCCGAACAATACCCCTACAACCACGGGCATAGCTATTACCGGGTGCACGTAGCCCCGCTGCAGGTAAACCACGGCGCTGGCTGCGGCCGTAACGCCTATCATAAAATTGCTGGTAGTGGTTGATACCTTGAACGGAATGCGCATGATGCCGTCCATTGCCAATACCTTTAATGCGCCTGAACCTATCCCAAGTAACCCGGAAATTATACCGGCAAACAGCATCATGAAAAATCCGCCAGCGATATTGGCAACGCCGTATTCTACCATCTCACCTTCTACCGGGTAACTGCTGTCGAGCCGCAGCCTGCGCGACAAAAAGCTTTTAGCGCTGGTAATATGCTCCTTTTTTTCGCGCAACGACATGATAGCAGAAAATATGAGGATAGTGCCGAATAACACGGCGATGAATTTAACCGAAACGTATATGGCCAGTATAGCGCCGGTAAACGCCCCGGCCGTAGTCGCTATTTCGAGGAACATGCCGATCCGGATGTTGGTTATGCCCTCTTTTACATAAGCGGCTGCAGAACCTGATGAGGTCGCAATAACCGATATGAGCGCGGCGCCGATGGCGTAATGAATATCGACGTGGAGTAAAAGCGTTAAAAGCGGGATAATAACGACACCGCCGCCGAGACCGGTCAGCGATCCCAATAACCCGGCAAAATAGGCGCCGACCAGCACGATCAGCGTGAATACGATTACGGACATAGGCGAACCAGTGTTATTGAGAACTGCAAAATAAGAATAATGTTTCCAAAGTTTTAACTGTCGCAATATTCATAATAAACGTTTTAATTTTGCGTAACAATTGTTACTAACCTTTGTTGCACGTTTAAAGTTCCGGCTTATGGCATCAAAACACATTACCGAACTGCTGGGCGACCAGGCCGAGAGCCTGCTGAACCATCAATGCAAAACTTTTCCGAAAGATCAGTTGCATCTCCCCTCGCCCAATTTCGTAGATCAGATATTTGCCTTAAGCAACCGCAATGCGCAGGTGCTGCGCAATTTACAGGCAATGTTCAATCATGGGCGGCTGGCTGGAACGGGCTATCTGTCTATTCTCCCGGTCGACCAGGGTATAGAACACACCGCCGGCGCGTCATTTGCCAAAAACCCGATGTATTTTGATCCTGAAGGGATCATCAAACTGGCACTGGAGGCCGATTGCAGTGCGGTGGCGACAACCTTCGGCAACCTGGCCATGATGTCGAGGAAATACGCGCATAAGATACCCTTCCTGGTAAAGCTCAACCATAACGAACTGCTTACTTATCCTACCAAATACAATCAGGTCATGTTCGGCACGGTTGAGGATGCCTGGAATTTAGGCGCCGCCGCGGTTGGGGCAACCATCTACTTTGGTTCGGAAGAATCGGACAGGCAGATCGTCGAAGTATCCGAAGCTTTTGAAGAAGCGCACGCGCTTGGCATGGCAACCGTTTTATGGTGCTATACCCGAAACAGCGATTTTAAAAAAGATGGGGTGAACTATGAAACGGCAACCGACATCACCGGCCAGGCGAACCATCTCGGCGTCACCATACAAGCTGATATTGTAAAACAAAAAATGCCGACCGTGAACGGCGGTTTTACGGCGATCAATTTTTCAAAAAGCGATCCGCTGATGTACAATAAACTGACCTCGGACCACCCGATCGATATGTGCCGGTACCAGGTTGCCAATGGCTATATGGGCCGGGTAGGGCTGATCAATTCCGGCGGCGAGTCCAGGGGCGCCGATGATCTGGCGGATACTGTAAAGCACGCAGTGATCAATAAGCGGGCCGGTGGTATGGGGCTTATCATAGGCCGCAGAGCATTTCAGCGGCCGTTAAAAGAAGGCGTTGAACTACTGCATGCGGTGCAAGATGTTTATTTGGATAAGACGATTGATATTGCTTAACATTATTCACTTTCAAGCTTTCCTGCTGTATTTATTACCTTTGGCGTAAATCGGCACCAATGGGTTACCCAAGCTTACAAGCCTGCATTACCGACCTTGAACGACATGGTCTCCTCATACGCATTAAAGATGAAGTAGACCCATACCTGCAAATGGCAGCGATCCATTTGCGTGTCTTCGAGCGCCAGGGACCAGCTATCCTATTCGAAAACATAAAAGGCAGTAAGTTCCCTGCGGTATCCAATTTGTTCGGGACGCTCGAAAGGTCGAAGTTTATTTTTCGTGACACACTGGAACAAGTCAAGACATTAGTTGAACTCAAAAACAACCCGCTGCAAGGCATAAAACATCCTTTTAAGTATGCTCATATCGGCATGACCGCTTTGTCGGCCCTGCCAATGAAGGTCAGCGGTAATTCGCCGATCAGTTTTGGCAAGATCAACATCAGCGACCTGCCGCAGATCGTCAACTGGCCGCTTGACGGCGGGCCGTTCGTCACTATGCCTCAGGTTTACACCGAGGATGTCGATAAACCGGGTATAATGAACGCCAACCTGGGCATGTACCGCATCCAGTTAGCCGGGAACGACTATGTTCAAAACCGCGAGATCGGTCTGCACTACCAGCTACATCGCGGTATTGGCGTACACCAAACTAAAGCCAACGCCAAAGGACAGCCGTTAAAAGTGAGCATTTTTATCGGCGGACCGCCGGCACACCCGGTTGCTGCTGTAATGCCGCTGCCGGAAGGACTATCCGAAATGACGTTTGCCGGCGCTTTGGGTAAACGCAGGTTTCGGTATTTTTATGATGATGAGGGCTTTTGCATTTCGGCCGATGCCGACTTTGTTATTACCGGGACTGTGATGCCGCATGATAATAAGCCGGAAGGCCCATTCGGAGACCACTTAGGTTATTACAGCCTGAAGCATCCGTTCCCCCTGATGAAGGTGCACAATGTTTATCACCGGAGGGACGCTGTGTGGTCGTTTACTGTTGTGGGGCGCCCGCCTCAGGAAGATACCAGCTTTGGCGCGTTGATACACGAAGTAGCGGGATCGGCGATTGAAAAGGAAATACCCGGCCTCAAAGCGGTTAACGCTGTCGACGCCGCCGGTGTGCACCCGCTTTTATTCGCCATCGGCAGCGAGCGTTACACTCCATATCTTGATGAACGTAAACCTCAGGAGATTCTGACTATCGCCAATCACATATTGGGTACCAACCAGCTTAGCCTGGCCAAATACCTTTTTATCGCTGCGGGGGAAGATGATCCGAATTTGAATGTGAACGATGCAGGTGGTTTCCTCAAACATATCCTGCAGCGCATCGACCTGAGCCGCGATCTGCATTTCTATACTTACACCACCATCGATACGCTCGATTATAGCGGCAGCGGATTGAACTCGGGCAGCAAAGTGGTAGTTGCCGTCGCAGGAGCAGTTAAAAGACAACTTTGGAACGAATTACCCGCCGGTTTCGACCTGCCGCGACCGTTCGAACAATATAAAATGGTGATGCCTGGCATACTGGCTTTAGAAGTGCCAAAAAACATCAAATCCAGTGATGTACCCCTGATCCTTGAAATTTTGCAGGAACATTTGGCCGAAAAGGAGCTGGATGGTCTGCCGTTAATGGTCCTCTGCGATGATGCCGGTTTCACTGCCCAAAACCTGAATAATTTCGTTTGGGTTACCTTTACCCGCAGCAATCCTTCACACGATATCTACGGCATCAACAGCTTTACTGAAAACAAACACTGGGGCTGTAAAGGCCCGCTCATTATCGATGCCCGTATTAAACCGCATCACGCGCCGGTTTTGGAGAAAGATTCGGCGGTTGAACGGACGGTAGATAAAATGGGCGAAAAAGGCGGGGCGCTGTACGGGATTATTTAAGCAAAAGCTACGGCAATTCTTATTTCGGCAAAGCATTACGGATTATTTTAATTCATCTAACACCTTAAACATCTTCTCCTTCACACCCTTCGACGATCCATTATAATTATTCACCATTATAGCAAAACACAGGTCACGGCCCGCATGGTTTTGATAGCCGGCATAGGTAAGCACGTTGAGTATACTGCCGCTTTTCATTTTCATGTTGTTGTAAACGGGTAGACTTTCATAAAAATCAGGGAACCAGCCTGTGCCTTTGGCCGATCTTAGGATGGTCGCCAATGTCATCGTAGTCACCCGCGTGCCCGGCGATAAGCCGCTGCCGTCGACAATGTTCAATGAACGCGGGTCGATGCCGCGCTGCTTCCAGAAAGTCTGCTCCACTTCTACCCCATTATCGGTTGTCGCATCTTTGCCTGATTTTAAGGCAATCGTTTTCAGAAGCTGCTCAGCATACAGGTTAATACTTTTCTGGTTGAGCCAGTAAACGATCTTGCTCAAGCTCGGTGATGAAATGGTTAACAGGTTCTGGCTGATCTGCGGCACCGGTTGTCCTTTTACCGCAAGCGTCGTGGTTGATTCTGGTTCATTACTTACCGAAATGCCGAGCGTTCGCAAGGTGTCCGTGAGCCTGTAAGCGATGTCGTACGCCGGATCAGGTATAGCTGCCGAAATACTTTTTTTCTCCTGGTCGACACCGTAGGTGCCCCGCAGATATATTAAGTTATTTCGGATGGGCAAATAAGCGTAAGCGTCATCCCCTGTTCCGGCTGCACCGTTCATCAGTTCACTTTTAAATAACAGGTAGGGCATGGCGGGAACGGTTTTCGCAATGCTTACCGGGGCTCCGACGGTTCCTGTTTTGAATTTAATATCAAATTGATTTTCGCGCCATGTGAGGCCCGAGGTTCCCGCGCCATAATAGTTGCCCAAATCCATCCATATCCAGCCATCAGGTATCGACTGGGTACCGAAAATGGAGTCGTCACCGATAATTCGTCCGTTGATTTTTTTGACGCCTGCCTTTTGCAGTGCCGCTACCATTTGGTTCAGGACATCATTGTCATGATGCCCTTCATACCGCCAGCTACCCAAAGTCGGGTCACCACTGCCTTTGATGACCACATCGCCTGTCAGTGTTCCGGTTGAATCTACTGAGCCGGTATAGCCAAATTGCGTCTGGTACCGGAAATCCTTACCTAAAATATTGAAGGCGGTAATAGAAGTGATGGTTTTTAACGTCGATGCCGTAGCCAGCCCCATATTTGGATTTGCCGCGAAAACCACCTCACCGGTCTTGGTATCCAGTATAGTTAACGATACCGAGGCGTACTTACATTGACTATCGGCCTGCAAGCGGTCGAAGGCGTGTTGTATCCTGCTGTGGAGCGTCTGTGCGGCCGCAAATTCACTAACAAATAAAAAACTAACTATCAGCAGTTGCCTGGTCTTCATCTTTCAAACTTCGTTTCGCAATAAAATAGATCGGTATGCCCAGCAAGACGATGCCCAGGCCATACCAGGTATAGGGTTCAACATAAATAACCAGCAGAATACAGAACGCGATACCCATTAAGATGTAAATGGCCGGCAATACCGGATAACCGAATGCCTTATAAGGCCTTTCCAGCTCAGGTTTGGTTATGCGCAGCTTATATATTCCTATAATAGTAAGCACGTAAAACACCACCACTACGAACGAGATCATCGTAAGCAAATCGCCATATTTACCGCTGAGGCACAGCAGCGAGGCTACCAGGGCCTGTATCCATAATCCAAACCCCGGCACTGCAAATTTGTTCAGCGTACCGGCTTTTTTAAAGAATAAGCCGTCCTTCGCCATGGTATAGTAAACGCGCGCTCCTGAAAAGATCAACCCGTTGTTGCAGCCGAAGGTCGAGATCATGATCATGATAGCGATAACGATGGTACCGCCGGTGCCGAATATTACATGCGACGCCGATACCGCTACGCGGTCCTTCTCCGCAGTGGCAATATCATGCAAAGGCAAAACCGAAGTGTACATAAAGTTTGCGGAAACGTAGATCAGCGTTACGATCATCGTCCCTAAAAACAGCGAAAGAGCCACATCGCGCTTGGGATTTTTCATTTCACCGGCAATAAAGGTCACGCTGTTCCACGAATCGCTGCTGAAGATCGACCCGATCATAGCCGCCGCCATTGCGCCGAAGGCTGCAGCCGTGGTATATTGTTTAAAACTGCCATCCATATTCAATTTTTGCAGGCTCCACGCATTGCTATTCCAGTTCAGATGCCAGGTGTTGCTGCTGAAGGCCCAGAATCCGAAAATAATAAGACCGAGCAGGCTGACGATCTTCGTCAGCGTAAACACTGTTTGGATGATTTTTCCGCTTTTCACACCTTTTGTATTGATGTAGGTAAGGATCAGTATTATTCCAATAGATACCAATTGCGCTGCGCTGATCTTTACAAAACCCAGATTTAACAGGATATTATCTTCACTTACCGCAGGAATCAGGTAAGCCGTAAATTTCGAAAAAGCCACTCCTACCGCCGCTATCGTGCCCGTTTGTATGACCGCGAAAAAGCTCCAGCCGTATAAAAACCCGATCAACTTGTTGTAGGCTTCTTTCAGGTAGATATATTGCCCGCCCGCTTTGGGGAACATGCCGCTCATTTCGCCGTAGCTCAGGGCGGCCGTCAGTGTCATAAAGCCGGTGAGCAGCCAAACGACGATCAGCCAGCCGGCTGAACCTACATTTCGAGTTATATCCGCGCTTACAATAAATATACCCGAACCGATCATCGATCCCGCCACCAGCATGGTGCCGTCGAGCAGGCTCAACTCATGTTTTAAATGAGGCTGTTTTAAATCTTCGTTCATTAACTGCAATAAGTTTAAAGTCCTAAGCTATTTAAAAATTTATAATTGAGCGATGTGTCACAAAGAAATTAAATTACTATTTTCGCCGTCTGATTATTTTTTAAAACGTAATCACGCTTTAATACAATCATTTATAACTTAAATTTTTAACATGGATTTTTTGTATAACAACCTAATTTACCTTATTCCGGTTATGGGTCTTGTCGGCATCATGTTCATGCTGGGTAAATCGGCATGGGTAAACAAACAGGAGGCGGGCGATAAGGCAATGACGGAGCTTTCGGGCCACATCGCCGACGGCGCTATGGCTTTTCTTAAAGCTGAATGGAAAATTCTGAGCTATTTTGTCATTATCGCCGGCATACTGCTGGCCTGGTCCGGCACTACGGTTCAAACTTCCAGCCCGGTTATCGCTATATCTTTTGTTTCCGGGGCCTTCCTGTCGGCCTTTGCCGGCTTTATCGGGATGCGTATCGCAACCAAAGCCAACGTGCGTACAACGCAAGCCGCACGTACCAGCCTGGCAAAAGCCTTAGGTGTATCGTTCACCGGCGGTACGGTTATGGGTTTGGGTGTTGCCGGTTTGGCTATTATCGGCTTAGGTTCATTGTTTATCGTATTTTATACCATTTATGTTAAAAATACCGGCGGCGACGTAAACGGTGAATCCATGGCTAAAGCGCTTGAAGTGCTGGCAGGCTTTTCGCTCGGCGCCGAATCCATAGCGTTGTTTGCGCGTGTGGGTGGTGGTATTTACACCAAAGCTGCCGACGTAGGCGCCGACCTGGTAGGTAAGGTTGAGGCCGGTATTCCGGAAGACGACGTGCGTAACCCCGCTACCATCGCCGATAACGTAGGTGATAACGTAGGCGACGTAGCAGGCATGGGCGCCGACCTGTTCGGTTCATATGTGGCTACGATGCTGGCAACTATGGTGCTAGGCCGCGAGATCGTATCGCATGACCAGTTTGGCGGTATAGCCCCTATTTTGTTGCCTATGGTAATTGCGGGTCTAGGTTTGATATTCTCGATCGTAGGTTCATACTTTGTTAAGATAAAAAATGAGAACGACAGCGTTCAAAAGGCGCTGAACATTGGTAACTGGACCTCGATCATCTTAACGGCTATCGCGACATTCTTTATCGTAAGATGGATGCTTCCCGACGGAACGTTCTATATGAGCCGTGATGTAACAGAAACCGGCGCATTGAAAGAAGGCGCTTTGATATTCGATAAAACAGGCGTTTTTGAATCGATAGTTGTAGGCTTGGTTGTAGGTACTTTAATGTCGATGATCACTGAATACTACACTGCTATGGGTAAACGCCCTGTGTTGGGTATCATCAGGCAATCGTCAACCGGCCATGCTACCAATATCATCGGCGGTTTGGCTGTGGGTATGGAAAGTACCGTCCTACCTATCATTGTACTGGCGGCGGGCATCTATGGCTCTTACCACTTCGCAGGCTTGTACGGCGTATCTATCGCTGCGGCAGGCATGATGGCAACCACGGCTATGCAATTGTCTATCGACGCTTTCGGCCCAATTGCTGACAACGCTGGTGGTATCGCCGAAATGAGCCGCTTGCCCGAAGAAGTGCGTCACCGTACCGATAACCTGGATGCTGTAGGCAACACTACCGCCGCTACCGGTAAAGGTTTTGCTATCGCATCGGCAGCCTTAACCTCACTGGCCTTATTTGCAGCGTTTGTCGGTGTGGCCGGTATCGATCATATCGATATTTACAAAGCCGATGTGCTGGCTGGCTTATTTGTGGGCGGCATGATACCTTTCATATTCTCGTCACTGGCTATTTCGGCAGTTGGTCGCGCGGCTATGTCGATGGTGCAGGAAGTACGCCGCCAGTTCCGCGAAATTCCGGGTATTATGGAATACAAGGCTCAGCCTGAATATGAAAAGTGCGTCGCCATTTCTACCAAAGCGTCCATCCGCGAAATGGTTGCGCCGGGCCTGGTCGCCTTGATCACGCCGGTTATTGTTGGCTTTATTTTCGGTCCGGAAGTTTTGGGCGGACTATTAGCCGGTGTAACCGTATCAGGCGTGCTGATGGGTATATTCCAGAGCAATGCCGGCGGTGCCTGGGATAACGCTAAAAAATCATTCGAAAAAGGTGTTGAGATCGACGGTCAGATACACTACAAGAAATCCGATCCGCATAAGGCATCGGTAACCGGCGATACCGTGGGCGATCCGTTCAAGGATACCTCCGGACCATCGATGAATATCCTGATCAAACTGATGTCGATCGTTTCATTGGTGATTGCGCCGCACCTGCATCACGAGCTGAGGCATAGCGAACGCCTGCAAAAGGAAATACATATCCGGTCGATGATTACGCATACTACAGATCACAACAAATCGTAAACCATAACAATCTAAAATAGAAGAGGGGCTCCAAAGGGCCCCTCTTTACTTTACTATAAGCTTTAACACTAATTAACAATATTCCGCTGTAACTTTAAGCATTTAGCCTCATCTTAGATTGGAGATTCTGCTTTATGAGGTTTATTTTACTATTCGGACTTTGTTTCTTCATATGCGCAGTCGCCTCTGCCCAGGTAGTTACCCTGAAAGGCAAAGTGACCGACGAGAACGGCAAGCCCGTACCTTTTGCGAGCATTTACATCCGAAATACGACTAAAGGAGCTTCGGCCAATGGCGACGGCGATTACTCCATTAAGTTGCCAACGGGACAATACGAAATACTTTACCGCGCTGTCGGGTACCGCCAGGAAAGTCTTAAAATTGATTTGCATAACGATCAAGCCGTCAACGTTACACTCCGGGCGGAAACTTATGAGCTGAAGGCTGTGACCATCAATGCTACGGGCGAAGACCCTGCCTATGCGATCATCCGCAAAGCGATCAGGAAACGTAAGGCGCACCTGGATGAAATAAAAGCTTATTCCTGCGAGGTTTATATTAAGGGAATGCAAAAGCTGTTGGCTGCGCCTAAAAAATTCATGGGAGCGGATATCAACCAGATCGGCAAAGAAATCGGGCTCGATTCAAACCGCCGGGGCATTGTGTACCTGTCAGAATCCGAGTCAAAACTCGATTATAAATATCCGGGGCAGTTTCATGAGGAAATGATCTCGTCCAAATTCGCAGGGAGCAATCAAATGTTCAGCTTCAACCGGGCGACCGACGCCATGGCAAATTTTTATGAAAACCTACAGGATTGGAAAGGGCTGAGCAACCGGCCACTGATATCGCCCATTGCGGAAAATGCGCTTTTCTATTATAAGTATAAACTAATAGGGACCTCAACTGAAAACGGCGTACTGATCAACAAGATCAAAGTAACGCCAAAACGCGGGCACGACCCATGCTTCGACGGCTATATTTACATTATCGACGGTAGCTGGCGAATCTATGCCCTTGACCTGTACATTACCAGCCGTGCCAATATCAATTTCGCCGACACGCTGCGTGTGAGCCAGCAATTTTTACCTGCCGACAGTAACCGCTGGGTGCAGGCATCGGGCAAGATCGAATTTGGCGGCAGCCTACTGGGTTTCAGGTTAAAAGGGTATTTTATATACGTTTATAAAAATTATGACCTGAATCCTGTTTTTAACAAGAATGAGTTTAACGAGCTGCTTCATATTCCGCCGAAGGTTGCTAAAAATGATTCGGCCTATTGGAACAAAGAACGCCCCGTGCCACTCACCGGTGAAGAAAGGTTGGATTATGTTAAGAAAGACAAACTGGCGGCCAAACGGGATTCCAAACAGTACCTTGATTCACTGGATAAGGTGACTAACAAGGTATCGCCCCGCAGCGTGGTGCTCACCGGCGTGAACATTGTGAAACGCTATAAACGGGAGTTTATCCACCTCGATCCGCTCGTAACGTCGATACTATATAATACAGTGGAAGGTCCGGCCCTTAATTACGGCTTTAGCGTACGCAAGGAATACGATTCTGTAACCCATCGCGCCATGGGTTTTGGCGCCCGCGCCCGCTATGGTTTTTCCGACCATTTGTTTGATGCGAATGCAAACGCCTTTTTTCCCGTAGGAAATTTTTATCTGAATGTCGCCGCAGGCACTGATGTGGTGGATCTGAACAGCCACGAACCGATCTCGCCGTTCATTAATTCGATCTATACTTTGTTCCAGCGGGAGAATTACGAGAAGCTGTACCAGAAGAAATTCGTCACCGCATCCTTATCCGGCAGGATCGCCGGCGGCTGGCAGCTTAGCGCCTCGATGGAGTGGGCCGACAGGCGATGGCTGCCCAATTCAAGCGATTATAGCTTCTTTCATCCTGACGGCAATCGGTTCACTTCGAATAATCCTTTAACTCCCGGCCAGGACGTGCCGCTGTTTCCGGAAAATCAATTATTCAAGATCACGCTGCGAACAACTTACGATTTCAGCAGTAAATATGAAACCTATCCCTTCGGCAGGCGGTACCTACCCTCTGCTTATCCCACTATTGGCATTACCTACACCAAAGGCATCAGGAATATTTTTGGCTCGGACGTGGATTATGACCTAATAAGCGCCGACATTAGTAAGCAGGACATCAACCTGGGTATGTACGGGCGAACATCGTTTTACGCCGGAGCAGGAAAATTCCTCAATACTAATAGCCTTTACTTCCCCGATTATAAACAATTCAGCGGAAACGAGGTATTCTTTGCTAGGGGTGGTATCAATAGTTTCCTGCTGCTTAATTATTACGTTTTCAGCACGCCCGATAAATACATCGAGGGACACCTGGAACATAACTTCTCGGGCTTTTTCCTCAACAAAATACCTCTTGTCCGCAAACTGAAATTGCAGGAAATAGTCGACGTCAACTACCTGTCGACGCCGGCTCTGAAAAACTATTACGAACTCGGCTTTGGCGTGCAATACCTCAACATCCGCCTCATGTACGGCGAATCGTTCAATAGCGGCAGCAATATCCGCGATGGACTAAGGCTGGCAGTAAGTTTTTAGCCGAGCAAGCTATGTATATACGCCGCGCTATCCTTGTAAGTATCGAAATCCATTTCTACAAAGTAATTCTTAACGCCCGTTTTTTTCGCCGCCGCAAAAAATTCCTTCCAGTTGATCATACCCTGCCCTACCGGAACCTGTTTTCCATCGGCTGTCCAGTCGGATAAATGTGCTGAGATAAACCTGCCGGGATATTTCTCAAAATAGGTGGAAGCCTTATAGCCCAGCTTGATCACTTCGGTTTGAAACTGCATTTTTACCAATTCACCATCCAGCGCGCTCATAATAGCGTCGTAGATCAATTGGCCTTCCAGCATTTTAAACTCACCTTCGTGATTATGAAGGCCTGTCGCCATACCTTCAGCCTTAACTTGTCCGGCTATCTTGTTCAGCTCGCCGCAAGCTTGCTTATAATCGTCAATTGTTTTACCCGGATTGTCCAGGCCGGGAGTAACGATCTGTGTCATACCGAGTGCATGAGCAAATTCCATACATTCGCCAAAGTTGTTCTTCAGGTTACCCATCCCGAAATGACAGCTCGGGCAAGTCAAACCGGCATCTTCGATCATTTTCTTCAGATCGGACGGCGCTATACCTGCCAGGGATTTAAAGTCATCATAACCCTTGGGATAACACATTTCGGTGTACTGATAGCCCATGCCAGCCATGGTTTTCATAGTACCTGCAAAATCTTTAGATACCATATCCCGTATCGGGTAAGTCTGAAAACCGATCGGGTGTTTAACTTTTGACACTTCGCCTGCCTTAAGCAATTTGGGAACCAGCAGCATAGCGCCCACGCCGACCGCGGTTTGGCCAATAAATTTTCGTCTGTTCATTTCGCGATAGCTTGTATAATTTCCTTAACTCGTTAAAAACTATTAAGCCCCTCTCCGCCAGGAGAGGGGCTTGGAGTGAGATTAAATCGTTGCCGGATCCCAGCCGGTACGATAATTACGTTTTAGATAGTCATTTGCCTGCTGTACGTTGGTAACCTGCCTGGTTGCGGCGTCATATTTCAGCAAATGGCCCGTCCTCAACGATGCGGCATAGAGGTTTACTGCTTCGGTCAGCGCCTCAGCTTCGGGAAAACTACCGGGGTATTGCGTGCCTGCTTTGCAATTGTTGGCGAAAAGCGTGAGCGCATCCACCATCTTACTTTCCGCATAGGAGTTTATCTCCTTCGTCGGCGCCGAGACCGGTTTATTCTTTTTATGGAACAGGCGCGGGTTTTGGACATTAAAGCCGCATAATATTTTACCTTTATCACCCACAAACATCATTCCTTCCGCCGGTAATTCTTCATTGTTGGCTACCAATTCCTCAGGTATGGCCGGCCGAATACCTCCATCGTACCAGATTACGTCCATTGCCGGGCGGTTGCCGTTTGCCGGATATTTAAACCGTACCGAACAACCCATCGGGAACGAAAAGTTATTACGCACCTGGCTCGGAACTTTGCCGTTCATCGTCACGAAATGGGTCAGGTTTGGTTCAACAACTTCCGGCGAAGTCAATTGAAGGGCGTTGAATGGCGTCCATAGGCTATAGTGACCCATGTCGGCCATGGATCCGCCGCCAAAGTCATACCATCCGCGGAAAACCATGTTGGTATATTCGGACGAGTATGGCCTGTCGGCTTCAGGGCCCAGCCAGATATCCCAGTTCAATCCTTCGGGTATAGTTTCATTGCCCGGCGGCAACACAGGGTATTGCGGCCATACGGGCCGGTTCGTCCAGTTATGCAATTCCTTCAGCTTGCCGATCTTCCCGTGGTTGATCCATTCCATTACCTGGTCCATCGAACCGTTCGAATCCCAGGGAATCAGGTGTGTGGTAAGATTTGGTTTGGAACGCGCCAGTTCTATCACCGCCTTGCCTTCCAGCAGGCGGTTAGATACCGGCTTGTGCATCAGTACGTGCTTATTTCTTTTCAGTGCTGCGATCGCAAACAAACCGTGCAGGTGGTCGGGTGTCATGATCTTCACAGCATCGAGGTCTTTTTCTTTTTCCAGCAGCTCACGATAATCCTCGTACGCATTAACTCCTTTGAAATTATCGCTGCCGCGCTTATTGGCGTAGTAGCTGTCAACAATATCTTTCCCATTATCTCTTCCCCCGGGTATCGTATTATCACCGCCCGGTTCCCAATCAGGCTTACCTATGGCCTGCCTGATCTCAAATTTTAGTCCGTTTGGGGACCAGTCGCGGTACCCAATGGCGCTTTTGTTAGGATCGCATACGGCCACGATCTGGATGTTCGGTACCGCCAGCATGGAGAGCATTTCCCTAAAGCCCTGTGTGCCGCAGCCTACATAAGCCAGGGTTATCTTGTCGCTCGGTGCGACATGCCCCTGGCCGCCAAGCACAAACCTGGGGACGATGCTAAATGCTAATGCACCTGCCCCTGCTAATTTGACAAACTGGCGGCGATCGATGTTTGACGACGTGCTGTCTGGGGCTGTTGCCTGGCTGTCGGCGGCAACGCTGTTTGTAGAAGAGTTTTTTTTCATTTTTGCGGAAGATTAGATTACAATTGGTATTAATAAAGTTATACAAAAACTATCAATAGAGTAGAAATTTTCGGTTTGCGTAATAGTAAAGTTACTATTTAGTATCTTTACGTCCATTTTTTTATAACGACCATGAACAGATTTTACGGTACGGGCGTGGCTATGGTAACACCTTTCCTGTCGGACGGGCAGGTGGACTATCCCGGTTTAAGCAGCCTCATCAATTATTTAACCGAAGGCGGGGTGGAATACCTTGTTTCACTGGGTACAACCGGCGAAAGCGCTACGTTAAATAAGGATGAGAAGAAGAAGGTATTCGCCCATACCGCCGAGGTAAATAATGGCCGCTTGCCGCTGGTGGCAGGCATTGCAGGGAACAATACCTATGAGGTTGTTGAGCATATAAAACATTTTGACACTACAGGTTACAGCGCCATTTTATCGGCCAGCCCTTACTATAATAAACCAACGCAGGAGGGGATATACCAGCATTACAAAGCTATCGCTGAAGCATCGCCGCTGCCAGTTATTTTGTATAACGTACCCAGCCGCACAGGCAGCAATATAGCCGCCGAAACTACTACCAGGCTGGCGCACGATTTCAAGAACATTATCGGCATCAAGGAAGCATCGGGCAATTTTGACCAACTGAACCAGATCATGCGCGATAAACCGGAAGATTTCCTGCTTATCTCGGGCGACGATCCCATTTCCCTGCCCATGATCGCGCTAGGAGGTGTCGGAGTGATTTCCGTAGTAGGCAATGCTTTACCGAGATTATTCTCCGACATGATCAGGCTATGTTTAAAAGGCGATTTTAAAGCAGCCCAAAAAGATCATTTAGAGCTGATAGAATTTACGCGAATGATGTTTGCCGAAGGCAACCCGGCCGGCGTAAAAACCGCACTGAAATACCTCGATATTTGTGGCGATGCGGTGAGATTGCCGCTGGTACAGGTAAGCAGCAAACTCGCCGAAAAGATCACGCTGGAAACTCAAAAGCTGGCCTCACACGTTGCAGCTCAACAAACGCCTTAAACGCTTTTATTTACAGGTTAAACAAAAAACCCGCCCCGATTTTATCGGGACGGGCCTTAGTGACAAAGTAAAGACTTATAAAGACCTTGCCTTACTTTTTGTTTTTTGATTCCTGAATCTCGAGACGGATCGCCTGGGCTAAATTCTTTAGATCCTGCATACCTTTACGAACGCGAGTACCTGCTGCGCTGTTGCCTTTGTTGTAGAACTTGTCAGCATCTGCTTCCAAAGATGCAACTAGGTTTTTTACTTCAGTAAATTTTTTCATTTGAGTTACTCCTTTTAAATATTGAGGTTTATTGTTTTAACTAAAGCTAATCTAAAGCGTTTTTGCTTAAAAAAAAATTTTTGAGTAGAAAAAATAATGCCTTTAGAATGCTTTTTTTCCACATTTTGAATATCAGTGCACAGGAAATGACTTATTATTCAAATTAATATTAGTTGGAGTAAAGTAATAAATATATAATAGTTTCAAAATTCAATAGATATTTTCCCTTCGGTTAAATATAACATTAAATTTACAAAGATTAAATTTAAAGGCTTATTAATTAAAAATATAGAATATTATTACTTCAAAATCTATACTATATCATTCGCTTTAATATTTGAGGATGATTTTGGTGTGTTTTGATGACCATTTCACCAAAAAGAGTATTCGCCCACGCGAACCATTTGCGCGTAAAGTCGGCCGGCTTGTCCTTATTGAACGATTCGTGCATAAAACCGGTTCCGGCGTGGGTTGTTTTCAGCCACCTGAGGCATTGTGTTATCTCCTTTTCGTCCGTAGATGTTATCGCGCGGATAATAATACTCATCGGCCAGATATAGCCCAGCCCGACATGCGGACCTCCTATTCCTTCGGCATATTTACCGCGGAAAAAGTATGGATTAGAATGGCTTAACACCATCCGCCGTGTATTTTGATATAACGGATCGCTGGTTTTTATCGCATCGAGATACGGCAAAGCCAGCAAACTCGGCACATTGGCGTCGTCCATAAACAATTGATTGCCGAAACCATCTACCTCGTACGCCAATACGTTGCCATACACCGGGTGGTGTGCTACAGCATATTTCTGTAAAGCGGCGCTTACTTCGTTAGCGAGGGCTACGCATTGCTTGGCTGTAGATTGGTCATGAGCGATCTGGCCGAAAAGCACTGCCAATTGCCTCAGGCTTATCACGGCAAAATAATTCGAAGGGATAAGGAACGGATAAATTGTCGCGTCATCCGACGGCCGGAATATCGAACAGATCAGCCCGACGGGCCTTACCGGGTTTCCATATCCCCCCAGGGGCGCCGTATCGGTCGAAACGGTCGTTTTCCGTTGGAAATGGTATGGGCCTAAACCCTTCTTGCGCTGTTGGGTAATAAAGGTGTGCAGGATCAGTTTGCCGGCCTTTTGCCATTCATTATCGAAAAATGTGCTGTCGCCGCTTATTTTCCAGTAATTATACGCCAGCCGGATAGGGTAGCAAAGTGAATCCACCTCCCATTTACGCTCATGCAATTCGGGCTTCATATCGGTCAGGTCGCTGTCCCACTCGCTGCCGGACGCCTTTTCGTTAAACGCATTGGCGTAAGGGTCGATCAGTATGCATTTGGCCTGCCTGTTGATTACCCCCAGGATCAAATTCTTCAGTTCATTATCCTCTTTGATCAGCGGCAGATAGGGCCAAACCTGTGCCGATGAATCCCTCAGCCACATGGCATCGATGTCGCCGGTAATCACAAACGTATCCGGCTTGCCGTCCTTATCTTTAAACTTAACCGTGGTATCAAGCGTGTTCGGGTAACAATTCTCAAACATCCAGGCAATTTCAGGGTCGGTAATATCGCCTTTGATGCGCATAATCGTACTTTCTACTGCTGCGCTGGTAAACCGGCGCAAACCCGGACTAACGCGTTTGCTTTCAAATCGTTTCTGAGGACTGTCGAACCAGGAAGGTTTAAGACCGGCGCCTAAGCCGGCAGTGGTAATGGCATTGAGCTTGATAAAATCGCGGCGGTTGAGCATAATCAGGCAGATTGATAATGAGTAAAAATAAAAAAGCCTCTCGTATAACCGAAAGGCTGCTTGAAATGTTTTGAGTATAGATCAGGCTACCGCCATCTTCTTCTCTTTATAATAACCGTCCTTCAATTTCACAGCCACCGCGCTGAAGGCATCTATGGTACGTTTCACATCGTCCAGCGTGTGCACCGCGGTTGGGATCAATCGCAACTCGATCAATCCTTTGGGTATTACCGGGTAAACCACGATGGAACAGAATATGCCGTAATTTTCGCGCAAATCCATAGTAAGGCTGGTAGCTTCATTAAGCTCCCCTTTCAGGAATACAGGCGTAACCATGGTATTTGTGATACCAATATCAAATCCGTGTTCAACCAGGCCCTTTTGCAATGCCCTGGCTATTACCCATAATTTTTCGCGCAGCTCGGGTTTTGACTTTAACAATTCAAAGCGCTTCTTCAAACCCATCACCATAGGCATAGGCAATGCTTTGGCAAAGGTTTGCGAACGCATATTATACCTCATGTAGCTGATAATGGCCTTGTTCGATGCGACAAATGCGCCTATCCCTGCCATCGATTTAGCAAACGTTCCGAAATAAACATCCACCCCATCCATACAGTCCTGCTCTTCGTGCGTCCCTGCGCCGGTTTTGCCCATGGTGCCAAAACCATGCGCATCGTCGATCAGCAGGCGGAACTGGTATTTCTTTTTCAGCGCGATGATCTCTTTCAGCTTACCCTGCGCACCCGACATGCCAAATACGCCTTCCGTGATCAGCAGGACGCCGCCGCCGGTTTGCCCGGCCAGTTTAACAGCGCGTTCCAATTGTTTTTCACAACTTTCTATATCATTATGCTGATAAACGTAACGTTTGCCCATGTGCAGGCGAACGCCGTCGATGATACAGGCGTGCGATTCGGCGTCGTATACGATCACATCATTCCGGTCGACGAGCGAGTCGATAATGGAAACCATACCCTGGTAGCCATAATTGAGCAAAAAAGCCGCCTCTTTACCAACAAACTTCGCCAGGCTGTTCTCCAGTTCTTCATGATGCTTGGTATTTCCCGACATCATGCGGGCGCCCATCGGGTAAGCCAGGCCATAATCGGCTGTAGCCTTAGCATCGGCTTCGCGCACTTCAGGGTGATTGGCCAAACCGAGGTAATTGTTCAGGCTCCAAACCAAATGTTCTTTGCCGTTAAATAACATATTCGGACCAATTTCACCCTCAAGACGCGGGAATGAAAAATAGCCGTGCGACCATTGCTGGTGCTGCCCTATCGGGCCGCCCATTGTTTTTGATATTTTATCGAATAAATCCAATGCTGTTTCTATAAATAAAGTACAAATATAACCTTTACGCGCTGACGAGCCAAGCCTTATAACTTTTTATAATAGCCTATAAACAAAGTTCCACGAATGAAAATCGTGAAATTTGGAGGCCTTATTAAAAAGAAAAAGATACTTTGTCGCCAAAATATCTCTAATCTCGATTATATCTTATCCCGATAGCTGCCGGGACTAATCAACATTATCATGCAGAAAATGATTATTGCTCCGCATCTCTGTTTTGCCCTCATCGTCGGGCATCAGCGAAAAACGCGACACCTGGCTTTCGTCCGAAGGCGGGGTTTGCTGTAAAGCAATTTCCTTGCGTTTATAAGCGGGTACATTTTCCAGTTCCTGGATATTGCCGCTGCGCAGTTTCATACTCAGGTCCTTCAGGCGCATTATACGCTCACGCGATTTGCGTAACTGCTCTTCGATCGTCTCGTCAGTTTTATGATCGTCGGCGCCTGCCGGGGCAGGTTCCGGTTCAGGCTCTGGCTCGGGCAGTTTTTCAACCTTGGCAGGTTCGAAGTTCATCACCGAGTCAGCGATCTTAAAGGTGATCTCTTCTGTACCCGCTGTTTCCGGTTCCGTTTGCTCTTCTTCGTTCAAATTATATTTAATCGCGGGCGATGCATCTTCCTTAGCCGCAAACAGGTCGAACAAATCATTCTGTTTCGGCTCTTCTTTGGGTTTAATATAAGGCATACCCGGCGCTTCCGGTTTTACCTGGTTGATGAATTCGTTTACCACAGGCTTAACCAATGCGTCTGCTTCAGGAACCAGCATCGATACTACTTTCTTGCTGTTTTGCTCCCTTTCACGTTCGTCCATCGTTTGGAAGCCCGTTGCAATTATGGTTACCGAAAGCTTATCGCCCAGGGCTTCATCGCGGCAATTACCCCAGATCAGGTCGGCCGCAAGGCCCGCTTCTTCCTGTATAAAGTCGGTTATCACGCTTACCTCGTCCATGGTCACTTCCTGTTCGCCAGAACTGATGTTCAGCAGGATATATCTTGCACCTTCTATCTCATTGTCTTTCAGCAACGGTGACAATAACGCGCCTTCAACAGCTTTCAAAGCACGGTTGTCACCCTCGGCGGCAGCGCTGCCCATGATGGCCACGCCGCTGTCCTTCATTACGGTGCGCACGTCCTTAAAGTCAACGTTAATATAGCCCGGCAGCGTTATGATCTCGGCAATGCCTTTGGCAGCGGTTGTCAAAATGTTATCGGCCTGCGCGAATGCCGATCCCAGCGTAAGGTTGCCAAACACCTGCCGAAGCCGGTCGTTCGAGATAACCAGGAATGAATCAACATATTTTTTCAGTTCTCCCAACCCTTCTTCGGCCTGCATCTTACGGCGCTTGCCTTCAAACGAAAATGGTGTGGTTATGATACCTACGGTTAATATATCCATCTCGCGGGCCGCCTTGGCAATGATCGGGCTCGCGCCGGTCCCTGTACCGCCGCCCAAACCCGCTGTGATGAACAGCATCTTGGTGTTGGCGCCCAGCATTTGCTTAATATCATCGATATTTTCAATAGCCGAGTTTTTTCCCACTTCGGGTATCGAGCCTGCGCCCATACCTTCCGTCAAACTGGCTCCAAGCTGTACCTTATTAGGAATCGGGCTTAGTTCAAGCGCCTGGGCATCCGTATTACAAATTATAAAGTCGACACCCGTGATGCCTTGCTTGTACATGTGATTAACAGCGTTGCCGCCACCGCCGCCAACCCCGATAACCTTGATGATGGACGACTTTTCTTTTAACATCTCAAACTGCATATTCCTAATTTCCAGTTAAATGTGAATGACCATTAATTAATTTAACCTATCTGTAATATTACCTCTTTTTCAACAATGTTTTTCCACAATTGTCGATATTGTTGAAAAGTCGCCAATTGTGAATAATTCCTACAAATAGTCTTCATCTTTGATATCATCCTTGATGAATTTGATACCTGTTTTAAGGAGCCTATCGAGTAAACCCATGCGCTTATCGCCCTGCTGGTTACCTGTATCGGCCTTCATCGTGGAATTTACCGGCGTCTCGTTATACTCCATTTTCTGGATGCCTTTAATGAGGAGCCCTATACCTGTTGCGAAGGTTGGGCTTTGCAGTTCTTCATAAACGGCCTTGGGCAATACCTCGTTTTTTGCCAGGTGCTCGTTAGGGTAGCCAACGCGGCAATCCAGCCCGGTAACATATTCTACCAATTGCGGTAGGTGTTTCAATTGAGCGCCGCCGCCGGTGATAACAATGCCTGCGATCAACTTTTTCTCATAACCCGAAGATTTGATCTCGTAATACACGTGCTCGACGATCTCTTCCATCCTTGCCTGGATAACGTACGCCAGGTTTTTCACCGAAATTTCTTTGGGTTCACGGCCGCGCAAGCCGGGCACGCATACAATTTCATTTTCTTTGTTCTCCTCGGCCAGGGCGGAGCCGAATCTTATCTTTAATTGCTCGGCTATATTGCGCATTACGGAACATCCTTCGCGTATGTCCTCGGTAACGCTATTGCCGCCGAAGGGTATAACCGCGGTATGGCGAATAATGCCTTCGTGGAAGATAGCTACGTCGGTAGTGCCGCCTCCTATATCCACCAGTACCACGCCGGCCTCTTTTTCTTCATCGCTCAGCACCGACTCGGACGATGCCAGGGGTTCCAGTATTAGCTCCTGGCTTTCCAGGCCGGCCTTGTTGACACATTTTACGATATTCTTTATCGCTGTAACCTGGCCGGATATGATATGGAAATTCGCTTCAAGCCGAACACCGGCCATCCCAACCGGATCCTTTATACCAGGCTCATTATCCACCGTAAATTCCTGCGGCAGCACATGAATGATCTCCTCGCCCGGTGGCATCACCAGATTGTACATATCTTCTACGAGCTTATCGATATCCTTTCTGCCGATCTCGGTATTCAGATCGCGGCGTGTTATAAGGCCGCGGTGCTGCAGACTTTTAATATGCTGCCCGGCTATGCCTACGTTTACGACGCGTATCTCGACGTTCGATTGCGAACTGGCGACCTCGATGGCCTGAAGAATACCTTGTACCGTCTTATCGATATTCGAAACCATGCCGCGGGTAACACCGGCCGATTCGGCCTTACCTATACCCAGCACCTCAATTTTAGCGTTTCTGCTGCGCCGCCCCACAATGGCGCATATTTTGGTAGTTCCGATGTCAAGCCCTACAACGATCGGCGAACTTTTTTCCTGAGTCGAACTTTTATCCATAATCAATATTTTATTTGAGATGTGTCTTTTTCCTTTTTTAATGAATCTTCCCTGGCGACGGCCTTCAACGAGTCTTTTTTAAAGCTATCGCTCTTAACGCCCACAACCTGATTGGCATATTTTATATTGATGATCTTGTACCTGTCCCAACCCACCTGCGGCATCGCCTTTTTGTAAAATGTAAACAGCCTGCCAAATTTTTCCTGCAGCGAATCGGCATCGCCAAGCAATATCCTGTTGTTGCCCACGCGTGGTATCAGTTCCATCTCATGATCCTGGTTAACAAATATTTCGGCTATCTGCGCGCTCCAAAGGGAATCGCGCCTGATGAAGTCGGCTGTTTTATAGAGCTCCCTCGCCAGATCGGTATGCAGGGTATCCACTTTATGCCCGAAAACTTCCTCGATATAACCGTTAGCCACCAGTACCCTTGCCGTAAAATTCGGCGACAGCGGAATTTTCATCCCATTCTGATCAATATAAAAATCCTGGTCAAACTGGTTCATTACGTGCACGATCGGCTGGCGCTGACTGATCTCGACACGGATGATCCCGTCCATATCGGCGTATACCACAGCCGATGCGATAAAGGGATTCGCCCGGAGCCTGTTCTCCAGTTCGTGCAGGTTGATGCTTTCCATATTACGGCCGACGAGCTGATGACTATGAATCCGAAGGATGTGCTCCACTTCCTGCTTGTCAATAAAATACTGGTTGCCGGGTATATAGATCTTTACTTCCCTGCAAAACACACCGGCTTTCTTATATTCAATGAAACTCATCAGCACAACCAGGCCGGCCAGGCAAACAGCCCAGGCCGAACCGGTCAAAATGCGCTTCCAGATGCGTTTCTTAAACATTTTCCAATACGTTTTTTAAAGGTTGAACCAACTGGTCGATATCGCCCGCACCCACCGTTAAAAGTAGTTCAGGTTTCTCAATTCGCACTAAATCAACGGCTTCTTGTTTTCCACATTTCCGTTTATTCCACAATTTCATCCTATCGAGGATCATGTCAGCGCTTACGCCTTCGATGGGCAGCTCACGTGCCGGATAGATGTCGAGCATGATCAGCTCGTCGCTCATATCCAGCACTTCGGCAAAGCCTTCAGCAAAGTCACGAGTACGGGTATATAAATGCGGCTGAAAAATTGTTGTGAGTTTTCTATCGGGATATAATTCCTTTACCGCGGTTATAGCTGCCCGCAATTCCTCCGGATGATGCGCGTAATCGTCGATATAAATATGGTCGCTATTCTTTACGATGTATTCGAACCGGCGCTTTACGCCCCGGAATGAGCCTAATGCCTTTTTTATCAGTCCGGGTTCGACACCAGCTTTTAGTGCCGCTTCAATGGCAGCGGTAGCGTTCTCGACGTTATGCA
>JAFDZK010000110.1 GCA_018267005.1 Bacteroidota bacterium
CTCGACGAAAGGGCTCAGCAATGGATGCGGCATAACCGGGATGAATCGGAAATCTGTCATTGGTTTCCTGCGGAAAAATATCGATGCTGGTTAAAGATACCGCTTAGAAATGGTTTGGTCAATTTTGCCAGGGGAAGACCAAAGACCGCGCTCGCAGAAATACCTTAATATATTTATTCAAATTTTATGTATTAATAATAAATATTCAATTATTATATTCGTTAAGTAATTCGCTGAAAATCAAACGGTATAATTACATTTATTAAAGCATACAAACCTGTTGGGCGGCTTAAGCCGGCCTGCTTTTATAAATAACCATTTTTCACAATTAAAAACCAATAACCATGAAAAGATCCCAATCAGTACTACAGATCGTGCCGGCGATCGTTCTTGCGGCAGCGCTTTTTTCGTGCGGCGGCTCCGGGGCTAAAAAATCCAGTGACTCGACGGCAAATGCCGACACCACAAAAAAAGCTGCGGCGCCTGCTGCGACCGTGCCGTTTGATGTGGTCGACGTAAGGCACACCATTAAGGACTATGCCAAATGGCGGCCTGTTTTTGATGCCGATTCCGCAAACCGTGAAGCCGCCGGCATGGAGACGGTAGCTGTTGGCAGAGATGCCGACAACGCCAACAATATTCTCGTTGCGGTTAAAGTCCCTGACGTTGCCAAGGCTAAAGCATTCATGGCCGATCCGAAACTTAAAGCAACCATGGATAAATCCGGCGTAGTTTCCAAACCGGACGTTCAATTTTACCACATGATCAGGATGAACGGCGGCCCTGCAAAGCAGTGGGTAGTCATAAATCATAAAGTAAAAGACTTTGCCGCATGGCTGAAAGTGTATGACGGCGAAGGTGAAGCAAAACGCGCAAGTGAGGGATATACGGACAGAGCATTGGGTCGCGGTATCGACGATACGACCATGGTGCACCTGGTGTTTACGGTTACCGATATGGCCAAGGCTAAGGCTGCCATCTTTTCGGCTGATAAGAAAAAACTGATGGAAAGCGCCGGCGTGATCGGCAAACCTGATATCAGGTTCTATAACCAGGCTCAGTAACTTATTCAATAGCTCAGTTTTCCAAAAGCCCTTAGACGCTTGTTTAGGGGCTTTTCTTTATTTAGCTCCGCACTTATCTTTACAGCTTGCTTAGTCAACATGGACATTTCCTACCGCGCCGCGCACACAGAACGAGATTTCGAACAATTATTGTCACTGCAGCGAAAGAACCATTACACTACCATCAGCCGGGAAACACAGGATAAGGAAGGATTTGTTTATGCCGAACATACGATAGGGTTGCTAAAAGAAATGTCGGCCCATGCGCCGCAGATCATCGCCATGGTCGGCGACCAACTCGTCGGCTACACGCTTGCCATGACGCCGGACATGAAAGAAGCGGTGCCCAGCCTGACGCCGATGTTCGGGCAATTCGGTCAATGCTTCTACAAAGGCAAGCCGCTGGACTCGTATCCATTTATCGTAGGCGGCCAGGTTTGCGTAGCCGAAGGTTTCCGGGGGATCGGAATATTCCCCGGGTTGTATCACGCTTTGGCCGCTCATACCGGAAACCGTTTCCGACTTTGCGTTACCGAGATAGCGCAACGGAACCAGCGCTCGCTGAGGGCGCATCAAAAAATCGGGTTCGAGGTCATCCAAACTTATAGCGATTCGGACGAAACCTGGGATATTGTAGCATGGGAAATGACAAATAATTAACTAAAAACTAATTTTTGATCTTATTTCTCAAAAACATTGGGTCAATTTAGTTGTACTTCTTCTATAACATCACAAAATACCTATAAAATTTATGGCAAGAACAAGCAAAAGCGGCTCTTCACAAGGTGGAAGCGCTTTAAAAGAATTATTTGTCGATGAACTGAAAGACATGCTTTGGGCCGAGAAGGACCTGACCAAAAATCTGAAAAAGCTGGCCAAAGCGGCAACATCGAATGAATTGAAGGAAGCCTTCAACACACATCTCACAGAAACCGAAGGACATGTGAAACGCCTGGAGCAGGTGTTTGAGGCTATCGGCGAAAAAGCTACGGCCAAAAAATGCGAGGCCATGGCCGGGCTGGCTAAAGAAGCGGAAGAATTGATTGAAAGTACCGATGAAGGAACGGAGGTGCGGGATGCCGCTTTAATATCGGCAGCGCAAAAAGTTGAGCATTATGAAATAGCCTCGTATGGCACGCTGAAAACGCTGGCAGGGCAGTTGGGCTATAACGATGCACAGGAACTGCTGCAACAAACATTGGACGAAGAAAAGAAAACCGATGAACTGCTGACCGAACTGGCTGAAAGCTCGGTTAACGAAAACGCAGCCGGCGAAAGCAAATAAGATAACGTTGCATGCCGGTAAAATATCAAGGGCCGCTATAATGCGGCCTTTGGTTTTAACATGTTGTTTATAATTCACGACTCCAAAGATCACGGCAGCGGTTCTTATTGCTTTGGCGAAGATCAGGAAGCACTTAATTTTAAATAAAACGAAAATTTTGACCGTATAAAAGTTTAGACACACTGTACTTTAATTAATCCTCCCAACCAACAGATAATGGTCAACTTATAGTTAAACAATTTTTCGGCACGGCTTTTACTGCAATCATATGACCCACTTATAAGCCCAACCTTCCGTTTTCGCTGCCCTTAAAACAACAGGTAATAATTATTCACTATGACGCTATTTATAACCGGCCTTATTATTCTATTCGCAGTTATCGTATACCAGTTACGTATCAAACATAAAGACGATTAATTCATCATCCTGTATTCATTCGGCGTTTGTCCCACACGCTGCTTGAAAAGGCGGGTAAAATGCTGCGGGTATTTAAAGCCCAGTTCATAAGCTACTTCGCTGACAGATTTACTGCGGTCGAATATCTTTTCCTTGGCCACGTCTATCAGCCTGGCCTGGATGTATTCCTGCGCGGGGCGGCCGGTTTCCTTTTTCACCAGGTCGCCGAAATAATTGGGCGACAAATGCACCTGCTCCGCGCACCAGGCTACCGATGGCAGGCCGAGGTTTTGCGGCTTGTCCGATGCAAAATAATCGTTCAGCAGGCTTTCGAATTTTTCGAGCACGCCTTTATGCACATGGTCGCGCGTGATGAACTGGCGGTCGTAAAAGCGCATGCAGTAATTCAGGAATAGTTCGATATTATTAGCGATGAGTGTCTTGCTGTGCTTGTCAATGGACTGGTTCAATTCCATATCTATCTTGGCGAAACAATCCAGCACCGTTTGCCGCTCGCGTTCCGACAGGTGCAGCGCCTCGTGCGATTCATAACGGAAAAAGCCATAGTCATGGATATGTTTACCCAGTGATGTTCCGCGGACCAGGTCGGGATGAAAGGCCAGTGCATAGCCTTTAGGCTGAAAATAACCGCCGTCGGTCTGTATACCTGCCACCTGCCCGGGCGCCATAAAAACCAGCGTACCTTTCTGGTAATCGTAGGTATGCCGGCCGTACACCAGGTCGCCGCATTTTATGTCTTTCAAAAACACGATATAAAAACCGAAATACATCTTATAGTGCTGCCGCGGGTTAGCTTTGGACAGGTCGACGACGGTTACTAAAGGATGCAGCGTTGGGTGCTGGTTAAAATCGTTATACTGGCTAATGGTCTCGAACCTGCGGATGTCTTCCATGGCTTTAGTGCGTTATCTTATTCAAAACTACGGCTTTTATCAGCGGTTTATAAGGTACCGGTAATATTGGTAGGCAATACCGTAATTCGTATAAAGTACAGCCGAAAATTATGCCTCAACTTTGACCTATCTTTTAAAAACAATAAATAACTATGAAAAAGAGAACATTAGGAAAAGACCTCGAAGTTTCGGCTTTAGGCCTGGGCTGTATGGGATTGAGCTTTGGCCTGGGTCCGGCTACAGAAAAACAGGACGCGATAAAACTGATCCGTCACGCATTCGACATCGGCGTAACTTTCTTCGATTCGGCAGAGGCCTATGGGCCGTATCTGAACGAGGAAGTCGTTGGCGAAGCGCTGGAGCCGTTTCGCAGTAACGTGGTTATCGCCACCAAATTCGGTTTCAAAAATGGCGTGCCGGCTCAGGGCCTGGACAGCCGCCCCGAAAATATCCGCGCGCACACTGAGGCTGCGCTCAAACGCCTCCGCACCGATCGAATAGACCTGCTATACCAGCACCGCGTGGATCCAAATATACCTATCGAAGATGTGGCAGGAACGGTAAAGGAATTAATCGCCGAAGGCAAGGTAAAACACTTCGGCATGTCGGAAGCAGGGGTGGAAAGCATCCGCCGGGCACATGCTGTGCAGCCGGTTACGGCATTGCAAAGCGAATACTCCCTTTGGTGGCGCGAACCGGAGAAAGAAATCCTTCCATTGCTGGAAGAACTGGGTATTGGCTTTGTACCTTTCAGCCCGCTCGGCAAAGGCTTTCTTACCGGCACGATCAATGAAAATACGTCTTTTGATAAAAGCGACTTCCGCAATATCGTTCCCCGCTTTTCGGAAGAAAACCGCAAGGCCAACCAGGGCCTGGTAGATGCACTTGGGCGCATTGCGGCCCGGAAAGGCGTTACCAACGCGCAAATCGCCATCGCCTGGCTGCTGGCGCAAAAGCCGTGGGTAGTTCCGATTCCCGGCACAACGAAGATCAGCCGCCTGGAAGAAAATATGGCCGCGGCCGATATTGAACTGACAAAACAGGATTTAAGTGAAATTGAAACCGCCCTTAACGGTATCGAAGTGCTGGGAGCACGCTACCCGCAGCAGATGCAGCAAATGGTTGGAAAGTAATTATAGCAGATTTAAATTTTTTCTCCCTGTAAATGCCCAAATTGAGTTGTATGTTGGCAATACTGTAAATTAGATGACATGAAAACAGTATTTGACAAAACAACCCGGGATGAACTGATCGGCAGGATCAATACGCTGGATGATAACAGCAAAGCACAATGGGGTAAGATGAACGTTTACCAGATGATACAACATTGCAAGCTTTACGAAGAGATGGCGATGGGCAAGACCCGGTATAAACGTGCATTTATCGGTCGTTTATTCGGCAGGATGGCTTTGAAACGGGTTCTTAAGGACGATGCGCCCCTGGCTCATAGTACACCAACGCTGCCCGAACTGAGGATAAATGAAGTAACCGGTGATATTTCCGATGAAAAAGCGAAATGGATCAGCCTGGTTGCTGAATACGGGCATTTTACCAATAACGACTTCGTTCATCCTTTTTTCGGGAGAATGACTAAAGAACAGATCGGCCAAATGGCCTATAAACATACCGATCATCACTTGAGACAGTTTAATAGTTAGCATGTCCCTGAAACTCCAGGCATCTGCTGCAGGTGACCATGCGGACACGAATAGTAAATAAGAAAACAATGGAAATCAAACGAATCGGCTCCCAGCCTTCAGGAAACGGCCCGGCCGAATATTTTACCGGAACGGTGCGCATCGACCCGCTCGCCAACCCGCCTGAACCATCCCGCGTAGGCATGGCGCTGGTGACCTTCGAGCCTGGCGCGCGGACGGCCTGGCATACGCACCCTTTCGGACAGACGCTGATCGTAACATCCGGTTGCGGCTGGATACAGGTCGAAGGCGGCAAAAAGGAAGAGATACACCCCGGAGACGTGGTCTATTTCAACCCTAATGAAAAACACTGGCACGGCGCAAAAGCAACCACTGCCATGAGCCATATTGCCATACAAGAAAAGCTGAACGGCTCGCCGGTGGAATGGATGGAACAGGTTACCGACCAACAATACAATCCGTAACAAATGAAGATCAGGCAAAGGCACTTCCTTTCTTGCTTAGGTGCGCTACTTTTGATTATGACGATCACACTTCCTGCCTCCGGGCAAGACCACCGCATGGTTCGCCTCGCCAGGATAGAGGTCGACCCGGCACAACTCGATCAATACCACGCGGCGTTGAAAGAGCAAATGAACGCGGCTATAAAAAATGAACCGGGCGTGCTGACTTATTATGCGGTCTCCGACAAGGCGGATCCATCGCATATCACTATCCTCGAAATTTATGCTGATACAACCGCTTACCAGGCGCATATTCAAACACCGCATTTCAAAAAATACAAGACCACCGTGCAAAACATGGTCAAAAAGCTGGAGCTGGTGGATGTGAATTTGATAGCCGCGGCTAAAAAAAATGGCATGTGACCACTAAATTTGATTCCACCAGGATGAACAAAAAAACTACCGACATTTTTGAACAAATGCTCGCCGGCGGCGTGTTCCGGCTCGACGACCCGGCATGGCAGCCGGTAGAGGAGGCTGTGCACAGGACGATAAAATTATCGGCGGCGCTGAATACCACGGCCGACACGGACCTGGTACGCGAACGCTTAAGTGAAATTACCGGAACGCCAATAGATAAAAGCACAACGGTGTTTGCGCCCTTTTATACCAATTTTGGAAGGCACATCAAACTCGGCAACGGCATATTTATCAACCATGCCTGCAGTTTCCTCGACCTCGGCGGAATCACGATCGAGGATGATGTACAAATTGCGCCCAGGGTTAACATCACTTCCGAAAACCATCCATTAGACCCTACAAACCGGCGGTCGCTTGATCTTAAAAAGGTAGTTATCAAAAGAAATGCCTGGATAGGCGCCGGAGCTACCATATTGCCCGGGGTAACGGTCGGCGAAAACGCGGTTGTGGCAGCGGGGGCTGTTGTTAACAAAGACGTTCCTGCCAACACAGTAGTGGCCGGCGTTCCGGCAAAGGTTATCAAAACGATCGATGTTGCCGCGGGAAACGGTAAGGCAACTTAGTTGTCCCCGGGGCTTATTGAACCTTGCGCGGGTGGCTTTGAGTTTTAGGCGTACGCTTCTTTAACGGCGCTTTGGCTTTTTCGCTCATTTCCGAGGTATCTACAGGTCCCTGTGGCGACTCTTGGCGCGATGCGGTTTCTTTAACTTCTTTTTTCTTTGTAATGCTTTTCCTGGAAACAAGAAATATAGCAACAATCGCAAACGCGGCGATAAATACGAATGCAAACGGTAGTGTCATGATTAATGAATTATATTAAATGAACAGATTTAATAAACTAAGGTTTGAGGGCGCTGAATTTGTCGCGAACAAATATTATCCGGCGGCCCGGCGCAGGCGGGTAACATCCTTGTTAGCTTTGAATAAAAGCCTGCTTTTAATTGGAAACCAGCGATATTTTTGTATAACTTTAGATCATATTTCCCGGTGAAAAATGGCAATCGAACAGATATCGAGGCGCAGCTTCATCAAAACCACCGGTACAGCGGGTCTGGCGCTGTGGCTGGGACTGTCGGCAAAGGGCAGCACACGCAAAACCACCAATATTGCGACCACGAAAAACTTCTCACCGTTCATTCTTGTAGAAGATAACGGTAGCATCACCATCTATAACATCAAGCCCGAAATGGGCCAGGGCACATTCCAGTCGGTGCCTGCGGTGATAGCTGAGGAGTTCGAAGTGTCGCTCGGCCAGGTGAGCATCAAAAACACCAGCGGCGAGCCGGAGTTTGGGCGCGGCCAGCGCGCGGGCGGTAGTGCGTCTATACGGACAGGCTACAACGATTACCGTAAGATCGGCGCCGCGGCACGGACGGTTTTCATCGCGGCAGCGGCTAACCGCTGGAAGGTAAGCCCGGATAACTGCTATGCCGACAACGGCAAGGTGTTCAACAACACCGATAAGCGATCGTTCACCTATGGCGAGCTCGTTGAAGACGCCGCGAAGCTCGATCTGCCCAAAGAGCCAAAACTGAAAGACCCGAAGGATTTTAAGATCGTCGGCAAAATGTCGCACCGGCCCGACATTCCGCTGAAAACCTGCGGAAAGGCGCAATTCGGCATCGACGTGCAGGTTCCGGGTATGGTTTATGCTTCGGTGGAAAGGTGCCCTGTCATCGGAGGAACGCTGAAAAGTTTTGATGCTTCTGAAGCGCTCAAAATGCCCGGCGTGCTGAAGGTGGTCGGGGCTGAGCGCATCGTGGGCAACTATCGCTATACCGGCGTCGCCGTTATCGCCAACTCCTGGTGGGCGGCTATGCAGGCCCGCAAAAAGCTTCAGATCGACTGGGATTTCAAAGGGTTTGACAATTTTAGCTCCGAAGATTATGAAGAGCATCTCCGGTCGCTGGCCAGTGAAGAAGGCCTGGTCGACAAAAATATAGGCGACATTACCAGCGTAAGCGTTTCGCCTCAAAACACCGTCGAGGCATTATATGAGACGCCAATGGTGGCCCATAGCCCGATGGAACCGATGAACGCGGTGGCGCATGTACAGGGCGACAAGCTCGAAATATGGACCTCCACGCAGGTACCGAGCTCGGTAACCGGCAATAGTCCCAACGAATTGCCCAAACTCATGGGGTTTGCCCCTGAAAATGTGCAAATGCATAACATGTTCGTGGGCGGCGGTTTCGGCAGAAGGCTTTACCTGGATTACATGACGGAAGCCGTCAATATCGCCAAACAGTACGATAAACCAGTAAAACTGATCTGGTCGCGCGAAGATACCACGCAATGCGGCCCGTTCCGGCCGATGACTTTTTCCAAATTAAGCGGCGGTTTTTCCGGCGACGGCAAGCTGGTGACGTTTACGCATAAAGTGATCAGTCCTTCATTATCCGAGTCGGCACGCCCCAATTTCGACAAAACTAAGGTCGACGGAAGTATGGTGGAGGGTATCGGTGAGCAGGATTACCAGGTACCCAACCTGAAGACCTCCTACGTCAGGGCCGACTACCACGTGCCGCTGGCTGCCTGGCGTTCGGTAACAAGTTCGACCCTCGCATTCGCTCATGAGTGTTTTATAGACGAGCTGGCGCACAAGGCCGGCAAGGACCCGCTCGATTTCCGCATGAGCCTGCTGGCTTCGGATTCTGACACGGCCAGGATATTCCGGAAACTCAGTGAAGTATCCAACTGGGACCAGCCCGTCGGCGAACGACGCGGTCGTGGTGTGGGCCAATGGAAATTTTTTGCCGGGCAATGCGCACAGGCGGTGGAAGTGACCCATAAGCCCGACGGGACGATTAAAATAGATAAAGTATACGCGGTAATCGACCTGGGCGTGGCTGTAAATCCGGATAACGTAGCTAACCAGACTGAAGGCGCGGTGGTGATGGCCTTAACAGCCGCTACCAAGCCGGCTATAACCTTTGAGCAAGGCCGGGTGATGCAGCATAATTTTTATGACAACACCATGGTGCGCATCAACGAGATGCCACAGGTGGAAGTGCATATCCTTACCGGCGAAGGAAAGATAAAAGGCGTGGGCGAGCCGGGATTGCCGCCTTTCGCTCCGGCGCTGGCCAATGCGATATTTGCGGCGACAGGCAAGCGGATACGGAAGATGCCTTTCGAACTAAAAGTATGAAAAACACGAATTGCGCGAACGAAGGAGCACGAATTTTGTGAGCTTCGTTCGAGCAATTCGAATAAATTCGTGCAATTCGTGACATTAATTTATTAATCATGATCTCGTTAAACATCAATCAAAAAGATTACCAGGTGGATGCCGACCCCGATATGCCCTTGCTTTGGGCAATAAGAGACTTAGCCGGGCTTACGGGCACGAAGTTCGGCTGCGGGGTGGCACAGTGCGGCGCCTGCGTGGTGCACCTTAACGGTGAAGCAGTGCGCTCGTGTGTTACCAAAGTGAGCCGTGCGGCCGGGCAAAAGATCGTTACCATTGAAGGACTGTCGCAAAATAACGACCACCGGCTGCAGATAGCATGGAACGAGGCGAACGTACCGCAGTGCGGCTATTGCCATTCGGGCCAGATCATGTCGGCGGCGGTGCTGCTGCGCGAGAACCCCAACCCTACCGACGAGGATATCGATATGGCGATGTCGGGCAATATATGCCGTTGCGGCACTTACCTGCGCATACGCAAGGCCATTCACCTGGCAGCCGAAATGCAGCGCAAAGAAAGCAGCAGCCGTTAAGCGATCCATCATTCATAAAAAATATTGGCAAGGTTCAAACTGAACTATCAGCTATGAAACACCATCCGAAAACAAAAACACATTTTCTTCCTAAAAGAACCGCGATCATTATTGTTGCGCTGCTGGCGGCGGTCGGTTTAATGAGCTTTGAACTTACCGGCAAACACGACAGCGGAAAGATCATCGTGGTAAAAGACAGCGTAGGCTCGGTCGCCGCTTTCAGGCAAGTTTACAAAGTGCTGATGAGCCCCCGCTGCATGAACTGCCACCCGGCAGGTGACATCCCACTACAGGGCGACGATAACCACCTGCATACCATGTCGCCGCGAAGAGGTCCCGACGGCACGGGCATGTACGCCATGAAGTGTTCCAACTGCCATCAGCCGGCTAATACCCCGGGCTTGCACACGCCGCCCGGAAATCCGAAATGGCATTTGCCGCCGGCCGATATGAAGATGGTTTTCCAGGGACGTACACCGCATGAACTGGCCAAGCAGATCATGGACCCGGACCGTAACGGGCATAAAAGCATGGATCAGTTGATAGCGCATGCCTCGGATACGTTGGTAACGGGTGCATGGCACCCCGGTGCGGGCCGCACATTGCCGCCGATGAGCTACAAGGCATTTAAAAAAGCGTGGATCACGTGGCTGACCAAAGGCGCTTACGCCCCGCCCGGAAAATAGCGATACGGAGAAGTCACCCCCTGCGGGATTACGTCTAACCAATGAATTGATTTTTTACACCGGACTCATTTTAGATATTCAGCCATGAGTGCTCAAAATATTTCAAGAAGGAATTTCATCAGGTCGTCCGGCCTTGCAGGCGCGGCGCTGTACCTCGGCTTCTATTTGCCGGCAGCGGCAAAAGAGTCGCAAATCGTTTCAGGGAACGCCGCTGAAAACGGTGGCATCGAACTGAATGCCTGGATCAGGATCGGCGCCGACGGTAAGGTTACGCTGACCGACCACCGCGCCGAAATGGGCCAGGGCAGTTACCAGTCGGTACCGCAGATCATCGCCGAAGAGCTTGAGGTGAATATGGCCGATGTAAACATCATCTTCGGCCAGGGCAGTCAGACCAAATATGGCAGCCAGATCACCGGCGGAAGCTCGACCATCAGCAGTTCCTACAAAAAGCTGCTGCAATTGAGCGCGACGGCACGCCAGATGCTCATTACCGCGGCAGCGGCCAAATGGGCGGTACCGGCGTCTGAGTGTTACGCTGAGTCGGGCAGTGTCATTCATAAACCGTCCGGCAAAAAGTTCCATTACGGCGAATTGGTAGCCGATGCTTCAAAGCTCGAACCCCCAAAGGATGTCGTGCTGAAAAAGCGTTCGGAATACAAGATCATCGGCAAGCCTATGCACCGCCGCGACACACCCCTGAAAACCAACGGAACAGCCATATTCGGTATTGATAAACGCGTTGACGGTATGCTGTTCGCCACGGTAGAGCGCAACCCCCGCCTGCGCGGAAAAGTGAAAAGCTTTGACGATACCGGGGCGCGCAAGGTGCCGGGTGTAAAGCATGTTTTTAAGGTTCAGATGCCCGTTTTTAATACTATACGGGAAGGCGTGGCGGTAGTGGCTACTTCTACATGGGCGGCTTTGAAAGGACGGCGCGCACTGAAAATAGAATGGGACGACACCGGCTTTGAGCATGTCAATACCCCTGATATTTATAAAAAACACGAGGAACTGCTGAAGACGCAGGAGGGCCTGTCGTTAAGCAAGCAGGGCGACCCGGATGCTGTGCTGAACGGGGCATCGAAGAAAATAGATGTGATCTACCAAACGCCTTATGAAGCACATGCCGCCATGGAACCGCTGAACTGCGCGGCCTGGTACCAAGTTGACAAGATAGAGGTTTGGGGACCGATACAGGCGCCGGATTGGGTCCAGGGCGACCTGGCCAAACAATACAAGCTGAAACCCGAACAGGTGACCGTAAATATGACTTTCCTGGGCGGCGGCTTTGGCCGGAAGGCATTCCTGGACTATCCAGCCGAAGCGGTTATCATTTCCAAAGAAATAAACGCCCCCGTGCTGGTGGTGTGGACACGTGAGGATGACATAACCCAGGGACCTTTCCGCGCAGGCATGTCATACCGTTTCGAGGGCGCTATTGAAAACGATGGTATAGCCGCGATAAAAGTCCGGGCGGCCGGGCAAAATATCGAACACTGGAACGGTCCGGACCGCGGAAAACCTAACGACAGCATATCCGAAGGCTTTTTGAAGCCCTACCTGAAAAATATTAAGAATGTGAGCATTGCTGATGTGCCTTACGAAATGCCTGTTCCCAATATGTGGTGGCGCTCGGTTTACGCATCCACCAATGGTTTCGCTTACGAAAGCTTTATGGATGAAATGGCCCACGCAGCCGGCGCCGACCCGCTGGAGTTCAGGCGAAAATACCTGCAGGGCGACGAGTCATGCCAGGCGCTCATCGATAAGCTCGAAGAAGTATCGGGCTGGAAGTCACGCGAACCGAACGGCGGGTATGGAGTATCTATCACCGAATGTTTTGGCAGCAACGTTGGGCAGGTGGTTAAAGTATCCAAATCCGATTCCCGTCGGCTGAATATCGACCATGTTTGGGCGGTGATGGACTGCGGCTGGTATGTGAACCCCGACATTATAAGGGCACAGGTGGAAGGCTCGATCGTTATGGCGCTGGGCGCTGCAACTACGCACGAGATCACTTTTAAAGATGGGATGGTGGAGCAAAAAAATTTCTATGCCTACAAGATGCCGCGCATCAACGATATCCCGCCCATCGAAGTGCATATCATGGAAAATACCAGCGACGCCACCGGCGTCGGCGAACCCGGCCTGCCGCCTTTTTCAGCGGCGCTGACCAATGCGATTTTTGATCTGACCGGTAAACGGATACGGAAACTGCCGTTTGATTTGGGGGCGGTGGTTTAAGAAACTCGTTAGTCCGGATTTTAAATCCGGACTTTTTTATGGGTTGGGATTTCAAATCCTGACCAAAGTCAAAATATTATCTTGTACTTTATGGAAATATCGTATCAGTAGCATCTTAATATTAACAATGAGAAAAAGCACTATTGATGAGAAACATTAAAGCTGCCCTTGTCTTCGTCTTTGTTTTTATTTTGACCTGCAATTTGAAGGCTCAGAAATATCCTTTATCTGATTTTGTTGAAACACAACCAAAATCATGGGACCATAGGTACTTTCCAACGGATTTTGAAGTAAACGTAAAAAAGGGAAAACTGCAAATAACTGAATATCAGCAGCGACCGGATGGATGGTTTGAACTCGAAATAGATCAAGGTACTTTAATGGCTATAGACAGCGGCGAGTTTGGAGGAGAGTTACGATATGTTGACAATACAGGGAGTTCAACACATATTAAAGACGGGAACGTTCGATTTTTATTCAATTATCACAAGGACGTTTATTTTGTTGAAAGTTTGGCTCACATGGGCTTACTCGAAGGGGGGTTATTTAAGTTAGTCTGGCACGGGGACACTTTTACATATACTTATGAGAAAATTGTTGATTTTGTCAACGAGGCACC
>JAFDZK010000111.1 GCA_018267005.1 Bacteroidota bacterium
TTTTTAGGATTACACCGATTGAGGGTTTGATTACACCGATTTTGTGTTGTTGGAAGGTTGTGAAGTTGGAAGGTTCTTATTGTCCTTATTTAATCGTCTGTCACCAATGTTACATGTGCAAATTTATATCTCGCCCTTTTTAATCTATTGAGTTGATCCGCAGGTATAACAATCTTGCACTTCTTAAACTTTGGAGCCTTTTTTAAACTTGTCCAGTAATCGTTAGGATGCTGTATTTTATCGAGCTTATCATTAATTTGCATATCAAGAACCAGCACCAATGTATCACCTGATATTAAATTGGCTTTGTCAAAATCGCTGCATAAGTAAGCATCAGCCCAGGGCACAGTATCAGCCTTTTTGTTTTGATGACCTGCCGGGAATAATTTCTCGACTGCCGGTCCATTAAACGTGTTAAGTATGCTATCGCCTGCCTCTTTCATGGTATTAGTATCCAGATAAACTGTTTCCGACCTTTGGCTCACGAGTACAGGATCGTGAAATATAATAATGCCTATAAATAAAAAACCGGCAAAAGCTACTAAAGCAAGTAATATAGCATAGCGTTTGGTGTTCATACCTTAGTTTTATTATTTAATACCAATTGCTAATCGAAAGTAACCCCGGATATTAAATGCAAAGTGTTTGCTGATCCGCCAGCGCTTCAGATGTTTCATCATTTCAACCCGCAACGACTGAAACAGCTTAGCGCTTTTTCCCCGGCATGATTATTGCCCCACATCAGCAATTAATTAAATTGTTGCATTATTCCCCAAATTCAAATGAAAAGAACCTTATTCACTATGGTGGCTGTGGCGGCTATTGCCCTTGCAGGTTGTAAAAAAGATTCGTCCAATAAACCTGCGCCGTCATCAGATACTTATTTGCCGGTAACCAAAGGCAGTACCTGGACATATAATGATATTACCGCCGGCAACTCAGATACCCGAACTATAACCTTAACAGGCGCCACTACACAAATAAGTGGTAAAACATATTATAACGTAACCATCAATAGCGTTAAAAATGGAACTGTAACCGGTTATTTTTATTCCGCAAATCACGAATATACCATAAGGGGAAGTAACCCTGCATTGGCCATCAGCCTTGAATTTCCGATTGGTGTCGATAATCAAAATGTAGGATATAGCTGGACATCATTGCCTACCGACAACGGTCAGATAAATGGCGTCCCTGGCAAATTTGTTAACTCGGTTAAAGAAAAAGGCATAACCAAGGAGGTTAACGGCAGAAGTTATAGCAATGTGATCCATACTCAGGCTGATCTCCAGTATGACCTGGGCAGTGGCTACACAACGGTCGGTGCTTATAATTTCTATATTGCCAAAGGCGTAGGATTGATCGCTGAAGATTTTACCATGAATGGCGCAAGCTATGAAACTGAAACACTGATCAGCTATTCGATAAAGTAACAGGTGCACGTTTCCTAATTTGACAAACCGACTACACAGCCTTATCTACTTTTGTGTTTTTACATTGATTAATGAACACAAACAAGATAGGGCTCAGCGTGCTCGACCAGTCGCCCGTCCGTAAGGGCGTAAGCGCCGAACAAGCAGTACGGGAAACTGTTGAACTCGCCAAATTCGCCGATAATTTAGGCTATACCCGCTTTTGGGTATCCGAACACCATAATACCGGCAGCCTGGCCGGCTCGACGCCCGAAGTGCTGCTGGCTTACCTGGGCAGTCAGACCAAAAATATCCGTATTGGTTCGGGTGGGATAATGATGCCCAACCATAGCACCCTGAAAGTTGCCGAGAACTTCCGCATGCTGGAAGCCTTGTTTCCTGGCCGCGTTGATTTAGGTATGGGCCGTGCGCCGGGTACTGATCGCCTGACGGCCTCAATATTAAATCCTTCAAACCAGTTCAGCGAGCAGGAATTTATCAGCCAGTTGTACGACCTGGTTAATTATTTCCACGACAGGGGCGAACCCGGCACTCCGCAGTCGAAGATAAGGGCCATACCGCAGGTACAGACCATACCCGCCATGTGGCTGCTCAGCTCCAGCGGCGAAAGCGGCTTATTTGCCGCGCATTTCGGGATGGGGCTTTCATTCGCGCATTTTATCAATCCTATCGGCGGATCGCAGGCTGTGGCCATGTATCGCGAACGTTTTAAACCTTCCGAAGACCAGGCCAACCCGGTCGCCAGCGTAGCCATATTTGTTTATTGCTCGGAAGATGAAGAAAAGATCAGGCGGCATCAGGCTTTGATGGATTTTCGCTTTACCCAATTTGAACAAGGCAAAGGCATCGTACCCGTCGGGTACGAGGATATTAAGAACGTCGTTTATACTGATTACGAGCTGGAACGTATCAGGCACAACCGTAAACGGGTTCTGACCGGTACACCTATCGAAATGAAGCAAAAGTTAACACAATTGGCGACAGAATACGCCGTTGACGAGGTCATTGCTGTTACCATAACCGAAGATTTTGACGATCGGCTGGAATCGTACCGGCTGCTGGCGGAACAGTTTTCGCTTAAACCGATCAATTCAATTGCATGAAATTGACCGATTTGCCGCAATAAATCTGCACATTTGCACATCTGTAATTTGCATATCTGATAAAATGAGTGTTTCCGTATTGGCCCAGAACTTGAGGGGCTCCGAAATTATAAAGATCGCCGGCGAGATCAACGAACTGAAAAGACAAGGTCAGAACATTGCCAACCTGACCATAGGCGATTTCGATTCCAATATTTACCCCATACCCGAGCCGTTAAAGCAGGGCGTAGTCGATGCTTACAATCATCATCAAACCAATTACCCTCCTGCCGACGGGATACTCGACCTGCGTGAAAGCGTTTCCGCATTTCTCAAAAGCCGTTATAACCTGGATTACGCTTCGAACCAGATACTGATCTCGGGCGGGTCACGTCCGCTCATCTATTCTACTTACCTGGCGCTGGTCGATCCGGGCGATAAAGTCGTTTTTCCGGTTCCGTCGTGGAACAATAATCATTACTGTAACCTGACGGGTGCTGAAGAAGTAATGGTGGTAACGTCGCCGGAAAATAACTTCATGCCTACCGCTGATGAGCTTCGTCCGCATATCAAAGGCGCAACTTTGCTGGCCCTGTGTTCGCCGCTGAACCCGACGGGTACCATGTTCACCAAAAAAGACCTGGAAGAAATATGCGACCTGGTAATAGCCGAAAATAAAAGCCGTAAACCCGGTGAAAAGCCATTGTATATATTATACGATCAGATCTATTCGCAGCTTACCTTCGGCAGTCATCGGCATTACGACCCTGTAACGCTGCGTCCTGAATTGAAGGATCATGTAGTTTTTGTTGACGGCGGTTCCAAATGTTTTGCCGCAACCGGCGTCCGGGTTGGCTGGGGATTCGGCCCTAAAGAAGTGATAAACAACATGAAGGCCATCGTAGGCCATATGGGTGCCTGGTCGCCGAAGGCTGAGCAGGTGGCCATGGCCAAGTTCCTGAAACAGGACGATGAAGTAAACGGCTACCTGGGCGGTTTCAAAGAAAAGATACAAAACAGCCTGAACGCGTTGCACAAGGGCTTTCAGCAGTTGAAAGCCGAAGGCTTTAAAGTGGACTCCATCGAACCGATGGGCGCTATTTACCTGACTGTAAAAGTCGATTATGCCGGTAAAACCACTGCCGATGGCGACCTGCTGAAAACCGCCACGGATATCAACTTCTACCTCATCAAAGAAGCCAAAGTGGCCCTGGTGCCTTTCTCGGCATTCGGCAATGACGAGGATGTAAACTGGTTCCGGGCATCAGTAGGCGCCAGCTCTTTAGCAGATATCGAACAGGTGTCCGCGCGGATCAGGGAGGCGTTGCTGAAGCTGAAATAATTTAGAGCCGAGAGCCGGAAATCAAGAACCAATAGCTTTGCCGGGTATCGGTCTTGACTCCCGGCTCTTGATTCTTGGCTCTTACATCCCTATCTTCGCACCTTTAAAATCAAACCTGAAGATGATGAGATATTTGATTGTAAGCTGCTTTTTGGTTTTGGCTTCGTTTGGCGCAAATGCCCAGATCGTAAAAGCCGATTCAACCCATGCCCCCGCTGTAGTATTCGTTAATTCGGACACACTGCTGACCAACTATGACTATTTTAAAGCGGTAAGGGCCAAGCTTCAAACACTTTCTCAGAGCGCTCAAAATGAGCTGGCAACCAGGGATAAGGCTTTTCAGGCTGAAGTCGCTTCCTATCAAAAGCGCGTTAATTCATTGACGCCAATGCAAAAAGCGGCGACTGAGAAAAAGCTGGCCAAAGAACAGCAAACATTGCAGGAAATGAGCCAGAATACAGCCAAGCAGCTGCAGGAAATGGAAGCAGACGAAAACACGAAGTTATACGAGCGTATAGCAGCCTATCTGAAAACTTACACGAAGACCAAAGGCTATAAGATCGTACTGACCTACTCCAAAACAAATCCCAATATGCTTTACGGCGACGACAGCCTGGATATTACCAAGGAAGTACTTGCCGGGCTGAACGCGGAGTATAAAGCGGCGACCGGGAAGTAGGTTGGCTGTACGTGTTACATTATACGTTGTAAGCGAAATCCTGCAGTAATGAAAACGTATAACGTACTACGTCAAAACGTATAACCCATCACGCTGCATTGGAAATAAACTTCACTAAACTTCTTTTGGCTACCGGCAGCAGCGTTTGTTCCAGCGGAAAACTGATATCGCTCGATACGTAATACAATGCCGGATTAGGCAAATGCTTGCGCTTGCTGATCAGTTCCAGCTTCAGCGATTCCGGCGTATGGGTAATACTTTGTGTATAGAAGTCGACGAACTGAATATTGATTCCCCTGAACTTGTCGTCTTTATTTTCAAAAATAGTTATCTGGTACTCATATACCCAATTGGTACGGTCGTGACCATTACGTAACGAGAAATAGCCATTGTAAGGCAGCAGCGGTACCAGGCCGATGGGATCGATGCTCAGGCGGCTTTCAACAAAATCATATATTTCCTTCCCGGTTTGTATTGCCGGGTCCATTTTTTGCAGGGCATAGGAAATAATATTTTCTATTTCGCGCATAGTACCATCGTCGTCTATGATCTTTTGATAGGTCAGCTTCAGCGCCTCGATATCAGCCTTCGTCAATCGTTGAGGGAAGGCCTGTTGAAGAACGGATTTATTGTGTTTAAAGTCCAAAAGGTTGTTGTAATGAAAGATGAGGTCGGTGAGGTTAGGGTATAACCTGCTGCGGTCGAAATGGCGGTTAATTTCCTGCAGATAATCGAGCAATACATACTTCTTTTGTTCGAAATCGATCGAACCTTCGATGAACCAGTTGATGCCTAATGATTTCATATTAAATAAGATTACGGTAGCATAAATTACAAATAAAACCGTCAATTTGCAACATGGCTTACGGAACGCTTTACTTAATACCGGTACCACTTGCCGAAAACGCTGCGGCCATGTCGTTTACGCCTTATTTGATCAATACTATAAACAGCATTAAAGAATATATTGTTGAGAACGAAAAGACCGCGCGCCATTTTTTAAAAGAGGCCGGTTTAAAAATCCCCCAAAGCGAACTTTCCATACATGATTACGGAAAACACAACCGGGATGTTAACATCAACAGCTTCTTTATAGGTTTGACGGCCGGGCACGATGTTGGTTTAATGAGCGAAGCCGGCTGTCCCGGCGTGGCCGACCCGGGTTCGGAAATTGTGGACGAAGCGCACCGGCGCGGAATAAAAGTGGTTCCCCTGGTTGGGCCGAGTTCCATTTTGCTGGCATTGATGGCATCCGGCTTTAACGGGCAGAGCTTTACTTTTCATGGTTACCTGCCCATAGACAAAGCCGAACGAGCCCGAAAAATTAAGGAGTTGGAATCGTTGGCATCGCGTTTTAACCAGACGCAGATCTTTATCGAAACCCCATTTCGGAACAATCAACTACTGGAAGAAATATTACGCTCATGTACGGCTAAAACCCGGCTGTGTATCGGCTGCAACCTTACCGCCGAAGACGAGTTCATCCAAACCAAAACCATTGCCGAATGGAAGCACAATGCGCCCGATCTGCATAAAAAACCAACTATTTTCCTGTTATTCCGTTCCTGATTATAGATGCAGATCACCGAAAAACATGTCAAAGTATTGATTGTGGGCGCGGGGCCGTCCGGCTTAATGATGGCTTGCCAGTTGTTGCGTTATGGTGTACAACCGCTGATCATTGATAACAAGCAAGGCCCAACCAGCCATTCCAATGCTTTGGGCGTACAAGCGCGGTCGCTTGAGATTTACCGGCAATTGGGTGTGGCGGATAAAGTAGTTAAGAATGGCAAGCAGGCTCAAGGGTTGACATTTTCCGAAAATGGCAAACAGGTGGCGAGTGTGTCGCTGGCAGGCGCGGGGGAGGGACAGACACATTTTCCGTATGTGCTGCTTTACCAGCAATATAAAAATGAACGCTTATTGCTCGACTATTTAACGCAGCATGCCTGCCCGGTTTATTGGGAGACATCTCTTATTACTTTACAACAGCAGGCTGAACATGCCGACGCTTTGCTAAAAAATGCTGAAGGCGAATATTTGCTGAGCTGCGATTGGGTAATCGGCGCTGACGGCGCGCATAGTACGGTGCGCAAGCAACTGAATATCACGTTTAACGGCGATACTTATCCGCACTATTTTTACCTGGCCGATGTTAAGATCAACGCTTCTTTTTTGGACGATAATTACGTTCAGCTTTATTTGGGGAAGGACGGCTTTAGCGGGTTTTTCCCGATGCCGGAAAAAGATGAATACCGCGTTATCGGAAGCCTGCCAGCATCGTTCGAGGGCAAAGATGATGTGCGACTCGAACAAGTGCTGCCGCATCTGAATGAGGTAACAGGCAATCCTGTTACTGTAGTCGATACAAAATGGTTCACCACCTATAAACTGCATCACCGCATGGCCGACAATTTCAGAAAGCAAAATTGTTTTCTGATAGGCGATGCCGCGCACATCCATTCACCTGTTGGCGCACAAGGCATGAACACGGGCTTGCAGGACGCCTACAACCTGGCCTGGAAACTGGCCGGTGTTATCAATAACAATTTACTCGGAGCAATACTAAATACCTATCCTGATGAACGGATGCCGGTAGCCAAAGACCTGCTCAACACCACCGACAGGATATTCAACGTAATAATGTCGCGAAGCTGGCTTCTTGTGTTTTTAAAAAAACGGGTATTGCCGCTTGTATTGCGCTATGTGTGGACGCATCAAAAGACCCGGAGCAGGGGTTTCAGGCTAATTTCGCAAATCGGCATTTCCTATCGCGACAGCAAGATCAATTTACACCTGAGTAATGCCGAAAAAATAAAAGCGGGAGACAGGCTGCCCTACTTAGAGATTTATGATGAGAAAAAACAGGAGGAAACCGATTTACACGCCTGGTGCGGCAAACCCGGGTTTACACTGATCGTGATGGGGCGATTTGACGAAATGTTCTTATTCAATATTGCTAAATGGATCACCAACAGGTTCCAGGGGATGCTTAATTTTTATTACCTGCCGCCATCAGGCAAGAACCTGGCCGTATTCGAAGCATTTGAAACTGACCCGCACCGCGAGAAAGCTATTATCGTTCGTCCGGATATGTATATCGGTTATATCAGCGACTTGGTTAGCATAGGCATGATGGATAATTATTTGAAAAATATGGTCGGAATGAGTTTATAGTCCATGGACCATGGTCGATGGTTTGCTATGGTCTATGGACTATCGACTATGGACTACCTACCCGTGTATCGTCTCGCTCTTGCCGTAATTTTTGATCACCCCTGCCTCGTATTCCAGGAACTCCGCCCAGCGTTTGTCGACGTCAAGATTGCCGCAATATTTTTTGGCTAAACGGATGAAAGTAGCATAATGCGTAGCCTCGCTGATCATCAGTTCGTGGTAAAACTCAGATAGTTGTTCGTCGTTAATATGTTCCGACATTACTTTAAAGCGCTCACAACTGCGTGCCTCTATCATGGCTGAAAGCAGTAAACGATCCAGCAGCCGTGCTTCGTTACTTCCACCCGGAGCAAGGAATTTTCGCAGTTCGTTGACATAGTCGTCCCTGCGTTCCCGGCCAAGTACATAACCGCGTTCCAGGATGATGTCATGAACTCGTTTGAAGTGGTCCATCTCTTCCTGTACCAATGCAGCCATTTCCTGCACCAGTTCCGACAAGTCCGGGTTTTGTACGATCAGCGTAATAGCGTTACTCGCTGCCTTTTGCTCGCAAAAAGCATGGTCGGTTAATATTTCTTCAATATTACTTTCCACAATATTCTTGACCCAAAGCGGATCGGTAGGCAGGTGCAGTTTTAGAATGGTTTTTTCGCTCACGTGGCAAAAATACTTTTGTTAGGCGAAAGGTAAAAGGACGAAGGTTAAAGGTTTACCACGAGGTGCTAATGACTTAATGCCTCAATGACATAATGACTAATCTTTACCCCCACAGATCGATCTCTTTTTCCAGATCGTCGTGCGGAATGTATCGATTGACAGACTCTTCGCCGTTCTGCTCCCTTTTGGCCATCAGAATGACTTTATCTATGAGTTCCAGCACGTCGATCTTTTCCGGCATATTGTTTACAAAGTATTGTAATTTTTCTTTCGAGAGCTGCATAATGGCTATTGGGTTGGCGATATCTTCTTTAACGTAAAAGACTATCCAAAGTTATAAGTGTTACAGCCGGTCAGCCATTACCATACAAATTTTTACTTTCTATAAACTCAAGCACTGGATCGGGAACAAAATATTGTACATTTTTCTTTTCAGCCAGTGATTTACGGATAAACGAGGCCGACAATTCCATCAGCGGTGTCATAGTAATAGTTACCGAAGGGTGCGAGGCGAATTCAGCATTTTCAAAACCCGGGCGCGGGTAAACATAAATGCGGTAATCACGCAGTATCAGTTTATAATTCTTCCATTTATGAAGTGTGCCCAGGTTATCAGAGCCCATAATAATTGCAAACTCATGCTCGGGATATTTTTCTTTCAGGTGGGTGAGCGTATCGATGGTATAAGATGGCTGCGGCAGGCGCAGTTCAACATCGCTTACCGATATGTGGATCGAATTGTCGGTCGCCAGTTTGGCCATTTCAAGCCGGTCGTAGGTATTGATCAGGTCGCCGTATTTTTTTAAAGGATTTTGCGGCGACACCACCAGCCATACCTTGTCAAGTTCAGTGTAATTGGCCATGTAGTTTGCGATGATGAGATGGCCGACGTGAATGGGGTTAAACGACCCGAAAAGTAAACCTATTTTCATTTAGAGTTCATGGTTAATAGTTCACAAATTGTGGTATTCGCTTAAATCTGCAGAACCCCTTTCATGGTTCACGGGATGAACCACCAACCGCAGGTTTAATCAATTATTGAGAAAATTTTTAACAAGCACCTCAGCTTCTGCACATGCCGTTTGAAGATCGTGATTTTTTAGAATAATATCAAATTGTGGGGCGTAATTCAGCTCTTTTTCTGCTTTTTCGAAGCGTTCCTTTAGTTTTTCAGGATGATCGGTACCGCGGCCGGTCAGGCGTTCTTTCAAAACTTCCAGCGAAGGCGGCTGAACGAATATCGCCAGCGCATTGCCGTCATACTTCCGCTTGAGGTGCAGGCCCCCTTCAACATCGATGTCAAAGATCACCGTTTTCCCTTTTGCCCATATCCGTTCGATTTCAGTACGCAGCGTTCCATAAAATGTACCTGAGTACACTTCTTCAAACTCGACGAACTGCTTTTTGGCTATACGGTGTAAAAATTCCTGCTTGCTGATGAAATAGTAATCCTTTCCTTCCTGCTCGTCGCCACGCGCCTTGCGGGTCGTTGCCGAGATCGAAAACTCCAGCTCGGGTATTTTGCGGAGCAGGTGCTGCACGATGGTGGTTTTACCTGCGCCCGACGGCGCTGAGAATATGACGAGTTTTCCGTTCTGGCTCATAGTTCATGGTTCATAGTTCATGGGTCAATGGATAAACGGCTATGATCTATGAACCATTAACCATGAACTACTATAATACATTCAGTAATTGCTCTTTTATCTTCTCCAGTTCTTCCTTCATGCCCACTACCAGTTTCTGGATGTTGGCATCGTTGGCTTTTGATCCGAGCGTATTGATCTCGCGGCCTATCTCCTGTGAAATGAACCCGAGTTTCTTTCCATTGGCGTCGGCGTTTTTCAATGTTTCAAGAAAATATTCACAATGGCTTTTTAGCCGGATCTTTTCTTCAGTAATGTCCAGCTTGTCGATATAATAGATCAGTTCCTGCTCGAAACGGTTCTGGTCGACGTTTTCCCTGCCTACGGCCTCATTAAGGAACTGGTCCAGCCTTTCCCTGATCAGCGGCACGCGCCTTGGCTCTTCAACTTCTACCAATTCAAGGTTCTTCAATATAACGCCGATGCGAAATTTGATATCCTGTTCAAGCACGTTGCCCTCATCCACCCTGAACTGCTGGAAAGCAGTCAGCGCCTGCTGGAACGTTTTTTCCACTACCTTCCATTCCTCTTCCGATACCGTGTCTTCATCGTACCGCACAACATCAGGCAGGCCAAGCGCCAATTGCATCAGGTTATCCGTCGATTCACCTAATTCTTCGCTGACGCTTTTAAGCTGCTGCAGGTAATTTTTCAGCAGAGCAGTATCTATCCCGGCGGCCTTAACAGTGCCTTCAGCCTGTTCGGCGTTGATGGAAAGATTTACCTTGCCGCGTTCGATCTGTTTGTTGCATTCGTTACGCAACTGGAACTCTTTTTCGGAAAAAGACTTCGGGATACGCAGCGACAGCTCCAGGAATTTGCTGTTCAGCGATTTGATCTCGACAGTATATTTGGTGTTCCCGGAGTCGGAAACAGCGATCCCATAACCTGTCATTGATTTTAACATGCGCAAAGATAGTTGTTTAGTCGGAAAGTCCGCATAAGTCCGAAAGTCGGTAAGTAATCCATAATGCATCTTGCGAACTTCGGGACTTTCCGATTTCCGGACTCCCATTTAACATCTTTTTACATTTTATCCGTTATACTATATCTATTTTTGCCGCCTATGATGCACTGGCTTAAACGTGTATTGTTGATTTTTGGGGGATTATTGATCCTCCAGGCGCATGTCTTTGCCCAGTCCTTCATCCTCAAAGGCATTATTTTCCGGCAGGGATCGTCCGATCGCATATCGCAGGCGGTGATCACCGACTTGAATGATAAAGAAGTGATGATGAGCGACGATCTGGGTATGTTCAGCATCAAGACCGCCATGGGCGATACTTTACTGATTACGCATAAGGAATATACCGATCAAAAAATCGTAGTTAGTAGCAGGGCCGATCTCGCCGTCTACCTGGCGGCTGTTATCCGGCTTAAGCCTGTTATAATTACCGGTCAGACAAAGAAGCAGGAATTGAACGACGTAATGAAGCAGTACAACAGCCAGGGTATTTATAATAATGGCAAATCGCTGCCGGTATTCGAATTTCTGAATTCACCCATAACGGGTTTATACAACTTGTTTGGCAAAACGCCGCGCGAGGAACGCCGTTTTGCTGCCTACGCACAAGGCGAAATGGAATCCATCGAAGTGGATAAACGCTATACCAAAGAGCTGGTAAAAAGCGTCACAAAGATACCTGATAACGAATTACTCAAATTCATGGATATGTACCGGCCCTCGTACCAGGATATTAGGGAGTGGAACGATTACCGGCTGATCATGTACATCAAGAAGAGTTACGCTTATTATCAAAAGATCAAAAACAGGCCGCAGCCGAAGGTACAATCGCTAAACTAAGAACCGGGACTTATCAGATTAAAGGATTAGCAGGGTAATAGCGGCAAATCCGAAATCGAAGTTCCGAAATCCGAAATTCAAATGGTTAACGCCTCGCAAGCTCTTTCAGCGGCTAATTTCTCGGCATTCTTTTTATTGAATTCCTTGCCCATGCCCATAATATCGCCGTCGATATTCACCTGTACGGTAAACAGTTTCGAACTTTCGCCCACCTGGTTCTCAATCAGTTCAAAAGTAATGTCCTTACCGTGCCGCTGGCACCATTCTATCAGCTTGCTCTTGTAATTTGTTTCGGTTTGCTCGAGGTGGCGGATGTCGATATGCGACTTAATGATGTGATTTACCAGGAAATTCCGGGTAAAATCGTAGCCCTTATCCAGGTAAATGGCTCCAACCAGCGCTTCAAAGGCGTCGCCGAGCAGCGAGCCCTGGCGGGTTGAGTTCACCATTCGGTTATCATATTGGATCAGTTGTTCGAAACCTAATTTACGGGCAAGTTGATTCAGGTTGCCGCGGTTAACGATCTTGGAGCGGAGTTCGGTCAAAAAGCCTTCGTCTTCATACGGGTAAAGCTTGAAAAGCACTTCAGCCACCACGCTGCCCAGAACGGCATCGCCCAGGAACTCCAGGCGCTCGTTGCTATTTTTTACACCCTTTTTTACGTTTTGCGCGACTGATTTATGCCGAAATGCCAACCTGTATAACGACAAATTGCCCGGCACAAAGCCAAGCAAATTCTTTAAGGATTTTACGTACTTTCTATTGGGCGATAAATAAAGTTTATACAACCGTCTGATCGGCATTCAGGGCAATTATTCTTCGTACTTCTTAAATATCACTGAAGCGTTATGGCCGCCAAAGCCAAAGCCATTGCTTTGTGCCACCCTAACCACTCTTTTCTGCGCTTTATTGAACGTGAAATTGATCTTTGGATCAAATGCGGGGTCGTCGGTAAAGTGGTTGATGGTTGGCGGTACCATATCATTTTTGATAGATAATATCGCGGCAATAGCCTCAACCGCACCGGCAGCACCAAGCAGGTGCCCCGTCATCGATTTGGTCGAACTGATGTTTATGCGGTAAACATCGTCGCCAAAAGTATCCTGTATCGCTTTAACTTCCTGCGGATCGCCGATAGGGGTTGACGTTCCGTGTACGTTCACATAATCAATGTCCGATGGTTTCAGCCCTGCATCTTCCAGCGCCGCTCTCATTACAAGCGCTGCGCCAAGGCCTTCAGGGTGGGGAGCCGTCATGTGGTAAGCATCGGCGCTCATGCCGCCGCCTATCATTTCGGCGTAAATTTTTGCCCCGCGCGCTTTCGCGTGCTCCAACTCCTCCAAAATGATGGTTCCTGCTCCTTCGCCGGCGACAAAGCCGTCACGGTCGAGGTCGAACGGGCGCGAAGCGGTAGCCGGGTCGTCGTTACGGGTAGAAAGCGCGTGCATGGCGTTGAAGCCGCCAATGCCCGCCTCGTTTATGATGGCTTCCGAA
>JAFDZK010000112.1 GCA_018267005.1 Bacteroidota bacterium
GGCAGGATACATCATCGTCGATGAATCTGTATACATCTTCATGAAATTATCCAGCTTGCCGTTGTTCCAGTCGTTTTCGGAGTTTTTCATTGCCGCAACGATGGCATCCTGCGGCGAAAGACTTTGCGCTTTTGCGGTGATGACGAAAACCGTCAAAAGCGACACGATCAATATTTTACAGACAGTTTTCATCCGGTGGCAATTTTACAGCAATATTGAAATTTTAAACGATCAAAGCAAGACTGTTTGACGGGCGATCATTCACCCGCCTTGCCCGCAGGCAGCTCTACCGTAAATATGGTGCCATTGTCCAGCTCGCTGTCTACGCTGATCTTTCCGCCCATGGTCTCGACCTGCATTTTCACCATAAACAGCCCCATCCCTTTACCTTCCACACTGGTATCGAACCGCCGGTATAAGCCAAACAGGTTCTTCATATTTCTTTCATCGATTCCCTTTCCATTATCCCTGAATACAAGCTGAATATGATCCCCCTGCTGATGCGTGGTTATCCGGATAACCGGCCCGGTCCCGGGGCGGCAATATTTTATACCGTTTAATATCAGGTTATGGAATATGCTGTGCATATAGCTTTTCACCGCTACTATTTTTTCGGCGCCCGAAAAGTCATATTTTATGGTTGCACGCTCACTTTCAATGATGGGCCGTATACCCAGCATAACATCTTCTATCAGAAACCTGAACGGGATGGTTTCGGCCCGCTCGCTCACCTTGTTGCCCACCTGCAATATCTGGTTAAGGTCGGTGATCATATTATCTAACGAGCTTATCGAACTGGCGAGTGCTGTTTTTATTTCCTGGTTCTCGTTAATGTCAAAATCAAAGTTATTCAGCATGTTCGACAGGCCGAGTATATTAGCTACCGGAGCCCGCAAATTATGCGAGACGATATAGGTAAATTGCTCCAGGTCCCTGTTGCGCCGCACCAGGTCGGCGGTTATCCTGTCGCGTTCGATGTCGGCTATTTTTCTTTCTGTTATATCATTAAACGCAACCATGTAGCCGATATTTTTTCTTTCGTCATTGGTGATGCCTACCCATTTAACGTCGTACCATTTGGCCATGCCATCGCGAACCTCATAATTCGTTTCATAGCTTACCATTTCATTATTCATTATCCGCTGAACCGCATTCTTCATATCAGGTATTTTATTCCTCGGGAAATAATTAAACGCATTGCGGCCTGGTCTCAATCTTTTGTTGAATTGCTCCATACACAGATCGTTGGCCTTACTGTTAAATGAAACTACTTTATTCTGCGCATCGCACAACACATAAGCCGTATCGGTGTTCTCAAATATCGTCTGCAGGTTTGCCCTCGATTGCAGCATTTGTTCTTCAGCCTCTTTGCGGTCAGTTATATCCACATGCAGCACTACCGCCCCCTGGCCCGACCTGTCCGTCAGCGGCGCGACGATGAGCCTGAACCATATCTTCTTTTGCGATGAGTTGACCGAGTATTCCAATGTAAACTCATTTGCCTTCTCATTTATAACATCCCATATACCTCGTGCTATCTTCCTGGCGTATTGCGCATCGACGCCGATGGCCTTTTCAGACAAGGCCATGTAGCTGTAACCTATGCCATATCTTGGCACGCCAAGATTGTTGGCAATGGTAAATTTTTTCCACGAGTCGTTTACCGCAACTATCTTCCCATTCGCGTTCAACAGCACCACGTTTGGCGGTATAGCGTTCAGAATAGCCGCCTGTCGTTCGCCTGCGGCTTTTAATTCTTCAATGTGTTTTCTATTTCTGATTGTGCTTCCTTCGAACGTGTTATGTCCTGTATAAATCCAATAATATCAGCCTGCCCGTTGTTTTCATTGGATTCAAACTCGAACTGGCAATTCAGGTACCTGGTAGTATCGTTGCTATTATTGCATATTCTGAAATCAACTTCTGCCTGCTCGGCATTCATGATAGCGTCGTTGAACTTTTTTTCAAATAGTTCCAGGTCATCCGGGTGGATGTTTCTGATGAAGTTGTCATACGATGCGTCAACTTCGTCTCTCTCAAAGCCAAGCAGCAGGTATGTTCCCGCAGACCATGTGGTGGTGTTGGTTGCCAGCTCCATTCGCCAGGTTCCAAAACCCGCGAGCAGTTCGGCCTTGGCAAAAAGCGCCTCGCTTTGGAATATTTTGTTCTGGTAAGCATGGCGGTCATTGTCCGACTGGTGTTTGGCAATGGCATTGTTAACCGCGCTGGGCAGGCGCTGCAGCCGGTCCTTTAGAACATAATCGGACGCGCCATCCTTCATCACGTTCACCGCAAATTCTTCAGACACAGTCGCGGTTATCAGGATAAACGGGGTATCCCTGCCCCGCTGTTTTAATAGCCTAAGCGCTTCCAGCGAGTTAAAAGCCGGAAGCGAATGATCGGAAAGTATAACATCCGGATTAAATTCGTCAAGAGCCTTCAGGTATTCGGCCCTGGTATCGACTACCAGCTTTTCAAAATCGATCCCCGCCTTTCTGAGCGTTCTTTCCACCAGCTCTGCATCGCTTTGAACATCCTCAATGTGTAAAATTTTTAGATTTTGGGTCATATTATCTATGCAGATGTTATTGTGTGGATTGATTGGTGATGAGCCAATAATATCCTAATTGCGACACAGCTTTGGCAAACCCCTCAAAATCAACAGGCTTCACCACGTAGCTGTTTACACCTATGTCGTAACTTGTGATGATATCCTGTTCCTCCTTTGATGATGTCATGATCACCACGGGTATTGAACGCGTTTTTTCATCCGATTTGAGCTGTCTTAGCACTTCAATACCGTCAACCTTGGGCATTTTAATATCCAGCAGTATAACCTTAGGTTTGTCATCCACGTTCCTTTCCGAATACACGCCTTTTGAAAAAATAAAATCCAGTGCCTCGGCCCCGTCTTTAACATGGATCAGCTTATTGGCAAGATTCACTCTTCTTAAAGCACGGATGGTCATTTCGGCATCATGCGGATTGTCTTCAACCAGCAGAATTTCAACTTTGTTATCTATCATTGTTTGTTGTTTTTCGGTAGACTGAAATAAAATTTAGCTCCTTTATCTTCTTCGGCTTCGGCCCACACTTTTCCACTATGTTTATCAATGATCCTTTTTACAAGCGCTAACCCTACGCCGGTGCCCTCAAATTCATCCTGAGAATGCAGCCGCTGGAACACACCGAACAATTTACCTGCGTAAGCCATATCGAAGCCCACACCGTTATCTTTTACGTAATATATGGTCTCGTTTTCATCTTCGCTTCCGCCTATTTCTATTACCGGATCGGCCTGTTTTGAAGAATACTTTAAAGCATTGCTTACCAGGTTCATCAAAACCTGTTTGATCATTGCCTGGTCGGCCGTTGCCACAGGCAGAGCACCTATGCTTACCCTGTATTTGCCATCCGTTTCGTTATGCAGTAATTCGCTCGTTACCAACCCCGCAAGCTGCTGCATATTCACATTGGTTAACGTCAGTTCTTTTTTGCCTAATCGTGAAAATGCCAGCAATTCGTCGATAAGGGTGCCCATTATCCTGGCATTTATTATGATATTATTGATGATCCGGAGGCCTTCAGCATCCAGTTTTTCTTCGTAGTCTTCCTTTAGCATCACGGAGTAGCCGCTCACCGCGCGCAGCGGCGTGCGCAAGTCGTGCGATACGGAATAGGAAAAGGCTTCCAGTTCTTTGTTCGAGGCCTCCAGTTGAGCGGTCCGCACCGCCACTTCGTCCTCGAGTTTTTTACGTTCCGTTATATCGCGGGTAACCTTGGCAAATCCGGTCAGTTCCCCATAGTTATAAATCGGCGTCAGTACCACGTCAGCCCAAAATTTCGATCCGTCTTTCCGAACTCTCCACCCTACGTCTTCCACACGGCCTTCTTTTGCCGCGCGTTTAAGCAAGTGCTGCGGCTTTTGGTTTTCAATGTCGGACGGGGTGTAAAACAAGCTGAAAGATTTGCCCAGTATCTCTTTTTCTGTATATCCCTTTATCCTTTCAGCGCCCTGGTTCCACACCAGTATTTTTCCTTCCGCATCGAGCATAATGATGGCGTAGTCTTTCACCTCGTTGATCATCAGGTGATAACGCTGCCGTGACTCTCTCAGCGAGGCCTCTGTCGTTTCCCGAAGCCGTATTTCCTCACTCAGCGCCGATGTCCGTTCGTCCACCATGGCTTCCAATTCTTCATAGGTTTGCTGAACGTACTGTTCCATAATATTAAATGCGTGGGCCAGTTTACCCAATTCGTCCCCCCTTTCCATGTCGACGGAAACATGTGAAGAATAATCGCCGGCAGATATAGCCATAGCTGCGCCGGTTAACTTGTTAAGCGGCCCTGTAATGCCCCTGCTGGTTAGCCATGCGGCAAAAGCGCCTATGCCGAGCAGGATAATGCCAAACAGGAATATCCACCTCATAAAGCCGTTCATGCCGCTCAATAGGTTTTTTTCCGGAAAACCGATAACCGTCAGCCAGTCCGTATACGCAACAGGCTGCACTGCCGCCAGCATGGTTTGTCCGTCTGCATCGCGAAAAGTAAAAGGCCCGCTGGCGATTTTTGCGTTAAAATTCAACCCGCTGACGGGCTTAATTGTATTGGTCCAAAAGCCGCCGTCGCGGTTGCCGATATACAGGTTTGCGCCGCTGCCCATTAGCTGCGATAGCTGATCGACCGCTTTTTGCGATGCAGGCAAAATTTTCCAGCACACCAGGTAGCCGATTATATGCTTCTTCCGGGTTACCGAAGCAATGATGGGATAATAAGTTGTTCCCTTCACATAATAAAACTTGCCGGCCCATGCCGAATCGGGCCCGATGTGGGTGTATGTCAGCACTTCTTTCAGGCTAACCGGAACATTGGCTAACGACTTGTCCGACCGAAGAACCGTTTTTAGTGTACTATCTGCAAGCTCGGCTATCATCCAGGTGCTGTCCTTATGCAGCTTGTTCAGTTCATCCACAGTTTCCCTGCCGTATTGTTTACCGCCGGTAGCGAGATATTGGGACACCTGGTCCATATAAGCGGTATTGTGCAAATACTTTATCGTCGCCAACGCCGACTGGCCCAGCATGGAACTTATTTGCTCCGTGAGCGTGTTTACCCTTTCGCGGCCGATCATAAGGGTTGCCTTTTTCAAGCTGTAATAATTAAGAAAACCATACACAATAATGGTAAACAGCAGAAAAAAACAGATCAGCAGCGGCAGGCGCTGCTGGATGGATAGGCGCGAGAATATAGGTTTGCTCCGTTTCGGGTTCATGAATTGTGATTTTTAGTAAAAAAGAATGGCCTGAAAATGAATTTTTATCGATTCAATTGAAGCCGGCGACGAATGCCCATTCCCCGGGGCGGGTAAGCACTGTCGCGTTTTAACAGTTTGATTATAAATTATTAAGGCTTTAAAAGGTACATGTCAATACGTTAAAATATCAACAAAAGGCTTAAATAATTAGGGTCTATGCCAAATATTATAATTTATTTTCAGTTAAACAACCCCGTTTTTTCACCCAATTTTTTACCTGTGCCGAAGAAATCTTTTTTAATATGAAATATGCAACCCGGCATTTATTATTACACTTAAATACGTTTCCCAATATTATTAGCTGCAGCTTTTGCGTAGCAACGATGACGAAAAGGTATTTTTTAAATTTTTAAAATGTTTTCTAAAGCAGTTCGTCCATACCTTTAAAGGAGAAAAAAATTGATCACCGCCGTAATGCCCGAAGAAAAGCAAAACCACATCATACAGGCTATCCGATCGTATGGTAAGGGATTGCTGGGATTTATCCGTAAACGGGTAAAGAGCGACGCTGATGCCGAGGACATCCTGCAAGATGTTTGGTACCAGCTTGCCGCGGTGGTAAATGCCGAGCAGATAGAACAGACCGGCGCCTGGCTGTATAAAGTTGCCGCCAATAAGATCATCGACAAAAGCAGGAAAAAGACCGAGGAGCTTTTCGATCTGGCTCCGACCGAAGATGATGATGACGACAGCCCGGATTTCAGGGCGATACTGATGACGGAAGGCACCACGCCCGAGACGGAATATATCCGCAGCCTTTTTTGGGAGCAGCTTTTTTATGCACTTGACGAGCTGCCGGCTGAACAACGGCAGGTATTTATCTGGCAGGAACTGGACGGTGTCTCCTTTAATGAAATAGCCGAACGCACGGGCGAAAATGTGCAGACGCTGGTCTCGAGAAAGCGTTACGCCGTATTACACCTGCGCAAGCGGCTGAAACAATTGTATGAAGACATAAAAGAATATTAAAAAAATTAAAAAAATGAGAGAGTCGGAATTTGGAGACAAGGCCTACAGGCACAGGGCCCATTTCAGAAAGAAAATGGTTTTTATACCCTTCCTGGTGCTGGCGGGGCTGGCATTGGTCAGCTACATCGTTATGCTGCTTTGGAATGCTTTAATGCCGGTTATTTTTCACCTTACGGTGATCACGTTCTGGCAGGCAGCCGGGTTATTGATACTTTGCAAAATATTGTTCGGCTTTGGCAAAGGCGGGCCGCGCGGCGGGGCTCCCTGGATGCGCCACCGGATGAAAGAGCGCTGGATGAATATGAGCGCCGAGGAGCAGGAGCGCTTCCGCGAACAAATGCGCGAGCGCTGCAGCAAATGGGGCTGGCATCACGATCATTACGGTTGGGGACGCCAGGCAGACGCGCCTGCAAAGCCTGCTGAAGAAACGCAAAAATCTACTGAATAAAAAATGCCGGGCTTGTCCAATTTGGCCAGGCCCGGCAGTTATTGGAATACAGCACAAAACACTATGGAAATACTGGTTTTTAGAACAAACGTAAGCAGCAAAAGAAAAGTCAGTAAGGTAAGGCCGCTGCTGACCTCGGTAGCTGCCATAAAACAATGGAATTTCGACCTGGAAGATTGCGACAATGTGTTGCGGATCGAAACGATAGGCCTGCGGCCGGCATATGTGGAAACGCTTTTACAAAATGCCGGTTTTGATTGCCGTGAAATGGATTATTGATTGAATCTGCTATTTGGACATGTATCCCAGCGAAATTAAAAAATTATCTTCTTTTTGATGAGCATCGGCCATGTCTTCGGGACTTGCAGTAAAATCTTTGTATTGCACTTTCAAATTATGCGTCAATAAATGACCAACGCCTGGGTATAGATATAAAATGCATTTCGCACCGGTGTTAACCGCCTTATCCCTGAAAGCTATGGCATCTCTCGCATACACAATACTGTCGGCCTCACCCTGGATGATCATCGTCGGAGGTAACTTTTTAGTAACGAAATCCGACGGAGAATAACTAACCGGATCAGCCTTGCCAGCCATCAGGCTTACGAAATATGGATCGTGCCCCATATTCAGGGCCGGTGAATAAAGCAGCATAATATCTGGCCTCGAGGTTTCCGAAACTTTTTGGCCGTTAACCATCGGCAACGTGGCGCAGGCTGCAACCAAATGCCCGCCGGCCGATACACCATAGCCCGCCACCCGCCCGGGATCTATTCCGAGTTTTTTTGCATGTTTCCTTGCCCAGGCAAATGCAGCACAGGCGTCTTCAACCCCATCAATCGGCGTTAACCCATTATTAGCCAGACGATATTCAACGGATATTGCCACCATACCTTTTTCAGCAAATTCTTTCGCGCGGCCGCAGGTCCAGGTGGCATCGCCTATGCGCCAGGCGCCGCCATGAAAAAGCAATACCGCAGGATGATGTTTGCTGTCATCTTGCCGGAATACATAAGCTTTTAACGAAACGTTACCAACTTTGCGATAGACCAGCGTATCAGCTCTGATGTTGGCTTTCGCCGTATTCACAACGCCTAAAAAGGCAAAGAGTATAAGGTAATTTTTCATGATTAGCGGTTTTGACTAAGTGACAAGATTTTGTACCGGCCGTTGCATCTTTACGGGTAGCGCCGCATGCTAAGCATGATAACCGTAGCACATACCAATAGCATGGCGATGAGGAATACTATCATGGCGTGATGATTAAAAACTTACGAAGTTTTTGAAACTTCGTAAGTCTGTTAATGGAAAAAAATCAATTAAAGGCGTTTTTCAGCTGGATGTATTTGTTCAGATCCTTCGATACAAAACCCTTGGCTTTCATCTCTTTTACATAACCGGGTGTGATGCCGCTTGCTTTCAGCGAGGTAGCCTCATTAGGGGAAACTGAATAACCCATATCTTTAAAACCCTGCACAAAGGCAGGAGTTACACCAAGCGCTCTTAACGAACTTAAGTCGTTTATAGAGATTTGCTTGTAACCCACGGCTTCAAAACTTTTAATGTAGTCTGCGGTAATATTTAAGGCTTTCAGCGATGAAAGCTCATTGAGCGAGATGTTCTTATACCCTATCGCTTCAAAACCTTCCACAAACGATGGCTTTATACCGAGCGCTTTTAACGAGTTCAGGTCGTTCGGCGAAATGTTTTTATAGCCTATATCATTAAAGCCTTTTATAAATTCACCCGTGATACCGAGCGCCTTAAATGACGACAGTTCATTTGCCGAAAGATTCTTATAGCCCATGTCGGCGACCGACTTTACGTATTCAGGCGTGATGCCCTGCGCTTTAAAGGATTCCAGCTCGTTAGCCGACAGGTTACCATAACCGGTGTTGGCCATCATTTTTACGTATTCCGGCGTAACGCCTATTGATTTGAATGACGTCAACTCATTCGCCGACAGGTTTTTGTAGCCCAAATCGCTTAGTTCTTTGATGTATTCAGGTGTAACGCCAACGGCTTTCATGCCGGTCAACTCATTCATCGGGATATTTTTATAACCGGCGTTCTTTAATCCGCGGATATAGGACGAATCAATATTCATCGCCTTGAACGAGCTGATATCATCGGGACGCGGCAGGCTCTTTTCGACGTTTTCATTTTGATTATCATTCTCTTTGCCCTCGTTCAAATTGGCTTTTTTCAGGCTGGCGATATATTTACCGTCAATACCCTGCGCCTTGAAGCTGATAAGCTGGTCGAAATCGAGATGCGTATAACCCGCATTGTGAATTTCCTGCACATATTCTCTGGTGATCCCCAGAGCTTTACCGGAAACCAATTGCTCGGTGGTCAGGTGATTATAGCCTGATTCCTTCCAGAATTTGATGTACGGCTCATCGACCTTAAGCGCGGCCATCGATATCAGGTTGTCCTTCGAAAGATGGGCAAACCCATTGGCTTTTAGCATTTCCACATACGTTCTTTTCACATTGATGACAAAGAAAGTAAACTGGTCGTTGTCGTCAACGCCGCTGATGCCCTGGCCTTCCAGGTAGTTTTTAAACGACTGATCGGCGGTAAATTTGTAATGGCCGTAACCTTCATCTCCGTCAAACTTACCGTTCAGCAGCAAGGTACCCGCGTCGCGTTTCAGCGTAAAATCTGCTTTGGTATCCTTTGGCAGGCTTGAAAATTCACTGATCAAAAAGCTGTCACTGTTCGACCATCCATGTTCGTCGTCGTCGTTCCTGAACTCCATACGAACTTTGTCGCCTTTGATGGTCGCAAACCATACGCCCTGGGTGCGGTCTTCGTCGCGCCAGCTATGCTGCGAGGATTTATCGTGAGCCAGGCTTGCTTTGGTTTTGGACTGGCTGAACGCTGTCTGATTCAGCGCGCAAGCCAGACCGCCCATCAGTGGCACCAGTATAAAGTATTTCCACATGGTATGAATGTTCGATCTCTTCGCATTCATCATAACTATTCGTTTTTTAAGTAATGATTGGTTGTAATTGGTTGTAACGCTCAACGCCAGGTGCGGTGCTGATACTTTGAGCAAGCTCATCTGGTAGCTTTCCTTTTCAACCTGCAGGTTGCGGCCGAGCACTTCTTCGTCGGCCAGGAACTCCAGGTTATTTTCAAGTTCCCCACGGTACAACCAGGCAAACGGGTTGAACCATTGGAATACAAGCACCAGTTCTGCCAGTAATATATCGAAACTGTGCCCCTGCTGAATATGCACCTTTTCGTGTAAAAGGATTTGGTTGTACGTATCCCAGTCGTATTTTTCGGGATTGATGAAAATATTATTGCCGAAAGAGCAGGGCGCCTTATCGCCTTTTACCTCGATAATACGGTAGCGGCCGTCCCTGATTACCGGGTTTGAATACGACCGGATCAGCAATACCACTACCTGCAATAGTAAATTCAGTCCGAAAGCGGCCACGCCGGCCCAGTACAGGTAAAAAAGCCATTTAAAAACTACCGGCCATATCGGCTTGTCCTGCACGGTTGCGGAAACCGGCTGAACTTTTACCGGTGCGGCTTTTGCAACAGGCAACGGCTGTGTTTTAATGGTTTGCCGCTCGGCCGCCTGTATTTGTTTCTGCACCTGCGCTGCTATTTGCGGATACATTTCCGTAACAGGCTCTGGTTCGGCAGCCACTGTGGGCTGCTCGGGGGCGCTTCTTAATGCCCATTGCTGCGGGATGGTTATCAGCGGCAGCGCAAACGAAAGGCAAAGGCAAATAAGCAGTACCACGCGGTTAAGCCGGTAAAAGGTTTCGCGCTGCAGGAATATCTTGTAAAACAACAGGCACACTGAAATGAGCAGTGCCACGTGCAGGACGTATGGTATCATTTTTTCGACGATTTGATGATCTCTAAAATTTCGTTCAGTTCCGATTCGGAAATTTTTTGCTCTTTGGCAAAAAACGCCAGCATACTTGGGTATGAATTATTGAAATACTGGCTTACAATGTCCTTCATCGCGTGCTTCTGGTAATCTTCTTTTGATATGACCGGGTAATACCTGAAAATGTTACCGATCGACTCATGCGCCAGGAAGCCTTTCTCCTCCAGTATCTTAACCATCGTAGCTACAGAATTGTAGTGGGGTTTCGGGTCAGGCAGCTCGGGGATGATCTCTTTTATAAACGCTTTCTCCAGGGTCCAGAACGCCTGCATGATCTGTTCTTCTCTTTTAGCCAATTTCTGCATGATGAAATATAATCTTAGTCAAACGTAATACTAATCAGTTAGTATTACAACTAATCAATTAGTATTTTCTATAACGCATTGATTTACAATGTAAAATATTTTATATACCGGATATATCCCCTTTAGACACTTGGACAAATTCAAACAAATAGCGGGCTTATCCGTATTTATAAATGATCTGAACGAATTGTAACATTTAGCCGGTTACTCACGTCAAATAGCCATATTCAGGTTACAATTAATTAATTTCAGGTTTAAGAAAATTTTATACTTGAATTATCTTCTTATTTTTGCACGCCCTTAAAGCAATAAAGAATTGGCCCGATCGACGACTATAACGTTAAAAAAGAACTGGAAGAGAACCTGGAATTCCTCGCTTCAACGGGCGCAAATTATCGTCGGCTCGGTACTGATCACTATCATTTCATGCCTGCTCCCGTTCTTTTTTAAGCTGATCGAAAAACGCCAGGGTGCGACGCTGAACGATTGGGTTTTGAACGCCATAGCGCCGCATGACGTTTCGTGGATCATATTTACAATTATTTGGGGCATGATTTGCTACGGCTTATGGCTGGGCATCCAAAAACCGACCATCTATATCAATTTTGTCTGGTCGCTTATATTCATTCTAATTCTCAGGGTACTTGCAATAAGCCTCGTCCCACTGGATCCGCCCAGAAATCTCATCGTACTGACCGATCCGCTGACCGGCATATTTTACGGCAGGAGCACCATCACCAAAGACTTGTTTTTTTCGGGGCATACTTCTATCCTGTTCCTCATCTTCCTGTGCCTGGAGCGCAAGACCGATAAGATCATCGCACTGTTGGCCACTATCAGCGTCGCATGCTTATTGCTGGTGCAGCACGCGCACTATACCATCGACATCGTCATGGCGCCGATAGCCACCTATGGCGTTTATTTATTCGTCAGGTACCTGCTCAAATAAGCAACTTCCCCGCTCCTTTCTCCGTTATTAAATTAATCCTGCCGCAAGGTTACCGAGTAAAAAGGGTAGTTTTTTTTCAGGGGTTATCGTTAAAATTGTACTGAATTGTATGGAGATACCGGAAATTGAGCGCCTGATCAGGATAAGTAAGGAGAAACCCTTGCTGCCGGAGACCTATGTCCCCTGGTCGGAAGAACTGCAACCGGGCCAATACTTCCTGCCGTCGCATTTAACCTCGCTCGAAGGACTGTCTTTATACCAAACGCTTAGCGACCAGCAAAGGCTCGAGCTTGGACGGCACGAGGTTGTGCAGGTGATGTACTCTTATGCCTGGGGCGAGGGACTGTTTTGCCTGTTTATGAACAAATACATCCTCAATCTGCCGCCGGACAACGTGGAATACCGCTTCCTGCTGCGCGAGCTGATCGAGGAATTTCGCCACCAGGAAATGTTTACGCAGACCATACTTCGGCTTGGCGGCAAACCCATACCCATCAGCCGGTCGCACAAACTGATTGGCAATATGACGACTAAATTGTTGCCCACGGATTGCCTGTTCATGGGCAGCTTATCCATCGAGATCGTATCCGACCGGTACGGAAATTACGGTCGGAAGGATCCATTGCTATACGGCATATTAAGAAAAGTCTTCGAACTGCACAACATCGAGGAAGCGCGGCATATCGTGTTCACCAAAAACCTGCTGAAAAGGTACACCGACAAGGCGGGCCCGGTCAGGCGCACGGTTTACAGCTTTGTAGTGCTGCTGAATGTCTATTTCCTGCGCACGCTTTATGTAAAAAAAGAAATCTATCAACGCATCGGCCTTGAAAATCCCCAGATCGCGTACAAGCTGGCCCTTAAAAATTACAAGGAAAAGTTTACGCAAAGCTGCCTGCCGGACATCATCGAATTTGTGGATAGCTGGCACGGTTTCAACCGCGCCACCCGCTGGGCCTGGCGGCGGCTAATGGGCGCGAAGGTTTAATTAAGAGCGCTGTCATCCTGAGGCTCTCGAAGGATGCGGGGTAAAGGCCCACTCACAGACTTCATGAAGCTCATTGTCACATCCCTTTTTAATCCACTTCAACCTTAACAACTTCTTCAACACCTCCAACATCTTCAGCTTTACCCGGCCTGCCGTTCTTAAATGCAGCCCTTGCCTTTAGCCCCAGAATTTCAAACATCGCCATATCGGAATCGAATGACGGGTTAGGCGTGGTTAGCAGTTTATCGCCCGCGAAGATCGAATTGGCGCCAGCCATGAAGCAA
>JAFDZK010000113.1 GCA_018267005.1 Bacteroidota bacterium
AAGCGGCCGGAGCCCTGGCCCTTATTTCTTCGAATGGGCGCGACGGGACGGTCGTAGTACAGGCTTTTGAAGGCTTTAAAAAAGGAGCCCCAGAGGGTTTGCCTGAGGTAGCAATTTCAGGTGTCGACGGCTTAAAGATCAAACGACTGGTAACGTCGGGCCATGCCGTTGAATTAGCCCTGAATATTAAGGGCAAATTTTACAGCGACGATACAAAAGGCTATAATGTAGTCGCTGAAATACCCGGCACCGACTCCAAATTAAAACCGCAGTTGGTGATGCTGGGCTGCCACCTCGATTCGTGGAACGCCGGAACCGGCGCCACGGATAACGGCGCGGGCTGCATCGTTATGATGGAAGCAGTTCGCCTGCTCGACTCATTGCACCTCCAGCCCAAACGCACCATCCGAATCGTGCTTTGGGGCGGCGAGGAAGAAGGCTTGCTCGGTTCGTACGGGTATGTGAAAGATCATTACGGCAACGCCGAAACCGGCGTTTTCAAACCCGAACAGTCGAAAGTTTCCGTATACTTCAACCTTGATAACGGTACAGGCAAAATACGCGGTATCTACGCCCAGCGCAATTCGGCCGCCAAGTCGATATTCGATCAGTGGTTTGTGCCGTTTCATGATCTTGGGGCGCAAACCGTAACGATGAGCAACACCGGCTCGACAGACCATTTATCATTCGACTGGGAAGACATACCCGGCTTCCAGTTTATCCAGGATCCACTGGATTACGAAACGAAGACGCATCATACCAACATGGATACTTACGACTACCTCCAAATGGATGACCTGAAACAAGCGGCCACCATCGTTGCATCGTTCGTATACCAAGCTTCTGTCCGTGCGGACATGATCCCGCGCAAGCCGGCAGTAAAAGAAAGATTTGTTTTTGACGGCTTTTAACAGGACGAATAAAGTTAGCCCCTTAATTATCGATTTGGCAATTTCAGATATGAATGAAGTTCATTTTTTGCCAAAACTTTAAAAATATGTCTTAGTTGGCAAAAGCACGTAATTATTTGGCGCGAAATCGACTTCGCGCAATTAAATTTTTCATTATCAAAACTTTGGTGTATCTTAGACACGATTGCTGCTAAACAGCGTTTTGATAAAACAAAACGTCATCTGCCACCGTTAAGAAGTTATGATCAAGGGAGTTGCATTAGGAATAACGCTGAAAAACGCCCATCGCCAGGTTCTGATAGACGAGGAGAGCACCGGAAAGAAACCTTCGGATGGCCTCACGGTTTATCATCTTTCGGATAACGAGAACAATACGGACCTGGGTGTGATAACTTTCAGCAGAAGGAAGGATAATTGGGATTATAAAGGGCCGCTTTCCAATAACGATCTGTACCAGATCGCGCGGTTTATACAAAATTACAGCGACGAGGACTGGAATTTTTAGTCCCGGCCCGTGCGGTCAGCCACATCTTTCCATCTCTAACAATCTGTAAACCATTCGGCGTTTGCGGTGTTGGTATTTTAATGGCCGACTATAATATCATTTATACTTCATCAAAAGGCAAGCCGTATCTTTGGAATGGCAGCAGTTTCGATCTTATAAAAAAGTCGGAAAATGAAAAGCTGTTATTTAGCGGAGCAAGCTATACCGAGAAAGATCTGAACGAAGCTTTGGAAAAAAGCCGCGATGCTGCAAAAAAGCTTTTCCCCGGTGATGAACGTCCTGAAATTAAACCCGTAGAAGTCCCGGTAAACAGCAAGAGCGATGCGCCGGGGCATTCGCCGCATATCATTTCTTAATGTCAGGAATGTATGTAGCTTCTCAACTGTTCGATGGTTTCCTCGTGCGTAAGTATCGTTTCGGTTACCAGGTCGTTGATCGAAATAATGCCGCATAGCTGGTTATTCCTGAACACGGGAAGATAGCGAATATTGTTTTCGCTCATGATATGCATACACGTTTCCACCGAGTTTTCGGGAATGATATGCGGCAGATCGGTGGTCATGATCTCGCGAACAGAAGTTTCGTCCGATGATTTTCCCTTCAGTATTACTTTCCGGGCATAATCCCGTTCGGTCAGCAGCCCAACATAGTCACCACCGTCAGTGACGATCACCGAACCGATATTTCTATCATCCATTAACCTTAACGCGTCAAGAACCGATGTATCGGCATCTATGCTGATGACGCTGCCCCCCTTGCGGGCAAGGATATCCGAAACTTTTTTCATAATAATTAATTTAGTGGGCTAACAGGCTTATAACCAAATATAAAAATCTATTCTGATAATCCAACACAAAAGTTTAAAAAGTTCGCGGCCGATCGTGTCCGATTCGGCGCCTGGCCACGGACCGCTTCATTTTGCGCGATCGGTGAAAAACGGGCCGACAGTTATTGAATACTAAAAACATCATTTCTTACCGGTATCACCACTTCGGAAAATAATCATCGAACTTTAACGTTATTTGCATTCGTGGGTGTGAATAGTATTTGCTGGGCGGTTGGGATGACGGTGTCGATGCTGATGGCGGTCGCAGGCTGTCGGATGGTAAAGTCAATGGGAAAGGACCCCGGAGGCCGGGAACTTGCCCGGTTAGAGGCATTACCCAATTACAAAAATGGCAGCTTCGAAAACCCTGCTGAACGTGCTAACTCGGCAAACAGGCACAACCGGTGGCTTTTTTTGCATAGCCGCCCTAAAACCGTGAGACCGGCACACGAACTACCCTGGGTTAAGACAGATCTAAAGACATTAGCGGCCCCTGCACCCACAGTCGTATGGTTCGGGCATTCATCCCTGCTGATCAAAACCGGGCAGGGTAACATACTCATCGATCCTATTTTCAGCGACCATGCCGGGCCGGTGCCCGGACTGGTTACCGCATTTGCGGGCACTATGCATTACCACGCCGGGGACATGCCGCCTATCGATGTGCTGATCATTTCCCACGATCACTATGATCACCTGGATTACCCTACCCTGGAAAAATTAAAAGACAAAATTAAAACAGCCGTGGTGCCGATGGGCGTCGCTTCGGACCTGGTATATTGGGGGTTTGATCCTAAAAAGATCATCGAGCTGAACTGGAACCAATCGACAGTGCTGCCCGGTGGCATCCGGGTTACGGCTACACCGGCACAGCACCGCAGTAACCGTTCGTATGCCGAAGAAAATAAAACACTTTGGGCGTCCTACGTCATCCAGGCGGGCCAATACCGGCTGTATTATGGCGGAGATGGCGGTTACGGGCCGCAATTTAAACAAATAGGCCAGCAATATGGCCCGTTCGACCTGGCGCTGCTGGAATGCGGGCAGTACAGTCCAAACTGGCCATGGACACATCTCTGGCTCGGCCAACCCGCCCAGGCGGCCGTCGACTTGCAGGCTCGTTTGCTGCAGCCTGTTCACTGGGCCAAGTTCGTGGAAGCCGATCAGCCCTGGAACGAGCCTATAGAAAAGCTCCTGGCGGCTGCCGACAAGCTGGGCGTACAGGTAAACGTTCCGCACATCGGCGAGCCCTACACTTTGGGCACCCCGCCCAGGCGGACGGTTTGGTGGGAAACAGAATAATTAACTCGGCAAATAACGCCGCTGAAATATTACTGGGTTGAAATATTCTGGCAAGAGTATCTATCGAGTCACAATCAGAACTTATATTATCTCCCGGAGACGTTATAACTAAATCTGAATCCCTGGATAATTTTTGAAAACCGCCCGAAAGCGAAACCATAGTCCAGCCGCAGCATGGACCGTTTCAATCCCACATAAATCTCTTTATAATCAGGCAGCGTACCCTGGCTAAGGTAAGACGCGCCAATAATTTCCTGCAAACCCAGGCTGTGCAACAATGGTGCGCGGCTTAGAAAATAGCCTGTAAAATTATGTTCAGCGTGAGCTTCAAAGTAAGCTTTGTCGGTGCTGTAGGTATAATAGTTCAGAAAATGAAAACTTCCCGCATAAGTATCAAAGAAAAAGCTTTGGCCGCCGTGAAAGTGATTATAGTCCGGGTAATACAGCAGCCGGTTGCTTAGAAATTTTCCTGCAGAAAAATAAAAGGCAGTATAGCCTATTATCCCCTCATTTAGCCTGTCCTGGAAAACATCTGCTGATATGAAACTGTAATTGACAGACGACCCTAACGTCGGTATTCCCGTGCGGTAATTGATCCTTACTACCGGGTACGACGTAGGTAAAATAAACCGGCCGTCGGGTGTTATAGTGTACTCCTGGTTAAATGTAAAAGTAACCGATCCGCGCAACGTCAGCGCCCGGTACTTGGGGAACAGCGGGTTATCAGCATTGGGATCAAGCGGGTTATTTGATGTAAGCAGAATGCTGTCTTTGTTAAAGGTGTGCCGGGTGGTATTGAATAGCGGCGCCCGCTCGGCATATTCCAGTTGCCCGGTCATTAAAATGCCGCCGGTTACTTCGCCGCCGGTGCCGGCGGTTATAAACTTCGACTGATAAAGTTTGATATAATTATGGCTTAGGTACAGTGTAGTCAGCGAATTTAAGAACGGGCTGATGGTACCCGTGCTGTTCAGGTCCAGGAAATCGGCGCCCGCCCGCCCGAATACATAGGCATGACGGAATGAATTATACACATAATTGACGAGTAAGTTCCCATTCAGCACTTTGTCAGAAAAACCATAACGAATTTCCGGCGTGATAGACAGGCTTTGCAGCCTGTCGTATATCTTGGTGTACTTGATATTAAGGTCGATCCCCCAACCCTCAACTGTATTATAAAAAATGGTATTGTAAAGAGACGGTAGACCAATTGAAGAGTTATTGTCGTAGTTATGCCGGGTATATCCCCAAAACATATAAGGCAGTACGCGAAATTGGTTGCTTTGGCTCCGGATGTAACCCAACAGGCTTTTTCTCCCTTTGCCGCCCTTTCCTGCCGGCGGCGAAAGATAGAAGCTCTGTTCGGTTGACGTAAGGGGTTGCGGGCGGTTTTGCTTCCAAAAATCCGCATCTTTTTTATAGTCCCTGATATGACTGTAATAGTGATTTCGATAGATATTTACCCGGTTCGAATCCGTATGAATATCCTGGTAAACCTGTAAGAACGATCCTGAATATTTAAAGCCCCAAAAGCTACCATAAAATTTGAGCCGGGAAGCCCGAGTCATCCAAACATGGCCCGTCATCGGCGCATATTGCTGACTGATGTAAACGGAATCGATAAAATCCATATTCGCTTTCCGGGATAATTGAAGGTTAACGCCGTAAAGCTGCCATTCCTTGTCAATCACATAAACTTTCCCGCTAAACAGGCGTTCATCCGACCCGATAGGCTCCACGGATATTTCGTCAATTATCCTTTGATCATCAGTAAACTGACCGGTTAACCGATAATGATAGTAGCCCGGCGCGTTGTCAGCCAGGGGCGAAATGAACCCGAATTCGCTCAAGCCGTACAGGTATATTGTATTTTGATATAAATCGATATATATCTCCGGTATCTTATCAAAATTAAAGACCTTCTTGCTGCTTTGTTTTATTATCGCCGCCGTTACTTCTTTGCTGATGCGCCCCCCCGGGCGCATTTGAAAATCAGCTATCGATTCAGAAAGATTAACTATGCCCTTATTATTCCGATCCATGTTTAGCGCATAAGCCAAAACATCCCTGGTAATGCTCTTCGGATCTTCGCTTATATATTGCACGGCTTTGGTATACAGTGTGCCGGAATAAGCGCCAGGCTGGGCTGCCTGCCTGTTTTTCATGGCGATGGTCATTTGAATAATGGAGTCGCCGTGACCGGCGGGCTGGGACGACGTGTCAGCTCGCATCAGCTGCAGATCAAGCTGAACTTTTGCCCCGGCGGCCACGATGGTTCTTGATACCGGCTTATAACCCGGCGAGCGAAAGTTTAACGTATAAGTTCCCGGTTGCACATTTAACCGGTAAAACCCGGAATCGTTAGTAACAGCGCTGCGGTAAACCTGGCCGGTCGAGGCAGAAACAAAGGGAAGGGCCTTTCCAAGGCTGTCAGACACGATACCGCACAATTCAACTGTTTGGCCGCTGGCCCTAAGAAAAACGGAGAGAAAAAGAGCCGAAAGCCAAACGAGCCTCATCAGGATAACGCTAATTGACGAGGACGATAGTTGATAACCCGCTAAGCATTAAAAACTTAGTCCCCATCTTTACAAAGGTCCGCCTGTTGCCGGTTTTTTATATGACCTGGCTCATCCTGTATAATGATAATGGTCAAAATCGTACCGGGGCCGGTTTAGGAGCATGATATTCAGATGCTGGTTATAATCCAACCGATAATTTTAACTACCGGTAAATAAATTAATCAAATTAATTATATTTGTTATCCCTAACAACTATTGATGGCACAGAAAATCCTGATTATCGAGAACGACGCGGACATCCGCAACCTCATCGCTTTTATATTGGAGGAAGAAGGTTTTGCCGTTGCCGGCATGCCTTCGCCGGAATCCCTCGAGACCGTTGTTCGCCACCAACCCGACTTAGTGCTCATCGATGAATGGGTCGCCGGCCACCCGGGGCACCGGCTCTGCCTGCGCATCAAACTGTTTCATCAGCTTATGCATGTGCCGGTCATCATCCTGTCGACTGCAAGCGACATTGAAAAGATCGTTACCGAATGTAAGGCAGACGGCTTTATTCGCAAACCGTTTGACGTGACGGAGCTCGTAGAAGTCGTACAGGAGCAATTGGTGAAGCGGGCCTAACCGTTCCCTTTTTTTAGGGTAATAACTGTTATCTCGGGCCACATGCCTACCCTGCCCTTCAGCCCGAGAAAGCCAAAACCACGATTGACGTACAAATACTTTCCATCTTCCTCGTACAACCCGGCCCATTGCTTGTAAATATATTTGATCGGGCTCCATTTCCAACCGAAAAGCTCGATGCCGAATTGTGCGCCATGCGTATGACCTGAAAGCGTTAAATGCACATGCTGATGGTGTTGCAGCGTTACCGCTTCCCAGTGCGATGGGTCGTGCGACATCAGTATTTTGAAAGCTTCGGCAGGCACAGCGGCTGTTGCATGTTTCAGATCACCGTATTTGTGGAAGCCCCCTTTGCCCCAGTTCTCGACGCCGATCAGCGCTATGGACTGGCCTTTGCGTTCCACAGCGACGGATTCGTTCAGCAGCAGGCGAAAGCCCATTTCCGTATGAACCTGTTTCAGGCGTTCCAGGTTAGCCTGTTTCTGGGCCTTGCTTTTCCAGCGGATATAGTCGCCATAGTCGTGGTTGCCCAGCACCGAGAACTTGCCGCACGGCGCTTTGAGTTCGGCGAAATGCGAAATCCAGGGATCCATCTCAACGGCCTTGTTATTCACCAGGTCGCCGGTAAACAGGATGATATCGCTTTGCTGCTCGTTTACGATTCTGATCCCTTTACTCACGCCTTTTTCGCTGGTAAAGCTGCCCGAATGAACATCAGATATTTGTGTGATGGTAAAACCGTCGAACGCATCGGGAAGGTCGGGGAAGAACAGCGTTTCCTTTTTCACCCGGTAAAAGTGCCGTCCGAAGGTGAGCCCGTACAGCAGCGCCAGGAACGGTATGGCCGCTACTACCATAGCCACGTGACTAACCCAAACCGCCCTTGGCGGGAAACCGCGAAACAGGCGGCTGATGTCTTCTGCTAAAAGCACCGGCATGGCAAATACTTTCGGCACTAACGATAGCAGCAGCAAAGCCATCAGTATGGAAATAAGGCGCAGCACATTTTTGTGTGATCGCGGGAGCCGGAATGCGAACAGGGTCGCGACGATCAGCGCCAGGTCGAAAAGCCAGTAGGCCGTGTGAATTACGATGCTTGCGGTTAAGGTTCGTATGGCCTGGAAAAAATAGATGTCGGCCAAAACCAATAACAGCAGTATAAAAGGAACACGTTTTCTCATGTTTAAGCGGACGGCTTAACCCGGAGAACATTTTAAAGCGGGCTAAAGTTTACATTTCCGTGAAAGATCGGCGGGCGCGGCTATCTCCACCCGCAATGGAAGCTTGCTGTTCCGTCCGTCCGCTAATTGGTAACACACCTGCGGACGCTGCCTATCCTCTGCTATCCGAAGTTTGTAACTTCGGATTATTATGCCTGTAGTCTAAGACTACAAGCATAGCACATTCGCAGACAGAGTCTACGAACAGCGGGGCAGACTGAACAGCATTGGAAGAATAAATACTAATAAAGCATCGAATTTTGTAATAATTGCAAGACGCGGTAGTCAATATATCCACGACTGTGCATCTGTTGGCAAAGCTCAATACTGCGCGGCTCGTCATGGCTGATCATCTGCTAATGTTTTATGCCAAATAACGATAAACAATTACTTCCGCAGTTAGCAATCTATTTTTTGCTGGCATTTCTGATAGCCTGGGGCGCCTGGTTCCCGGCCTTTTCACATCCGCAATCGCTTAAGCTGTTATCATTTGCCGGGCTCTTCGCCCCGGCGCTTTCGGCTATCGCAATTGTATATACAAACAACGGCAGGCAGGGCGTCAAAGCCTTGCTCGGCAGGTATACGATACTGCGCTTTCATGCAGGCTGGTATGTTTTCGCCGTGTTGTTCGTCCCCTTATTATTCATTCTGTCATTGCTGGCCGACAACGCATTCTATCACACCGGCCTCAAAAATTTGCTTCTTCCCGTCTCACCGGTTGTTGCGCCGGTATCTTTTATCTGGCTGATGTTCATCAATTCGGGTGAAGAGATCGGCTGGCGCGGTTTTGCCTTGCCGCGGCTGCAAAAACTGTTGAAGAGCCCGATCTATGCCTCACTGGTATTAGGCATTTTCTGGAGTTTGTGGCACTTGCCCATTTACCTCGTGCCGGGGCAGTCATCCATACCCTTGCCGCTGTTTCTTTTTTTCACAACCGGGCTATCATTCATTTACACGGTGCTTTTTAACCAAACGCGCGGAAGTCTATTTTCGGTGGTGCTGCTGCATGCCAGTACCGACGTAGTGCCGCGCATTTTTAATATAACGCTTTTTTCCAGCCACACCTGGCTCATCTTCGGTATACTGACGTGGATCAGCGCAATTGTCCTATTCATTATCTTTCGAAAGAGGAACCCGGAAGTGGCTGAAAGTGTAAAGCGTTCCTGAGGTCGACGTTCGTTAGTCCGTCCGTCCGGTAATTCGTAAATGGTTGGTGGACCCATTGCTTTTCGCCCACAACCAACCACATCGTCTTTGCGAGGAACGGCCAAGTTCGTGCGGCAGGGTGACGAAGCAACCTCGTCAATTGTACCCGGTTTTGAACGGCATCCTCGATTTGCATGCGCAGAGATTGCTTCGCTCTCGCTCGCAATGACGGTTTAACGGGTGTCCGTCCGATATTTGGTATCAAGCGGGCGGAAACCTTGCTTTCCACCCCAAAAACCTTATTTTTGATGTAACTGACTTTAGCAGACAGCCTTATGCGCCGCCGGGGAATGATTATGAATAGACTTTGTTGCAGGTATGCGTTGCTGTGGTGCATGGTATGGGTTTGCGCTGCGGGGCCGGCACATGGGCAAAACGTTGTTACCCTGCGCGAAAAAGATTTTGGCGAGCTGCAGCAGGTACAATTTACCGATTCACTGTGGTATTTTCACCCGGGCGAATTCAGCGGGCCGCAAAAGCCCGTGACCGGTGTTGCCGGCTGGCGCGCCTTCAGGGGTACCAGCTTTGGCAAGGCCAACCCCATACCCGGCTGGAGCGGCCTGGGCTGGTTCGGGCTATGGGTGAAGGTGGATACCGGTTTGGTAAACCGTAAGCTGGCACTGCGCATTAACCACGACGGCGCATCTGAGCTGTTTATCGACGGCAGGCCGATAGGCGGTTACGGCAGGGTTGGCAATTCCGCGGCGCAAATGAAGGCCGAGCGTGCCCCAAGAGACCTGATACCGGTTTGGTTTACTGATACCGGGCCTCATCTTATTACCATTCACTATTCCAATTTTAAGCCCCCTTATTCATTTCTTGGCTTTCAGCTTTTTATTGGCGACTATCCATTTACGGCGCAGCGGATGAACAGCGATAAACGGCTGTTTGACTATATTCCTTTGTGCGTGGGGGCGCAGATCATATTGGCGCTTTTGCACTTTTTGTTTTTCCTTTTTTACCCTAAACAGAAGCTTAACCTTTATTACGCGCTTTACGTAGTGCTGGTAGCCATTAACTGCGAAGGCGTTTATCTTTTTTACCAGACCCATTCGCCGCATACCCAATACCTGGTGGATGGTTTGACCGCTGAATACAAAGTACTGCTGATGTCGCTGGGCGTGCTGTTGCTTTACCATCTGAATTATGCGCGTGTGCCGCGCTGGAGGCTGGTTGCATTGACGGCCGTCAGCCTGTTTTACGTGACCATTTATTTCAAAAGGTTTTTAAATATTCCCGACCAGGAGCACGAAGATTATTTTTCAGTTGTTTATCTCTTTTGTATGATGGATGGCTGCTGGTCGGTATGGCAGGTCACCCGGCGCGGGCAAAAGAATGTGTGGTTGCTGGCCACCGGAGTTGTAGCCGTTACTCTTTTGTATTACTTCTGCTGGGCGGATGTATTTCATTTATGGCCGTCAAGGTTGAACGCAACGCGCGTGTTTGTGCTGAGCGCCGGCGAGTTGATACTGCCGCTTTGCCTGTCGGTTTACCTGGCGCTTGATTTTGCCCGCACCAACCAGCAACTTGCGGCGGAACTGGCTGAGGTTGAACGGCTTTCGGCACAAACGCTGGCACAGGAAACCGAAAAAAGAGCGCTGCTGGCCGAAGAAGCGCGGCGGCTGGAAGAACTGGTGCAGCAACGCACAGCCGAGCTACGGGCGCAGGCCGACCAGTTGCGGGAAATGGATGCGGTCAAATCGCGCTTTTTTACCAACATCACCCATGAATTCAGAACGCCGCTGACGCTGATCATCAATCCCGCCAAAGAATTGATGTCGAAAGCAGAGCCCGGGGAATCGGTGCGGCAGTTGCAGTTGATACTGAACAATGCCACGCGCCTGTTGCAGCTCATTAACCAGTTGCTTGACCTGAGCAAACTGGAGAGCGGGCTGATGGAGCTTAACCCTGTGCCGATGGACCTGGTGTCGCTCATCCGGCTGCATATAGCTTCCTACGAATCGCTGGCCAAACATAAGGGGCTTAAAATCAACTTCGCCTCCGATTGGGACGAGCTTTGGATATCGGGCGACAGGGATAAGTTCGATACCATCGTCCTTAATATGCTTTCGAATGCGGTAAAGTTTACGGATAAGGGCAGTGTGGCAATTTCACTGCTTAAAGACGCAAGTGTAACCGGCGATGCCTTCATACTGGCTATAAGAGATACAGGCAGGGGCATTCCCGCGGAAAAGCTCTCCTACATATTTACCCGTTTTTACCAGGCCGACCCGTCGGATACACGTTCGGCAGAGGGCACCGGTATAGGGCTGGCGCTGACGAAGGAACTGGTTGAGCTGATGGGCGGGCAGATCGGCGCCGAAAGTGAAGAAGGTGTGTTTACGGAGATAAACATTCACATGCCGTACGTCGCGACAAGCATGACGCCTGCGCCGCTGCCGGGAATCGCGCCGGTGAACAGGCATAAAATAGCTGGAGATAGCCCGTTGACGGCTGAGATCGACGATGAGCGCCCGCTGGTATTGCTTATCGAGGATCATGACGCACTGCGTGATTTCATGCGGCAGTCACTCGCCGCCAAATACCGGGTATTAACCGCCGGCGACGGAAGTAAAGGTATTGCCATGGCAAAGGAACACATCCCCAACCTGGTGATCACCGACCTGATGATGCCCATAACGGATGGTTACCAGGTGAGTGCCGAACTAAAACACGATGAGCGGACCAGCCATATTCCCATCATTATCCTGACAGCGAAAACGGATTTTGAAAGCCGCATCCAGGGCATCGAGACCGGGGCAGACGCTTATTTGGCCAAACCTTTTGAAAAGCGCGAACTGTTTGCAGTGATCGAAAACCTCATCAGCACCCGCAAACAATTGCGCGAATATTACAGCAGCCGCGATCTGTGGTTCAGCGACGCGATTTCCATGCCATCGATCGAGCGCGAATTTATTGCACGGGTGCGCAGGGCTGTCGAAAGCCACCTGGACGAAGAAGGCTACAGTGCGGAGCAACTGGCGCGGGACGTAGGATTGAGCCGCACTCAGCTACACCGCAAACTGAAGGATCTTATCGGCCAGGCGCCGGGCGAGCTGATCCGCATCATCCGCCTGCAATATGCCCACAACCTTTTGCAGCGGCAGGTGGCCACCGTAGCCGAGGTTGGCTATATGGTAGGCTACAGCAGCCCGGCCAGCTTCTCGGCCAGCTTTTCCCGACATTTTGGGTTCCCGCCCAAAAGCGTTGTCAATTCCTGAGAACCCGATTCCGGTTTAATGCAACAAAATCGAAAGGATTTGCAACAAACGACAAAGTCGGGTTCCTGCAGCGAATGTTAATTTGTGACATGCATTTTATCATATCTTAATCAAGTTCTCATGAAAAAGAGAACCCCGGTATGACTTATTAGCAGCGGCAGCAGGGAATAAAATGATTTTTGCCGGAGGCTTGAACGGAGTGAAAACTGCCGACATTCTTACGCTGTCAAAACAAAAAATTAAATATCATGAAACCGTTAAAATTATTAAAATGAAAAATACGTCTATCATCGCGTTAATTGCTTTCGCAATTTGCATTTTCCATTTTTCCTGTAAGAAAAATTCAAGCCCAAGCCCAAACTTAACAATTGAGTATCAGATTTTGCCAGTGAGCAATTTAGTTTACATTACAAAGATTCAGTATATTGACAATACCGGGACTTTAATTACTTCAATAAAACCATCATCAGATTTTCCAAATGGATCTAAATCCATTTCGATTTCATCAACAATAAAACCTTTTACAGCCCGGATAATAGTTTTTGTTTCCAATCCAACCAATGTAACGATTAATAATAACGTGAATATACTGGTTGATGGACAAATAAAGAAAACAATTGAGGGAAATTATCCCCCGGGTATTACCAATAATGTTGAAGTGTCTTACGATGTTCAATAAATAATTTATCTGAATTAAAGTTGAGAATGATTGACGCAACAAAGCGCTGCATTTTAGAGTAAAGCAAAAGTGTTATGGCAAGTAAAAAATTTTATTAATCTCAAAAAACAT
>JAFDZK010000114.1 GCA_018267005.1 Bacteroidota bacterium
TTGATTCGATCACATCGATGCACGATTTACAGTGCCCCCCGCCGCCGATCAATATCAAGGGTTTTTCAGGCATAAAATTGCTGTATTGCTTCTATTACGGTATCAACGTCCTTATCGCTAATATTGGTAGAACATGGTAAGCTAAGACACTGATTATAGATCGATCCGGCAACATCGTTCCTGGTATAATAAATATCCTGCTTAAAAGCGGGCAGCAAATTCATTGGGACCCAAAAGGGGCGCGTTTGAATTCCTTTCACATCCAAATATCGCTGCAGTTGCCTGGCGTTATCGAACACTGCTGTATAAAGCCAGCAATTACAATCTACGTCCTCTGTTATTTTTTGACATCTGAAGCCTTGGATGCTGCTCAATGCTGCTGTATATTTCCGGTTAATTTCTTTCTTCCTGTTTATGAACGACGGAAGCAATTCCATTTGCGCCACACCAACCGCGGCCAGCAGGTTTACCATCCGGTAATTATATCCTATTTCATCATGATAGTACTCCAGGTCATCGGCTTTCGCTTGCGTCGTAAGGTGCTTGGCTTTAATAGCCAGATCTAAGTCATTAGTAAGTATCATACCGCCGCCGCCGGTGGTAATAATCTTATTGCCATTGTAACTTAAACATCCGAATATTCCAAAGCAGCCGGCAGGTTTGCCTTTATATGTAGTACCTAACGCTTCCGTGGCGTCCTCTATCACCTGTAAACGATATTGAACGGCTAACATCAGGAGCTTATCCATGTCGGTCATATTGCCTAACACATGCACAGGAATAACAGCCGATATCCTCCTGCCGGTCGCCGAATGATAGCATGTATCATCCTGTACAGTACATTGATCTTGCAGGAATTGGCTTAAAAGATCAACATCAAGCTGCCAGGTATGCTCGTTAACATCGATCAGTAAAGGATCGGCGCCGACGTATTTGATAGCGTTTGCGGGCGCAACGAAAGTAATGTTCGGCAATATAACCAGGTCATTGGGCTTTACTCCTGCCAGGAGCATGCTGACATGCAAAGCTGACGTGCCGTTTGAAGTGGCAATTGCCTTTTTTACACCACTAAATTCAGCCGCAACCGCCTCCATCTGATTGACATAGCTTCCTACAGATGATACCCAGCCCGTGTCCAGGCAGTCTTTTACATATTTCCACTCATTACCTGAAATATTTGGTACGGACAACGGTATCATATGTTGTAAATGTTTGCTTTATACTGTCTTAGGTTACCGGGATTCTTGAACCAGGCAATCGTTTCAGCTAATCCTTCGTTCAGGTTGTATTTCTGTTGCCAGCAGGTGTTACTTTTTATTTTTTCATTAGAGCCGTATAACCTGAAAACCTCGGATTTCTCCGGCCTTAGCCGCGTTGTATCTTCAACAATCCTGGCTTTAGGATTTATTTGGCTGATGAGTTCATTCGCCAGGTCGGCTACGGAAATCTCGGACTGCGTTGCAATATTGCAATCGTGTCCAATAAGTTGCTCCGATTTGGCTATCTCAGCGAACCCGCTAACCGTATCCTTTACATATAAGAAGTCCCTGGTCGGCGTCAGATCGCCCAGCTTGATTTCCTCTATACCGTTGAGGAGCTGTGCAATAATGGTCGGAATAACGGCACGCGCCGACTGCCTTGGGCCAAAAGTGTTGAAGGGTCGCACAATCGTAACAGGCAGGTTGAAGCTGTTGTAAAAAGATTCAGCTATACAATCTGCACCTATTTTAGAAGCTGAATAAGGTGACTGCGGCTGCCGGGGGTGTTTTTCGTCGATGGGTATATACTTTGCTGTACCATAAACCTCCGAAGTTGACGTTATTAATATTCGCTCGGTACCCCTGTCTTTTGCGGCCTGAACGATATTTAAAGTACCTTTGATATTGGTATCGATGTACGAATCGGGTGAATGATAGCTAAAAGGAATCGCGATGAGAGCTGCAAGATGAAATACAATTTCAATGTTCTCCATAGCTTTGCGAACGCCATTGGGGTCGCGAATGTCACCTGCAAATATTTCGATTTTTGATAACTGATCTTTAGAGAAAGTGTCGAGCCAACCCCAACTGTTGAACGAGTTGTAATATACGAACGCTCTTATATCGCAGCCGCAAGCCAGTAAATGTTCTGTTAAATGACTGCCTATAAATCCGTCAGCGCCTGTTATAAGGACTTTTTTACCGGTCAGGTTCATAGTTCTTATTATAACCTGGCGTCCACAATCTCCCGTTTAATAAATGCCTTGGTATCATATATTACGGTGTTATTGTCGGCAGCCAATTCATTAAACTTTATATCAAGAAAACTGCTATGCGCTACTGCGAGCACTATGGCATTATATTTTTTTTGAATATTTTGCAATAGGCTGATGTTGTATTCTTTCTCAACCTCTTCCGCATCAGCCCAGGGATCGTAAATATCCACTTCCAACCCAAATTGTTTAAGCTCGTTGTAAATGTCGATAACTCTTGTATTTCGTATGTCGGGACAATTTTCCTTAAATGTTATACCTAAAACAAGCGCGTTGCAACCCGATACTTTATGCCCCTTGCCGATCAAAAGTTTAACCACTTTATTAGCCACAAACATACCCATATTGTCGTTTACGCGGCGGCCTGAAAGAATAACCTGTGGATGGTAGCCAAGTGATTCAGCCTTGTGTGCCAGGTAATAAGGGTCAACACCAATGCAATGGCCGCCTACTAAGCCTGGTTTATATTTGAGAAAATTCCATTTGCTGCCCGCAGCGTCCAGGACATCGTTCGTATCGATTCCGATCCGATCAAAAATCAATGCCAACTCGTTAACAAATGAAATATTAACATCACGCTGAGCGTTCTCTATTGCTTTTGACGCCTCCGCAACTTTTAAGCTCGGCGCCTTATATGTCCCCGCCTTTATGACTGATGAGTATAAACTATCAACCAGTTCGGCGATGACCGGTGTCGACCCCGAGGTGACTTTCCTAATTGTTGCGAAAGTGTTTATCTTATCACCGGGATTAATCCTTTCAGGAGAATATCCAACAAAGAAATCTCGATTAAATTTCAATCCGGATGTCTTTTCCAATACCGGTACGCAGTCTTCCTCTGTGCAACCAGGATACACAGTCGATTCGTAAATTACAATATCGTCCTGTTTCAGCACTTGCCCGATCATAGCCGACGCTTTAAGCAACGGCCCCAGGTCGGGCGCTTTAAACTGGTTGATAGGGGTAGGCACGGTTACAATGTATAGGTTGCATTCCCTCAGATCATCAGGCGAAGAAGAAAAATGAAGTCCGGCTGAATTTTTATCCGGTTTTTGAGTAACCATCTGCAAATCATCGGTATTGGCTTCTTTAGTCGAATCCTCGCCTCTTTTTAGCTCTTCGATACGATTTGTTTTGATGTCAAAGCCCAGCACATTGTACTTTTTTGCAAACTCAATAGCCAAGGGTAATCCGACATAACCCAATCCGATTACCGCCATTTTGAATTTACCGGTGTTACGGAAGTATTCGGGAAAGTTTTGCTCAAATTGCTTCATTGCTCATGCCAATAAGTTACACCATCAACTCGTAATCAAAGTAATTAACTATGATTTGGTTTTGTCATTGAACAAGCGGCTCAATCCCGAAGATTTCGAAACACTTTCTTCCTCATGGTAATAGCCGTTGTATCCATAGCCATAGCCATAACCATAACCATACGTATATTCCATCTTAATCGAATTCATAACAAGATTCAGGTTATTGAATTTTTTATACTTATAAAGTTCGTCGACGGTATGCAGGAAGTTTTTGGCTGTATAATTATGCCTTACAATAAACATGGTCGCATCGGCATATTTTCCCAGCAACTGCGCGTCTGTAACCAGCCCGATCGGTGGAGCGTCGATAATGATATAGTCAAAATCTTTTTTCAGGTCTGCAAATAATTTTTGCAAACGCCCGTTTCCTATCAGTTCGGCCGGGTTAGGCGGTATAGGCCCACTGGTTATCAGATAATAGTCCTTAAGTGTCGGAATTGGATTGATAACGTCATGATAGTCATCCTTTCCTATCAGGTAAGTTGACAAACCATGTTTATTATCGATATCTAATCCTACGTGCAATTTAGGCTTACGCAAGTCGAACTCAAGGATAATTACCTTCTTACCTGACATAGCCAAACTAGCTCCCAAATTAAGCGATATAAATGACTTTCCTTCACCGCTGATACTTGACGTGAAGAGTATTATTTTCTGGTTCTCATTAGGTAAAACAAACTGCAGGTTGGTTCTTAAGGCCCTTATTTGTTCGGACACCATTGAACGCGGCTTATCAACTATAAGCAGTGTGGATGAACTGGAAGAGTACGAAATTTCGGCGATTATGGGCACACGGGTTATGCGTTCAATATCCGAACGCCTGTTTATACGGTCATTTAATATGCCTCTGAAGTAAACGACACAAGTGGGCAGGATCAATCCTACTAAAAAAAACGACAGGTAGATAACGCTCTTAATCGGCTTAACCGGATTTTTACTACTTGTCGCCGGGTCAATAGTGCGGCTATCTGCAACGTCAGAAGCCAACTGCATGGCTGTTTCCTCATGTTTCTGTAACAAGTAGGTATATAATGTATTCTGGATATCCTGCTGCCTCATTACATCCAGCAACCCGCGTTCTTTATCCGGAACTTGTTTTATCGTCTGTTCAAACTCGGCATTTTTCTGCTGTAATTGCTGTTTTGTTATCTCCAGACCGTTCTTCAGGTTGGCTACCGATGCTTTTATAGCTTTTTTCAGGGCATCTATCTGCTCGGTATAAGTGGCAACCATCGGGTTAGTCTCCGTGGCTGTCTGTAGCAGGCTTAATCTTTTTAGTTCCGCATCCCCAAGCTGCTGCACTAATCCAAGCAAGGTAGGATCATCAATGCCAAGCATAGACGGGACTGTTGACGGATCGTTATAATTCTTATTGATATAGTTTTCGAGGTTGTTAAGAACACTGATCTGTATCTGAACCTTATTTAGCGCCTCATCATTGTCCTGTACACCCTGTAAAAATATCTGCGACTCAGAACTTATATCAGTAATCTTGTTACTCGACTTATATTCCTGCACATTTTTTTCAACCTTACCTAGTTCCGAGGCTATTACTTTTATACGTTTATCGATGAAATCGAGTGTATTGGCGGTCACCTGGTTTTTGTCTTCCAGGGCCGCAATATTATACTCGGCAATAAGCCTGTTCAAAAAATCTTTACCGCGCTGAGGAATTTCATCTTCAAGCGTTATGATCAAAACGGTCGCCTGTTTGCTAACAGGATCTATTTTCAAATTTTTACTGTAACTTTCTATCAAATCCCCGAGATCATTAAATTTCACTTCGAACATTTGATTTAAAGAACCCAAACCAGTAGGTTTAACGGTAATAACCCCAGCATCAGTTTGTGTTGGCATGTTAACAGGAAATCTTTTCCCGTTAATTTCGAACTGCGAGTTACTGACGAGCTTTATGGGCAATGTAGTCTTATATGCATCCACAGACGGGCTGATCAAATCGGCCTCAAAAGGGACATTACCGTAGGTTTCCTTCTCACGAATACCTTGACTGGTTATATAAGAAGTTTGCAGCTTTAAATACTTTATTACTTTTTCCAATATCGTTTTAGACTCAAGAACCTGAATCTCATTATCGATAACCTTGTCTGAACTGAATAAGCCAAGATCTTTTAGCAGATCATTTTGATCGCTTAATTTATTATCCTTATTATCCTTTATAAGAAGCTCGGTTTCTATCTTGTATAAAGGCGTAGAAAGTTTTCCGTAGATATATCCTAATGTCAAAAAGACTATTATAGAAAGAACATACCACTTCCAGTATCCCAGGTACTTATATATCGTTTCCTTCAGATCTGGCGCCTCGTTCACTGATTCCTCAAACACAGGCAATTCACCGTTTGTATTCATTGATGCGAAAAATAATAGCTGTATAACTATTTTTTTGTATAAACAATAATAATTGATATAAACGACAATGCACTTATCACAATAGGGAGCAATTGATAGGTCTTGTCGGTTTGGGCAATTCTGCCTTTGCTTGGTTCAACATACACAACATCGTTGGCATGCAGGTAATAAAAAGGCGATTGATAGACATCTCGCGTAGTTAAGTTGACCCTGCCAAACACTTTTTTCCCATTTTCATCCCGAATTACCAACACGTTATCGCGCTTGCCAAAAATGGTCATATCGCCCGCCAAACTCAAAGCTTCGGGCAAAGTAATACTTTCATTGGGGATTACATAAACGGACGGGTGCATTACTTCTCCTAAAACTGATATTTTATAATTAAGGAAACGCACATTGACAACGGGTTCCTTTAGATATATTTTCAATTTCTCTTTAATAAGATCTCGCGCCTCCGTAGTTGTCAAGCCAGCCACTTTTACCGACCCCACCAGTTGTAGTTCAATGTCGCCCGAGGCATCGACCAGGAAACCGGGAGCGCCAGACTGAACTAAGGATGGCGAAGTGGTATTAGCATTATTGCTGTTAGCATTAGAAGAACGTGCACCGATATTATCAGTCGGAATAGTGGTTGTGGAAAAAGGGTTAAAAAAACTGCTTGCCAACGGGTTCAAAGAACCGATAGAAATTTCAAGGATATCGCCTGTTTGTATTTTGGGTACGTAAGCCTTGGCTACCGCAATAGTGTCCGGCTCGTTAAGCCCTTTTTGAAAATATGCTATTTGTTTCTGATCAACACACGACGTTAAAAAAATTGTAAATGTTAAAAACAAAAAAATATTTAGACAGATATTTTTTTTCATAGTTTTTATATAGGGATGGCAATATTGTTTTTCAATAGGTATTTGAGGTCAAAATTATGCTTTTTTTATTTAAAAAAGAATTGTTTTGTTGACGGCGTCATCCGGGTTGCCTTGAATGAGTCTGCAAAACCAATTGATTATGTGAACAATAGTCTTGTTGCCCGTAGGTTGACCGAGACAATTTGACAGCCGCATTTAGTTCCCATTTTCAAACAAGCCTTTCTTAAGATCATCAATATCTCTGCGTTCCCTTTTTGTAGGCCGGCCCGTTCCGCGTTCGCGTTTAAGCACTGGCGCATTAAACATCGTTTTGAACTGAATTGTTTGTTCCTCCGGTGTTTCATCGATAAAAAAATTTACAACCGATTTGGCATCCATGCGGTTTTCAAGCAAACCGGTAACCCTGATCACTTTCCGTTCGATGCCCCGGGATACCTGGTATATCTCCCCTACCTTAACTTCGTGCGATGGCTTAATATTTTGCCCGTCGAGTTTTATTTTACCTGCCTTACAGGCTTCGGTGGCCAATGTCCGTGTTTTAAACATGCGTATGGCCCAGAGGTATTTGTCTATCCTTAATTTCTCGTTTGTTGCCATCCGGTGTTAATCTATTGTGTGCTTTAACTGTGAACTGAATGCAAATAGTACAAATTCAAACAAAGTTCCTGTAAATTTCTTTAATTTGTCAAAAGTTTATTTACCGTGCAAAGTCTAAAAAAACTGATCGAAGATGCGTGGGAAGACCGTACGCTTCTGGGCAACCACGATTATACCACCGCAATTGAAACCGTAATACAAAGTCTTGATAAAGGCGAACTGCGTGTAGCTGAGCCTATCGGGCACCGCTGGCACACGCATGAATGGGTAAAAAAGGCCGTAATACTATATTTTCCAATCAGGCAAATGAAGGAAATAGAGGTAGGTCCTTTTGTCTTCCATGACAAAATGAAACTCAAGACTGACTACAAAAAAAACGGCGTCCGTGTAGTGCCGCACGCTGTGGCCCGTTACGGCGCTTATTTAGCCAACGGCGTTATATTGATGCCGTCATATGTTAATATTGGCGCCTATGTCGATGAAGGTACCATGGTTGACACATGGGCTACGGTAGGCTCGTGCGCACAAGTGGGCAAGCATTGCCACCTGAGCGGGGGCGTAGGCATAGGCGGTGTACTGGAACCCGTTCAGGCGTCGCCTGTGATCATTGAAGATAATTGCTTTCTGGGCTCACGAGCCATCGTCGTTGAGGGCGTTCATCTTGAAAAAGAGGTTGTGCTGGGAGCGAACGTAGTTTTAACGGCCTCGACCAAGATCATCGATGTCACCGGTGAAACACCTGTTGAACATAAAGGTATTGTCCCTGAAAGATCCGTGGTAATACCCGGCTCGTATAGCAAAAAATTCCCCGCCGGTGAGTACCAGGTGCCTTGTGCGCTCATTATCGGCAAACGCAAGGAATCGACTGACAAAAAAACTTCGCTAAATGATGCGTTGCGGAGTAATAACGTAGCCGTCTGACTTCGTAGACATGAGATTTGAGATATGAGATCCGGACCTAACAAGATAGCAATCACAATATCAGTAGCCTATGTCATAGCTCAGACATCCTATCTCTCAAAATGAAAATCCTGGTAAGGCTGCCAAACTGGTTGGGCGATGTGGTAATGAGCACAGCCTTTCTTCATGCAGTGAAGGAGCTTTATCCCGACGCCCGAATCGATGTGATTATAAAAAAGGATCTGAAAGATATAGCGGAGCTTATAACCGATATCAACATACGCCCGTTTTCTAAGCAGGATTACAAAGGCCTCCGGGGCGTTTTACGATTCGGCAAAAAATTACGCCCGGAAAAATATGACCTGTTTTTCTGCCTGCCGGAGTCAATCTCATCAGCAGTGATGGGTTGGGCAACGGGCGCAAAAAAAAGAGTTGGCTATGCCAAGGAAGGCCGCTCCTTTTTGCTTACCCACAGTTATAAAAAAGCACCTGGTCAGCATAGAGTAGACGAATATGTAGCATTGCTTGAACAATTTACAGGGCAACCTATCGCGGACAGAAAGGTCGAGATCAAGTACGAAAAGAAAGATAAAATAAGACTTGTGCTGGTTAATTTCAATTCTGAAGCAATTTCCAGGCGAATGCCTGCGGATAAAGCCAGGCGACTGCTGGATACACTATGCCAAACATTTACCGATTTGCAATTCGGGCTGATCGGGTCGTCAAAAGAGAAGAACTTTATTGATAGCCTCGCAATCGGAACGGATGACAAACAGATCGTTAATTTTGCCGGAACAACGAACCTGGCGCAATTAGCTGGTTATATGGCATCAGCCGAAGCTGTTTTAACTACAGACTCGGGGCCCGCACACCTCGCCAACAGCCTTGGCGTTCCTACAGTTGTATTATTTGGGGCGGGTGACGAGTCGAATACCGCTCCTTACAATAAAGACTTGTTAACTGTTATCAGGGCAGGTAAATTGGATTGTGAACCCTGTGTAAGAAATACCTGCAAATTATATGGTGTACCGAAGTGCATGGAATTATTGGATGAATTGAAGATCGTAAACGCACTAAAGAGATATTTAAATTATGCTTAGAGACGAAATTGAAAAGGCGTTGAAAGTGGTACGGGAAGGCGGCATTATTCTTTATCCGACCGATACGATATGGGGTATTGGCTGTGATGCAACCAATACCGACGCTATAAAAAGGATATATACCCTTAAACAGCGCGATGAAGCTAAAAGCATGATCATATTATTGGACACGGAGAATAAGCTGGAAAGTTACATCAGTGAAGTACCGGCAATTGCTTATGATCTGATAGAATATGCTGAAAACCCGCTGACTTTGGTCATGCCGGGGGCTAAAAATCTGTCGCCCGCTATAATAAGCGCTGACGGAAGCATCGGCATCAGGATAGCAAAACACGACTTTTGCCAACAGCTCATACAAAAACTGCGCAAACCGCTGGTATCCACCTCGGCAAATATTAGCGGCAGACCATCGCCGCAGTTTTTTGGCCAGGTTGAGCAGGAAATTATAGATGGGGTAGATTATGTCGTTGACCTTGAGCAGCATGAAACACAGCCCAAAAGACCCTCGACCATTATACGCCTGCAGCCTAACGGCACGTTTGAATTTCTGCGCCGGTAATTTATTTATGGTTTTCCCTGCTGTATTTACGATTTTTGTACCCGCCGCTAAATTGAGAAAAGCTGTTAAATGAAGCAACACCTGCAACATCCGTTATTTCCGCTGGTTAGGGCTATCGCTGACGAGCAAAATGTCCGGGCTTATGTCATTGGTGGTTTTGTAAGAGACCTGTTGCTGAAGCGGCCTTCAAAAGACATTGATATCGTCGTTATCGGTGACGGGATTGCCTTTGCTGAAAAAGTGGCGAAAAAACTTCGTGTAAAACTTTCTGTCTTTAAGAACTTTGGCACGGCCATGCTCAAATATGGTGATGCAGAAATTGAATTTGTGGGTGCCCGGAAAGAATCATACCGGTCTCATTCGCGAAAACCCATTGTTGAGAACGGCACGTTGGAAGACGACCAGAAACGCCGCGATTTTACGATCAATGCGCTGGCTATAGCTCTTCACGGTTCGCAGTTGGGGGAATTGCTCGATCCGTTTAATGGCTTGCACGACCTGGAACATAAATTAATAAGGACGCCACTCGACCCTGTTGAAACGTTTTCCGACGACCCGCTGCGTATGATGCGTGCCATACGGTTTGCATGCCAGCTCGGCTTTACCATCGACGATGCCGCTGTGAAAGCCATTAAACAGAATACCGAACGCATTACAATCATTTCGCAGGAGCGCATCACGGATGAACTAAACAAAATCATTCTCGCACCAAAGCCTTCTGTCGGGTTCAAATACCTGTTTGATACGGGCTTACTAAAAAAAATATTTCCCCTGATGGATAACCTATATGGAGTGGAGTATATCAATGGCAAGGGGCATAAGGACAATTTTTACCACACCCTTCAGGTACTGGATAACGTATGTGAAATGGGCGGCGACATTTGGCTGCGCTGGGCGGCTATTTTACATGATATAGCCAAACCGATGACCAAACGTTTCGAGCCGGGTCATGGATGGACCTTTCACGGGCACGAAGACAAAGGCGCGCGAATGGTGCCCAAAATTTTCGGCGGGCTTAAACTTCCGCTGAATGAAAAAATGAAATTTGTGCAGAAAATGGTACAGTTGCATTTGCGGCCTATTGCACTCGCACAGGAAATAGTTACCGACTCGGCGGTACGCAGACTGCTTTTTGACGCCGGCGACGACATTGAAGCGCTTATGCTGTTGTGCAAAGCAGACATTACGACCAAAAACGAATATAAAATAAAAAAATACCGCCAGAATTTTGAGCTTGTACAACAGAAATTAAAGGATGTGGAAGAACGCGACCGCATTCGTAACTGGCAGCCCCCTGTGACAGGGTTTGACATTATGCAACTTTTTGGCATCAACGAAGGCCGTGAAGTGGGGATAATCAAAAACCAGATACGTGAAGCGATACTGGAGGGCGAGATACCCAATTCGCGCCAGGCTGCACTTGATTTTACCATACGCAAAGGCGCCGAAATTGGCTTGAAAGTTGTGGCGAACAATATTTAAATTATAAAACATTAATTTTGTAAAAATACCTACCATTATAATACCATGGCACTATACCGATTCAGGGTTTCATTTGAAGATTATGACGATGTTGTTAGGGAAATTGATATCAGATCCGGACAAACGTTTGAGGATCTCCATCGCGCTATCCACCAGGCTATCGGGTATAACTGCGAGTTTCCTTCTTCATTTTATGTCAGTAACGACCAATGGATCAAGGGTGAAGAAATAACTTATCTGCCGAACCAGAGAAGGATCGATCGCGGTGTGGCGCTTATGGATAAAATAAAATTAAGCAGCCGTATTGACGATCCCCATCAAAAGTTTTATTACACCTCCAATTTTGACCGCCCGTTTGATTTCCATATCGAATTGCTGAAGATCATACTGGAAGAAAACCCAAACACCGTTTATCCCGCCGTTGTAAAATCAGCCGGCGAACCTCCTAAACAGTTCGGTAATGTGTTCAACCCGACAACACTTCCGCCGACAAGCGAAGAATTTGACTTCCTTAACGAAATGGAATATTCTGAAGAGGACGCAGCTGAAGGTTTTTCGGAAGTAAATGACGAAGAAGGCGGCGAAGATAACGACGATATAATGAATGGAGGGGATGAAGAGGAAGAAGACGAGTTCGGCAGCGAGTTTTCGGACAACGAAGGGTTTGAGGATGAAGGGCATTCGCAGGGACATGATGACTATTAGCCCGCGATCCCGGTAATGATTCACTCAAAGCATGAATCGGGAGAAAATACTTATCGTCATAGCCGGCCCAACCGCCGCCGGTAAAACAGCAGCGGCCGTTGAACTGGCTAAACAGTTAAAAACGGAGATCATTTCAGCCGATTCAAGGCAATTTTATCGCGAAATAAGCATTGGCACTGCTAAACCAACCCTGGAAGAACTAAGCCAGGCGAAACATTATTTTATCAACTCCCATTCGATCCAGCAAAATTTTTCAGTTGGCGATTTTGAACGTGAGGGCCTTGCCGTACTGGAAGATATATTCAAAACGCACGATACTGCCATCATGGCCGGCGGATCGGGTCTTTACATTAACGCCATTTGCAAGGGGTTTGACGATCTTCCCTCGTCACCTCCCAAAATCAGGGCCTCACTGCAAAGCGGATTTGAGCAGAACGGGGTAACCTGGCTGCAGGAAAAATTGAAAGCCTGCGACCCTGGCTATTACGCCAAGGTCGATTTGAACAACCCGCATCGGCTAATACGGGCGCTGGAAGTCTTTGAGAGTACAGGGAAGCCTTTTTCATTCTTCCGAAAAGCCGAAACCGTAAAGAGAAACTTCCGTTGTTTTAAAATCGGCCTGAATTTGCCAAGGGAAGTTTTGTACGAACGCATTAATAGCAGAGTAGACGATATGATAACTGAAGGCTTGGTCGAAGAAGCCAGGTTATTATATCCTCACAGGAAACTAAATGCGCTTAATACCGTTGGATATAGCGAACTGTTCGACTATTTCGACGGGAAGGCCGACCTGGAAACTGCGGTAGCGCTCATTAAACAAAACACGCGCCGGTTTGCCAAACGACAACTTACCTGGTTTAAAAAGGATAATGAAATTCACTGGATGGCGGCGGACGATCCGCAGCTATTGAAAAATATCCTGGCAAAACTGCCTTATTGAAGCAAACTCTTCAGGTACATGCCATATCCGCTTTTTATGTAC
>JAFDZK010000115.1 GCA_018267005.1 Bacteroidota bacterium
GTAAAGTTAATAGATTAAAGAGAGATTGAAAATTGCCGCCCGTTTTTATTCACATTTTATGAATTTATTAACCACGCGACCATCACAGTTAATTTTTTATTAATATTGAACCATGGGCATTGACGAACTGGAAGAATACATCGCATCCGGCGACCTGGCGGGTTTGAACGCGCTGCTGGTACGCGATCCCGCGCTGGCAAAAACCAAAACTTCGCAAAATGTTTCGCCGCTCATGCTCTCGTGCTACTACAAAAAACCCGAAGTTACGGCGCTGCTGCTCAGGTATGCCGACGAGATCAATTTGTTTGAGGCTGCCGCCGTTGGGAAATTCGACGTGGTGGCGCACCTGCTGTATACCCACCCCGACGCGGTTAATGATTACGCCGAAGACGGCTTTACCCCCCTCGGGCTGGCCTGCTACTTCGGACAGTTCGAGGCGGCGCGCTACCTGGTGCTCAAAGGCGCCGATGTGAACCTGCCCTCGAACAACGGTTTCCATGTTTTCCCCATCCATTCGGCCGCTGCCGGCAATTACACCGATATCGCCCGCATGCTGATCGAGAACGGCGCCAATGTTAACGTAAGGCAGCAAGCCGGCGCTACACCGCTGCATTCCGCGGCGCAAAACGGCAACCTCGACCTGCTGATCCTGCTGCTGGAGAACGGCGCCGAAACCAATGTGCGTATGGAAGGCGGCAAATTACCTTCGGACATGGCACGCGAAAAGGGTTATGAAGAAATAGCCGAGATATTAGGCTGACTTTAGATTTGGGATTTCAGAGTTGGGATTTGAAGTTCGAAATCCGGGAAACTGATTGGATACAATTGCGCTTACACGACCCTACATCCCCTTATTTTTCATCAGGATATTGAAAATATCGATATTTATCCATTCAAGCGGCGGCGCTTTATTGTAGCCCTTTTCTATTTCCGAAATTATGTTACAGATTCTTCCTAAAGTGTCCGGAGCTATTTTGAGAGTATCGTCCAGCAGTTCACAATCGCTTGCCGCGAGTGATTTCAAAATAAAAAAATCCACTTCGTTATACCGGACGCCATAGATCAGCTTGGCGGCGTGCGGCTTAATAATGTGTTTCACCGAGAAAAAGAATTCGGCATTATCTTCAACGGGCTTCATGTGTTTAACGAAAGTTTCTGCAAATAATCAATATTAAATAATAGTTAAAATACCGATTAATGTTTTAGTAAACGGTACATTTTTTACTGATGCGCTGCGCCGGGTAATAAGTAAATCGTCCGATTTTGTAATTTCGCCATCCGGAATTTATTTATCTTTATTAAGCAAATCATATCGAGATGACCGGTGACGATGTCGTTCTGTTAGGCGATAAACACGTTGGCGAACCTTACCTGCTGGGTGTGCATGTACCCAAGGACGACGCAAACTATAAAGGCCCCTGGGACTGTACCGAATTCGTGTCGTGGCTGTATTACCAAACTTTCGGCATACTGTATGGCTGCGACAATAACCAGGGCGACCCGCATACTTACGAAACTTACAGCGGCCATTGGGCACGCGATGCTAAAATGCTTGGTCATATCGTAACGGTCGAACAGGCCAAAGCCACGCCCGGAGCGGCCATATTGCGTTTTGCCGGCAGCGGCGAAGTGGGTCATATCGCCGTGTCGGACGGTAACGGCGGTACGGTGGAGGCGCACGGTAAGATCGATGGCATCACCAATTCGGTTGTCGACGGCCGCCGCTGGGACATGGGCATATTAGTGCCGGGGGTAACTTATAAACCGAACCCCATTATGCCCTACAGGCCGCCCTCCATTACCATTTACCGGCTGATGTATCCCTACATGGTATCAACCGACGTGGGCCGCATACAGGCTGCCCTGAAAAAGCGGGGCTTCGAGACGGACGACATGAACAATATCTTTGGCGAAAATACTTTGAGGGCGGTAAAACTTTTCCAGGATTCGGTAGGCCTAAATCCTGATGGAGAAGTTAGCGCCCTTACAGCCGCTGCGCTCGATATAAAAATAAGCGGTTAAGCTATCCTAAAAACGCCACCCCGTTCCGGTTTCCCAGTGAAAAATGCTCTCCTGTACTTAATATTAAATAAACAGCATGACACTATTTTGACCAAAATACTATTTTAGTCAAAAATTAAAATATTGTTAATCAATCGATTGAATGATATGACATTTCTATGAACTGCAATCGCGCGGCTGCCATTCTAAATTGCATTAAACAAACGGAATTGGGTTATTATGAAAAGGTTTTTATGGGTACTGATACCGTTTATTTTAAGGGTGTTACCGGCCGCGGCGCAGGGCGAATGGGAGCTAAAAACGGAGAAGGACGGAATAAAGGTTTACACCGGCGCTATGCCCGACTCGAAGATCAAAGCCATTAAAGTTGAATGCACTTATAATGCAACGCCCGGACAACTGGTAGCGACCATCATGGACGTGACAACAGCGCCCGAATGGGTTTACCACGTCAAATCGGCGGTGCTGCTTAAACAGGTGTCTCCCGCCGAGCTTTACTATTACTCCGAGGTAAACCTGCCCTGGCCTGCAGCCAACCGCGATTACGTGGCGCACCTGGTCGTCAGCCAGGACCCCGATACCAAGGTGGTCACCATTGACGGTCCAGCCGTACCGGGCTGGGTACCGGTTAAGAAAGGCGTTGTCAGGATCGATCATTCGATAGGAAAATGGACCATCACGCCGGCCGGTCGGGGTCAGATCAGGGTGGTATATACCATCCACCTCGATCCGGGAGGTTCGCTGCCGGCCTGGTTAGTGAATATGTTCGCCACCGACGCGCCGGTGCAGATATTTAAAAGTTTAAGGGCGCAGTTGCAAAGACCTGAATACAAAAATTCGTACCTGGCGTTTTTGCAGTAAAAATATTACGACTGTTTTTATATTAGAGGTATGAAACCTGTCATACCTTTTTTTATCATGATTTCGGTTGCTCATTTTGCACATGCACAGTCAACGCTTATCTATCTCGACAAGAATCTCCATCCGGGTAGCAGACAGTTCGATGGCAGCAACCAAAGTCATCCTTAGCAAATTTACTGAGGATACTACATTATGGAAGGCGTCGCAATTCGATATGATAAACCACCAACTGATGGTGGAAGGCGTATACAAGGACCCTGAAATGACTATTCCTAACGGGCCCTTTAAGTACTATTTTAACGGCGCAGGCCAACATACCCTAATGCACTCGGGCTATTTCGTTAATGGAGCAAGATACGGCGAGTGGATAGATTATTACTCCGACGGCCGGAGAATGAAACTGCAGACTTTTCGTAACAACGAGCTTAATGGACCGTTTCTTGTGTATGGCGTGCACGATACCGTGCCGGCAATAAAGGGGAATTACCTGAAAGGCAAAAAATATGGCGAATGGGTATCTGCCAGCAAGACTGACATTTATGAAGACGACGTATTAAAGGAAAGCATTCCGAACAAGGATTACGAAAAGGAGAAGGCCAGGCTGCTTGAGGCCTCAGAAAAATTTCGACGCCAGGCACATATGGTCGACGCCATAGAGCCCGTAAACTTTGCCACCTATATGCAGCAAAAATTATCTGTCTACTTCAGTCCGTATGTTGACAAAAGAGCCGGAACCGCCATCATTATCGTATTTACGGTTACCGACCAGGGGAAATTAATCAACGGCCGGTCGCTTACTCGCGTAAGCGACGCCGTCCAGGAGCGGGTTGCTCGCGCTATTGACGAGGCGCCCTGGTGGACGCCCGCACAGGCTAACGGCAAGGCGGTATCGCAAAAGATTACTTATACCTTTAATCTGGATAATGTAAGGTGAATTACGTCGGACATTTCTGCCTCCACGGGGTCTTCTTCCAGTGGGAGCGCGCGGAAGCAAGGCGGTATCGCAAAAGATGACTTATTCTTTTATCCTCAATAATGTAAGGCAGAATTAAACCAACGCTCCCCGTTCTAACGCCCTGTTCCTGAAGCTGCAATAGACAAAATTTTGTATGGCGTCCCAGGGAGTCATATGCGCTTTGGTTATACACCTTATTTTATCGAAATAACGGCTCAGCAGATCCGACATTTTTTTTTCGGAATATTGTTCAACGGATAAGCCGCTGCATTTTTCGGGTCCAGTAATGCTGAAGGTACTGAGAACCAGGTAGCCGTCGTCATTTAAATTCTGATGAGCGGAATCCAGATAGCGCTGCTTCTCGACAGGATCAGTAAAGAAATGGAATGTGGCGCGGTCGTGCCATAGGTCGTACTTTTCAGAAGGATGGTAATCCAGCACGTCGCTCACTACCCAGTTCACCATCTTTGCGTTGTCGCCCAGCCGTGCTTTGGCCCTTTCAATGGCATTTTCCGAAATATCGAGTACGGTAATATTGGAATATCCTGAAAGAAGCAGGTGATCCACAAGCAAGCTGTCGCCGGCGCCGATATCTATTATGGCGGCATCCTTAGGCAGCTTAAAGCGTTTGATGATCGAAAGGGAAGTTTCGGGCACGGGCTCGTACCAACTTACGTCTGTAAGCGGGTGCTTATTGTAAACATTTTCCCAATGGGTTTTTCTGCCGGTCATAATGCTGATTCCGATAACGCAATATACGAAATTGCGGGGCGTCAAACAGCCTGTGTTTATCCGAAGGAAAGGGTTATAAGTTTGACGTTATACGCCTTAGGTGTTACAACCTGGTTCCTGTCTCTTGTTTGGGTTCTTATTAAGGCAGGGGTTTTACCATGATGTTCTTGTAATAAACCAGGCTGTTGGGATCGTGCCCCTGCAGGGCGAAAGTTCCGCTCGAAAGCATACGCTGGGCATCGTCGCCCGTGCGGTGCAGGTCTGCAGGCTCGGTATAGTCATTTACCACTTTGCCGTTGATCTTCACGATTATCCTTTTGCCCTGCACGGTAATGTCCATGGTAAACCACTCCCCTTCTTTCACATACACGTCTTTAATATCCTGTATGCCGTAAACGCTGCCTGTGCGGCGCCAGTCGGTATGCGTATTGTTCACCTGTATCTCGTAGCCTTTGGCGGGCCAGCCGCCCTGCTGGTATGCCGTATGAATGTAAATGCCCGAGTTGGCGCCCTGGTGCGTCATCACATCGGCCTTGAACTCGAAATTTTTGAAATTGTGGTCCTCCGCCGGTCCGTCGTAAAACAGGTGAGCGGTTTTGCCGTGAACCACGATCATGCTGTCCTTAACCGAAAACGTTTCGGCATTATCGCCCACCTTCCAGCCATTCAGCGACTTGCCGTCGAACAGCGATATCCAGCCGTCATTCGTGGTTTGGGCCTTGGCGAAAAGGGACAGTGTTAAAGCGATAATCAAGCAAGTGATGATGTTTTTCATAGCGTTTGGTTTTATCCAAAGCTAAGGTTTTATGACGAAAATGTGAGCGCTATTCCTTCCGCGTTATTGCGATGTTACTATCGGAGAAAGCAGCTATCTTTCTAACCAACCTTGTGACGCTGAACGCAGTGAGGCATCTATTCCAGTGTTGTTCGGAACTGGTGATGTGCGTGTGATAGATTCTTCGCTATCGGTCAGAATGACAAAGGGGATCGGGTATTTTGTTCTGCCTAAGCTGTTCGAAGTTCTGACTTCGAATGGGTAAGCCTGTAGTCTGAGACTACATACATAAAAGTCCGAAGTTACAAACTTCGGACAACGGGCGGATATGACGGGTGGTAGATCGCAATCCTTTGTCTGAACCCGAATTTTTTGAATTAACAAATTACCTGAATTCTTTTAATTCATAAATTTTATAAACGACAAAATTGTCTTTCGGACTTACACATACTTTCGGACTTCCGGACTAATCCCTAATTTTATACGTGCAAAACCTTCGATGAACAACCGGGGTTAATTAAACAACATGGCTTTTATTGATTATTACAAAATATTAGGGCTCGACAAGAATGCGACCGAAAAGGATATTAAGGCGGCCTATCGCAAGCTGGCAAGGCAGTACCACCCCGACCTGAACCCGAACGACCCGGAAGCGAACAAGAAATTCCAGCAGATAAACGAGGCCAACGAGGTGCTGAGCGATGCCGAAAAGCGCAAAAAGTACGACAAATATGGCGAGAACTGGCAGCATGGCGAAGAGTACGAAAAATACGCCCAACAGCAGCGTGCACACGGCCAGCAGTACAGCGGCTTCGGACAGGGACATACGCAGGGCTTTGAGGATTTCGGGGATTTTAGCGGCGGGGGCGACTTTTCGGACTTTTTCCAGCAGATGTTCGGCGGCGGTATGGGCGGCCGCAGCAGCGGAAGACAGGCCAGGTACCGCGGGCAGGACTATAACGCTGAATTACAACTATCGCTGAAAGATGTGAGCGAAACGCACAAACAAACCCTGACGGTGAATGGCAGGAACATCCGGATAACGATACCGGCAGGCGTGGAGAACGGGCAAACGATAAAAATAGCCGGGCATGGCGGTCCGGGTGTGAACGGAGGCCCGGCCGGCGACCTGTACATTACCTTTCGCGTGGCCGGCGACCCTAACTTTAAACGCGACGGCGCAAATTTACATATCACGGTTAAGCTCGACCTGTATACAGCCGTACTGGGCGGCGAGGTGACGATAGATACGCTGACCGGCAAGGTTAAGATCAAAGTGAAACCCGAGACGCAGAACAACAGCGTGATCAGGCTAAAGGGTAAGGGCCTGCCGGTTTACAAAAAAGAAGGCGAAGCAGGCGATTTGCTGGTGACGTATGACGTACAGATACCCACCAACCTGACCGAAAAACAAAAGCAATTGTTCATCGAGTTAGCTGAAAGCGCAAAGCATAAATAGTCCGGAAGTCCGCATAAGTTCGGAAGTCCGAAAGTGTTTATTTAGAATTAAGAACATGACCAACGCCACTTTAATAACCGCCGCAGATTTTTGCTCGCTGCATCATGTGGAATATACATTTATCGATTCGCTGAGCGAAGCAGGATTAGTTGAGCTGACGATTGTCGGCCAAACCGCATACGTTCCGGATGAGCAGATGCCCAAACTGGAGAAAATGATACGCCTGCATCATGAGTTGGAGATCAACGTAGCAGGTATCGGCGCTATTACGCACTTGCTGCAGCAACTGGACGACATTCGCGAGGAGATGCGCATGCTGCGCAATAAACTGAACCGTTACGAAGATAACTTTTGACTCCGAAAAATGCCCGCTCCTGATCTTAAGCGTCAAAGGCTGCAAAATCATCATCTCGCGGGGCAGCAATTTACCCGGCCCGCCGACATTGTCAGGTGGCTTGGCGCGGTTCAGGCCCAGGATTATCCCGGCGCTAAATGGGCATTGGCGCAACGCTTAAAAACCGGGATTGACGCGCAAATTGAAAAAGCATTTAACGACGGCGAGATCATCCGCACGCATGTGATGCGGCCAACCTGGCATTTCGTCGCGCCTGAAGACCTGCGATGGATGCTGGAACTTACCGCAAAAAGGATTCGCATGCATACCGCCACAAGGCTACGCTTCTTTGAATTAAGCGACAGCATTTTTGCCAGGTGCGCAGATATTATCACCCGCTTGCTCGAAGGCGGCAAACAACTGATACGCACCGACATAGCCGCCGCACTGAAACTTGGCGGCATTGCTACTGACGAACAGCGTTTCATTCATATCATGATGGAAATGGAATTGCAGCAATTGGTTTGCAGCGGAGGCGTGCAGGGAAAACATCTTACCTATGCGTTGCTGGACGAACGCGTTCCAAAAACACGGATTTTCTCTCGAGAAGAAGCGCTGGCAAATCTCGCAGAACGATATTTCAGCTCGCACGGCCCGGCCACTGTGCATGATTATGCCTGGTGGAGCGGCCTGACCATAGCTGACGCTTCTGCCGGGCTGGAAATGATAAAAAATAAACTAAATAGTGATGGAATGTATTGGTTTGCCGGCGATCTGCCAAACCAGGGTGATGTGCCGTCACAAGTTTTGCTGCTGCCCAATTACGACGAATACATCGTAAGCTATAAAGACCGTAGTTTCGCCATCGACGAAAAACACGTCGATAAAGCCGACCCGCGCGGAACGATTTTCAACAACACCGTCGTCATCAACGGAACTATTGCCGGGATTTGGAAAAAGACGCTATCAAAAAACACTGTCATCTTGCAGGTTACGCCGTTCAAGCCGTTCACGAAGGCGGCAAATTCGGCGCTGAATTCGGCGGCGAAGCGGTATGCAAGGTTTCTTGGCCTTAAAGAACACACGCTGGCGATTACCTGAGAAGCACCACTACATTACATGTCCCGAGGCTTCGCGCGCCATTTCGTGTATGATGGCGTCCAGCCGGTTGAGTTCCGCCTGGAAATGCTGCAAAGTTTCGGTATCTGCCGGGTGCGATCTCAGCAGATCGGCAAGAGCTTTAAGATTGGCCACCGGGCTGCGTACCAGGTGCGACTGCTTCCAGGCCATATCCTTTATGCTCTCAACGTGGTTCTGTATGCGCTGGTAGGCGCTTTTAAGGTCCTGCTCGGTATTCTTTCGTTCTGTAATGTCGTACAAAGCCATTAGCATCCCCAGTATCTCTTTGCTGTCGCTCATGATCGGCGACAATCTTACGTCAAACCAAAACGCCGAACCATCGCGCCGCGGATAATCGACCTCATAGCTGATATGCCTGCCTTGTAATACTTCTTTGGCAAAGTTCAGGAACTGCGGGAAACGCGCGGGCGGGAAATAATCTGCCAGGCGGTCGCCTTTTTGCGGCGTATGCCTGTACTGTGACTGCACGAACTCAATGGCTTTCTGGTTAAATTCCAATACTTTCAGGTCGGTATCAAAAAGAGCGTAAGCGATATCCGTTGTTTCCAGGATCGTTTGCAGGTTGGCTTGCGACTTCTGCAGGGATTCTTCAGCCCGCAGCCTTTCTGTAACGTCATTGGTAAAGGAAAGCCTTACTTCGCGTCCTTCGAACACGATATCATGAGCGATGATGTGAACGTACATCGGGCTGCCATCCTTTTTCAAATGCCTGATAATGCCGATTTCATGGCTTTGGCTAAAAGACGTTAAAGGCGAACCGGCCAGGTTGCGCTCCTGGTCGTCGGCAGGCCGCAGCATGCGCACGCTTTTTCCTAACAGCTCGTCCCGTTCGTAGCCATAAAGCTTCGCGGCGGCCTCATTCACTGCTATAATGCTCAGGTCGTTCCTGGCTATCATCCACAGGGGTAAGGGGTTGCTTTCGAAAAGAAATTTATATTTCTGCTCGGAAGCCCGCAGTTCCTCTTCAGCTTTCACCCGCGATGAAATATCAATACCCATACCCAGCAAACAGCGCTGTCCCTCGTAAAGAATAGGCGTTCCGGTCAATAGCAATGGCGTTTTTGTGCCATTCTTAGCCCTTACACTGGCCTCGACTGCCGCATACCCTTCCTCAAATACTTGTTCAATAGCGTCATGGACTTTGGTATGATCTTCCGGCGCGATCAGGTCGTAAGGCGTCAGATATTCTATCTCCGCGCTGGTATAGCCTGTCAGGGTTTCGAAATTGATATTCCACCGCACTTGTTTACCCTGGTCGGTGATGAGGTAAAATATACCCGGCAAGCTGTTGATGATCGTGTCTGAAAGCATCTTTTCTTTCAGTACCATATTTTCCGCTTCCCGGCGTTCGGTAATATCCAGCATGGTGCCTATAATGGCCGGCTCACCGCCTATGACCACCCTGTTCCCATAAAACTCCACCCAGTTGTCCGTTCCGTCTTTTTTCTTTCCCTTAACCTCGTAATGCGCAATTTCGATTTCTCCGCGGTGGCGGGCCATAATGTTCGCCCGGGCTATAGGCAGGTATTCTTCGCTGATAATAATTTCTATAGCGCTATGCTCCGTATCGATGAGTTCTCCGGGTTCGTAACCAAATATTTCGGCGAACTTCGGATTGACATAACTAAATCTTTCATTTTGACTGATGTAAACGCCAACTAATGATTTTTCAGCTAATGTGCGGAATTTCAGTTCGGCTTCGCGGCGCTCTGCCTCTATTCTTTTGCGCTCGGAAATATCCCGCGCCATCACCATCACCATTTTACCGGGAAATAATTTCACGTTGATTTCGGCGGTAAACACCGACCGGTCCTTGCGCATAAAAGTTCGTTCACGGAATATATTTATGTGGGGGTTTTCCGCGGCGTTAAGCAAAGGATCCGTTTTCAGTTCTTCCGGATCGATGATGTCCTCCACATTCATGCTCAGCAATTCTTCACGGCTGTAACCCATCATAGTGCACATGCTGGCATTAACGTCGGTAAAATTCATGTTGGTGTCGAGCACATATATCGCATCTGATGCCTGCTCGATCAGCGAGTGATATTTTTCTTCGCTTTCATGCACTTCCCGGGTACGTTCATCCACGCGTTTTTCCAGCTCAGCGTTCATTAGTTTCACTTGTTCTTCGGCCTGCGCGCGTTTAAGCTCTATGGCGTTCAGCCAGTTGGCAGTGCTCCAGATAATGGCTAAACTTACCAGCAGGAAGCATACCACAAGCAATGAAACGTCTATCTCATTCGTGAAAAACCCGTAATGCTGTGTTTGAAGCCGTACCGTGCCGAACACCACGGCGGTAACCACGATGAGGCCGAATAACCGTCTTGCCATTTTGTTGCCGATCTGCTTCCCCGTAAACAAGCTGGCCATGCCGAGCTGTGGATTAAGCAGTGACGCGCCAACGGCAAGCAAAAAAAACAGGATGGCGGTATGGGGAGCCATTGAGCTGACGTACAACAAGGTGTTAAACAGCGAAACGCCGTACAGGTAACCGATCAGCGCTATGGCGGTGAGGATGCAGACGACGAGAAAAAGCGCCTGTGCTATAAGATCGGACAACCGCTTGCGCAGGGCGAGCAGCAGGAAGCCAGCACCAAGCAGCGTAAAGCAAATGGCGGCGTTATACGCCATGCGCCCCGAGTAAAGATGGTCGGCTGAAATTTGCTGGTTGTCTTTGACGAAAAGCTGGTCGATACCGGCGTTAAAACCAAACAGGAACTCCAGCAAGGTGAGCAAGCCGATCAGTGTGCCGGCAAGCGACAGGCTTAAAAATACCGCCCGGCCGAAACTAGTTTTACTGTATTGCGTAACCAGCAGCGCCGCGCCGAACAAAATAAAACAAAGCGCCGTGTTGAACACCATCGGCACAAACCCGGGTACGACCTGCTTTAATACAGTGATATTACATACCCAACCCACCATTACGACAAGACTTACCGCAATGGCGAATATGCTTATTGCAACGACCGTTTTGTTTTGCTGCTTGCCTGACATCAACCCCATCATGTAAACGATACGCTTAACGGCAATAGCGTTACATAAGTTTCACAATTTTCGTAAAACTATACCGCTCGTTAAAGTTATAATTAAATATAGAGATAATTTAAATGCATACCCGCTAATATTTCCGCATGAGGTGTATTGCAGGCTGCTTTCCGTCGCACAAATTCTATCAGATCCTGAACATGCGATTTTGTATGGCATATAGCACCAGGCCGGTGCGCGATTTGAGATTGAGCTTTAAGAACAGCGACTCGCGGTAATTGTCCACCGTGCGCGGGCTGACAAACATCTTATCGGCAATTTCTTTATAAGTAAGTTCGGAACAACAGTATTTGAGAAATTCAACTTCTTTTTTGGAAAGCTCGACGCCGTCCTCATCCTCAGCGACCGAGCGTATCAGCTTACCCGACACCAATTCATTAATGTAAACGCCTTTGGCACGTATCGACTGTATCGCTTCAAGCAGCTCACGCGGTTTGGACTCTTTCAGCACGTACCCGCTTGCGCCGCACCGGATCATTTTGATGACCGCGTGGTCGTCCTCGAACATGCTGAGCGCAAGTATCTTTACCGGCGGGTAATTTTTTCTGAGCCACGAGGTTGCATCGTAGCCGTCCATCACGGGCATATTGATATCCATCAGCACCACGTCGGGCGCGCCGTGTTTGGCCAGCGCCTCCTGCATTTGCAGCCCGTTTTCGGCCTCAAATAATAATTGCAGCTCATCAAATTCGCTCATCAGGCTTGCTACGCCGTTCCTGAAAAGGGTGTGGTCGTCGACAATTGCAATCAGAATCTTTCCGGTTTCCATAATATCAGGGATAAGGTATAATTATTTCGATGCAGGTACCCTGCCCCGGCTGCGACTGGATAAACACTTCGCCGCCTACTATTTCGGCCCGCTTCTGGATGTTTTTCAATCCCATGCCTTTTTGCGCATCGGTCAATGTATGGATGTCGAACCCGTCGCCATCGTCGATGATCTGGAAGCTGATACTATCGGCGCGGTAGGCCAGCCTGATGTCGATCTCCTTCGCCCGGGAATGCTTAATGATATTGTTAAATATCTCCTGCATGATGCGAAACAGGATCAGGTCCTTATCTGCATTGTTTTCGGCGGGCCTTTCGCCATCTATATCATAAACGACCGTAAATTTACCCGATTTCTCTATCCAGGCTATCTCATTCCGTATGGCCTCCTCCAGTCCGAGTTTAACGAGTTGCTCGCCGTGCAGCAGCTTGCCCAGCAGGCGCATCTCTTTGATCGACTTCAGGTTAAGCTCGATAGCGGCATCGATCTTTTGCTGCGCCTTGTCAACATTTTCGAGCTCTATCGAATTTAAAGTAAGCGAGGTAAGACTCAGTAACTGGCCAATATTATCGTGCAGCTCGACTCCGACGGTCTGCATGGTTTGTTCCTGGATCTCCATCTGGGTTTTTATAAGTTCGGCTTCGAAGATCAATTTCAACTGCTCTTTCTCTTCCATATGTTTCTTCTTCCGGCGGTTATAAATAAAAATGTATAGCAACAAAAAAGCAGGTGCTATTAAGAATATTAAAGTGGTTATTATGACAAGCTTTCCGATGTCTTCGTTAGCCATTTGCGACAAATAAATGCGTAGCTCCAGCAGCCGTAGAGAATGATATTCAGAATCTTATAAATAAAATAGGTCAAATGCTGATGAAAAATATTGATCATTACTTTTGACAACTTATCATCGAACAAATCGCAAGCCGTATTAGCGAAATAAAAGAATAAAGTGCCCGCTACCCACCAAAATGGAGGCCAGTGTTTCAAATTAATATATTCTTCAGCTTTTAATAGTAAAAAATAATA
>JAFDZK010000116.1 GCA_018267005.1 Bacteroidota bacterium
CGTAAAAATACTTGGTCGTATTGAGTTTGTAATGATCGCCTTCCCTGGTATTGTCTCCCAGGAAGAAGGGCTTCATCTCCAGGAAAGTGTTGCATATTTCTACCACGCTGCATAAGGGTCGCTCCTGTTCATCGTAACAGAAATAAAACGACACTGGGTTGAACTGGTAACCCAACGTACACAGGTTGGTCAGTATCATGATCCGTCCGTTACCGATCTTTACCCCATTTGATTCCAGGTAGTCACTGATATGCCGGCGAACGTTTTTGCTTTTATCCGGGTTTTCCTTTGGTAACTGTAAATGATCCTTATCGCGGAAGTTGAACAGGTTGAACCGGTTGCGGCTCATAAATTTCAACCGCTTATGCAGCATTTCTATCTCATCCAGGTCAAGGTAAAACATGAACACGTTGTAATGGAACCGGTTTGGCTTTGGTGCCAAACGGTTGTGCATTACCCGGGCTTTGTACAAACATGAATTCATGGCCTAAATAAAGGTACGATTTAAACCGGCGGGCGGACGATTTTTTCACTATAAACCGGCCCGCCCAATAGTTGCGAGCTCAGATCCACAGCGCTGCTAAAAGCGTCCTCGTGGAAACCGTATTTAAAATAGCTGCCACAGAAATAAAGAGGACCGCCCTGGTTTAATGTTTGCAACTGCGCCTGGGCTTTAATCGCCGGAATGTCGAACAACGGGTGCTCATAATCGATCTCCATCAATATTGTCTTTTCGTCCAGGTCATCGTGCGGGTTGATTGAGACGAAGTAATTCTTTCTGTCAGATACGCCTTGCAGGCGGTTCATCCAGTAGATAGTGCTTGGAATCAAGGCGTCATTCTGCATTTTTATACGGTAGTTCCAACTGCTCCAGGCCAGCTTGGTTTTCGGCATAATGCTCTCATCCGTATGCAGAACGGCCTTGTTGTACTTGTATTTGAAAGGCGAAAGCAAGGCTTGTTCTTCGCTTGTTGGGTCATCCAGCATCCGCAAAGCCTGGTCGCCATGGGCGGCTATGATGACGCGGTCAAAAACTTCGGTAGATCCGTCACTGGCGCTTACTTCCGCTTTGCCGTTAACCCGTTTTACGCCAAGCGCCTTGCGGTTCACGTGAACCAGGTGTTTGAAAGGCTTTATCAGCAGTTCCCGGTAGCTTTGGCTGCCATTTTGCAATGTATACCATTGATGCTGCGTGTTCAATCCCAAAAAACCATGGTTTTGGAAAAAACGAACCAGCGTAACGGCGGGGAAATCGAGCATCTGCTCCATCGGCGTCGACCACACCGCCGAGCTCATCGGAACTAAATATTTCCATAGCATGTCGTCGCCATAGCCGAACTCGCGGACATATTGCCCCAGTGAATAAGCGGCATACTTAGGGTCATCCAGGATATCGACGCTTTCCTTATTGAACCGCCCGATCTGCATCAGCATTTTGATGTACCGCGGGTTAAAAATGTTTTTCCGTTGCGCAAAAAGATGGTTCAGGCCCGAGCCGCTGTACTCCAATCCGCTTGGCAAATGCTGTACGCTGAACGACATATCGGTTTTCTTTACCGGCGCCTTCAATTCGGCAAAAAGACGGCAAAGATTAGGGTAGGTGACGTAATTGAAAACCATAAACCCGGTGTCGATATAAACCGGCTTACCATCCTCGTCAATCGTAACCGTATTAGTGTGACCGCCGACGTAGTCGTTTTGCTCGTAAATAGTCAGTTCGTCGTACGGGTGCAGGAAGTGAGCGCAACCCATACCCGCGATGCCGGTTCCTATGATCGCCGTCTTCATTGGGTCACCTCGTTTAAAAATTGTTCAACGGCATAGGTTGAGAGCTGTCCGCCGGGTCCATATAAATTGAAATCGAATGCATGCGTGGCCCATGGCAATTTGAGCCAGTAGTGGGAAATATGGTTTGCGGCCAGGGGAGCGCTTAGCTTTATCGTATGCAGATAAGTCACCAAAGGGTCGTTGACGCCGTGGATCATTAATGTTGGCGGCGAATCCTTGTCAACAAAAAAGATTGGCGAGCAATCATGATACTTCTGCGGTACATCAGCATAAGTGCCTCCTACATATTCGTTCATTACCTTACGGCTATCCATAATCAGCGGGTTCGATGGGATTGAATAACCCCAAACCATGTCCACGGGGCCATAAAACTCGATGACGCCTTTAATGGCCTTATCGTGCAGGGTGTATGCCGCCAGTAAAGCAATCTGTGAACCTGCCGACCGGCCAAGCAAAACAAATTTATTCGTATCGATATGAAAATCGCCGGCACGTTTCCTGAAATAATTCATCGCCTCGCGAATATCTTCCACAGGCGCCGGCGCCTGATACTTAGGGGCGAGCCGGTAATTGATCGCCGCGACATGATAGCCTTTGCGGGCAAGATAGCTGTTCAGATCGGGTAATTGCTTGTTGTCACCGCTGGTCCACGAGCCGCCGTGCACTACGATCACGCAGGGCCGTTTTCCGGGCAGTTGCGACGGGAAAAGATCGAGCGTCATTTCTTTACCATCACGGTATTTAACATAGGTAAGGGTTTGATGCGGAATAGTGTCGGTAAACTTTAGTTTGAACAGATCGCCGAAAGTGAAAGGTTTTATATCGCTCCTTATCTTTTCCGGACCAAACGCAGCGGCAAGGTCCTGCTTCAAATCCCGGGAAACCAAGTACGATCGGAACACCGGCGAAAGAAATAATAACAAAGCCATAGCACCGGCAACTGTGCCGGCTAACTGAAATTTGGTCACCCAAAAACCGGTGAGCAGCATTACAGTGGTGCCAAAAACGAATATCAAAGGGAATTCGGTCACTGCGATCGATAACAGCCACAGGTAATAAGCCTGTCCGCGCAGAACGGCCAACAACGACAAGAGGAAGAGCAAGACAAGAATGATCAGCCGTATCATTTGCCCGTTTTACGAAGTAAATAATGACTGACGAGCCACTCGTTGCCGCCATCGTAGTTCCAGAGTTCGGCACAAGCCATGAAGAATATCCGCCAGTAAACCCACCATTTTAAAGCCTCATTTTTGCCGTAAGTTTCTTCAAACAAGGCCATGATCCCCGCCCGATGCGCATCCATGTTTTTCAACCAGGCCTCTGCGGTTTTACCGTAGTGCGTGCCGCTTACATTCCAGTGTTTTTGGACGACCAGATCGTCGTTGAAATAAAATAGCAAGTCGTCGCCGGGCATCATACCGCCGGTAAAAAAGTATTTGCTCATCCAGTCGGTATCATCTTTTACCTCGAACAAGTAACTATATTCCCTGTGCGTGAAAATATGAATGAAAACTCTGCCGTCCGGCTTCAGAAATGAAGCTACTTTTTGCGTCAGTAATTGCCAGTTGCGCATGTGCTCGAACATTTCTACAGATAAGATCCGGTCGAATTGCTCATCCGTATTGAAAGTATTCATATCTGCCGTGATCACCGCCAGGTTAGCAATGCCGCGCTGCCTGGCCTGATCATCGATGAATTGCTTTTGTGTGCTTGAATTCGATACTACTTTGAAATTGCTTCCCGGGTATTTCGCGGCCATATACAGCGACAGCGAACCCCAACCGCAGCCCAGCTCCAGAACCTGTTGCCCATCCTGCAGCCCGGCGCGCTGACAGGTCAGTTCCAGCATATCATCTTCCGATATATTAATATCAATAACGCCGTCTTTCCAATACCCGCTTGAATATTTCAGGTTTTTACCCAGGCAATACTGATAAAACCGCGTCGGCACTTCATAATGCTGCTGGTTAGCTTCGGCGGTGTTTATGGCAATAGGTGAAGCCTTTAGTTGATCGATCAGTGCCGCCAGGTGCGCCTGCTGCGTTTCAACGCCGCCCTTGTTTTCGTCGCGGAGACGCTGTTGCAACAACTTTCGGATTCCGCGCCGCAGCAGAAAATCCGGGATCTTATTTTGCTCGAGTAATTTATCGTACCACATGTCGGGTTTTACGTAGTACGTTTTACGTAGTACGTTTGGGTTCTTGGTTAGATTACGGTGTTGTGGCGATTATAGATTTTGAAAGATAGAAAAATTATCAAAAATTGAGTGGGCGAAAACGTATAACGTACCACGTCAAATGTCTAACCCTTCTTAAACCAGGGCACAAAGGCGCTCGTCGTTTTTTGGTATTCCCTGAAAGCATCGCCTTTTGAACGGATGGACTGTTCTTCGGTGATGGGGATACCTGTCACCTTCAGCAATAGGTACAAAATTATTGCAGGACTGATGACCGCCAAATAGCCGTACGGCGATGTCAGCGCGAACACCAGGTACGACATCCACATCATCCACTGGAAAAAGTAATTCGGGTGACGCGAGTAGTTCCACAGCCCATTGCTGCAAACCTTGCCTTTGTTGGCCGGATTTTTCTTAAAGGCGCGCAATTGTGCATCCGAAATCGATTCGCCCAAAACGCTGATCAGCCATAATGCCATGCCTGCATATTCCAGCGGCGATAATGCAGTACTGGTATTCATGCAGATCGTGAAAAACGGAATGGCTAATATAACGTTGGACAGGGCCTGCGCCTGGAAGAACCAAAAGAAAACCCTGTCGGGGTTGGGACCCCATTCCTGCCGCAATTGCTGGTAACGGCCTTCTTCTTCGTGCATGTGGCTCACCGTCCTGGTCAGGATATGCGTGCCGAGCCGCGCACCCGCAATGATCACCATGCTGCAAATGATCAGCTTGCGCGTTTCAAAACCCGGCGCCAGCAACAACAGGATAATGGCTATAACCGGGAAATTGTACGACCAGAAGATATCTACCACACCAGCGTTTTTAATGCGATGGGCCCAAAACCATACCAGCAACATAATAACGCTGCATGCGATGAGGCTGTAAACTGCGAGCCACCAAACCGAGTTACCCATTTTGTTTGCTAAAAAACTCTTTTAAGCCCTCGCCGGGTTTTAGCCTGAACAACTGTATCAAAACAAATGCGCAACTGGCGATGCTGCCTAAACATACGAGGAGTACGAGCCAAAGGATTTTAAGCGTCCAGCTTTTTTCTTTGTAGCACGCCCAAATAAAGATGACCAGCACATTGGCATAAAAATCCCAAAGCGTGGCGCGCATCCAGGGAATCGACCCGAGGAAGTCCCACTCTTTGAACAGGCTGCTTTGTATACTGGTGCTGATAACCACATAACACATCCACACGAATAACACACTGAATATGACCTTTAGTGTGGCGATCATTGGCTTCAGGCTTTTCTAAGCTTGATGATACGAAGAGAATGCATCAGCTTCATGACGGGGTAAGTCGGGTCAAGCTCGAACCAGCGTTTTGAAAATTTTGGATCGTTCGGCTTCTTGTGGTGATTATTCTGAAACAGTTCGCCCATCATCAGGAAATCAAGCGGCAGCGTGTTTTTGCTATGGTCGCCATTGTCAAAATTAGCATACCCATATTTATGCCCGCACCAGTTGACGATTGCGCCGTGAATAGGCCCCATCAGGAAATGAACCGGCAGCAGCAGGTACATCCACCAATGCGTCGCAAATGCCACGTAGAAGGCTACGTAAAAAATACCGAAGGAAATACGTGTGGGCCAAAGATCGCCGATACGATCGACGAAATTCCAGGTTGGGTAACGGTCGCGGAACTGCGGCTCGGGTTCCACCTTGTATTTCTGGTAGGATACATAAATATCCTTGGTCTTCATCATCAGTCCGAAAACATCTTTGATAAAGTGCGGCGAATGCGGGTCCTTCTCGGTATCGCTGTACGCATGGTGCATCCGGTGCATAATGGCGTAAGCACGGGGGTTCAGGAACGACGAACCCTGGAAGACGAAGGTGCAGAAATAGAACACCCGCTCCCAAAACCTATTCATTTTGAACATCTTATGGGATGCGTAACGGTGCAGGAAAAACGTCTGGAAAAAAAGTGATAAGAACCAGTGACAAATAAAAAAAACAACTATGATCATGTACGTAACAAGCAAAAACACAAATACCTACGTGGTTTTGGCCTCCGCGGTTCAAAGTTCTGAAAAAAATTCAATTATTTGGTTTCTATGAATCTTAAAGCATAAGAATCAAGGCAATAGCGTAAGCCCGTCGGCGCAGGGCCATCATCGAAAACATGACCCAGGTGCAAGCCTGTGCTGCGTTCCAGCACCTCGTCGCGCTCCATACCGTCCGAATAGTCTTTAACGATCATGATCGCCTTCGGATCGATCGGTTTGAAGAAACTCGGCCAGCCAGTTCCGGAGTCAAATTTGGCATCCGAGCTAAACAGGGGCTTCCCTGTTGCTGCGCTTACATAAATTCCCTTTGCATGGTTGTTCCAATATGGGTTGTTGAACGGCCGCTCCGTGCCCTTGTTCACCATAATCTCATAAGCTTCGGGCGACAACACTTTCTTCCAATACGCGTTTGGCTTGGCCCCGGGAAAGGTTTTTACGTCCTCCGAGCTCCCCGGAACAACTCTGTTACCCGGCTTAGCCTGACTGCATGCGCAGAAGCCAATAATTAACAAAAATCCGGTTGATGTGCAAAACTTTTTGACTCTCATTATCATAAAGTTATGGAAATTTATATAAATTTATAAACGAGCTGACCAATTAACCTTTCTGTTGACCAGATAGGACTAAATAGATGCCTTTAATAGTATGTAAAAGTACTGAAAGGCTTTCACGATATCGCATATAGACGGCCTGGGTTTAACCACCCGAAGCGCCGGCAAGCGTTCGGCGGGCAATTTGTTACCCGCGGAGTATTGATATTGACATTTTTGTAGAACATAATACACGGTTTAGATCATTGATATTAAACCTTTTTACTGCAATCATGTCAATTAATAATAGCCTTGAATGGCGATACATTTAGGGCACGGTTTTTGTTTTTATAAATTTTAAATATCAGACCCAGTTATGAACAGCAGTGGCTTAACGTTAGTAGGAGTAATTATCACAGTATTACCCATCGTATTAATCATCCTGACGGTGATCATTCGCGGTAAAAAGCTGTTCGATTAAGCTTTTACATCCAAACTCCATTTAAGGTAATTGCATTGCAAAAGTAATGTACAGCATATAGTGTTGCCCGACACTTAGCGATTACTATAAAATATTTCACCCAAAGAAAACTTTTAACCATTACTATCTGTACATCTGCCTGTTATAAGGCTCATTTATAGTCGACGGATACGCGGCAAAACCCGGCTAAAAACCTTTTTTCTTCTTTACCACACGTTTCGTTCCCGCGGCGTCCGCTCCGTAATACCGGTCTCATCTGTCCGCAGCAGGCGGGTTATGCGTTCCTCCAGCGTTTCGGTAGTTAACCTTTCGCGCCCAAGGCTGTCGACCATAATAGGGAATGCAAACGGGGTGGGCCTTTGGATCTCTTTTAATATAATCGTTTGCTTTTGTATTCGCTGCAAAGCTTCCCTTAGCCTAAACTCCTCGAGCTGAAAGGCCAGCGCCTCATTGTACGCCTGCCGCACTAATAGGTTCTTGGGATCATACTCAGTAAAAACATCGAACAGTAAGGAGGTTGATGCCTGCAGGTGTCTGTTCTTCACCGGCTGACCCGGGTAGCCGGTAAACACGAGTCCGCCGATATGAGCTATGTCACGAAAACGCCTGCGGGCCATCTCGTTCGCATTAAGACTAAGCTGTATATCGTCGATGAGGTTATTAATGGAAAAAAAGTCCGCATCCTCCAACGCCTGTTCAATAGGTATGTCCTCGTCGGCCAGCAGCTCGAAGCCATAATCGTTCATGGCAATGGAAAACGAAAAGCTCCGGATACGTGATATGCGGTAAGCCAGAAGCGAAGCCATCCCTTCGTGCACTAACCGGCCTTCAAAGGGATAAAATACCAGGTGATGCCCGTCGCGCGCCCTGAACGATTCGACCAGGAATTCGTTTTTTTGCGGCAAATGAGATAATTCGGCCTGCATATTGAACAGCGGCTTCAGCGCAATCACTTCCTCATCTTCTTCCTGCCCGTGAGCTACCTGGTCGAGCTTATCCCTGAAGACAGCCGACAATTGCGAAGAAAGCGGCATCCTGCCGCCCATCCAGCTCGGGATCAGGCCCTTTTTTGCTTTTGATTTACGCACATACGCGCTCATCTCCTTAATGCGCACAAATTCAAGGTTCTGTCCCGCAAACCAAAAGGTGTCGCCTTCTTTTAATTTTGATATAAACGACTCTTCTATCGTTCCAAGGCTGCCGCCGCTCAGCCACCGCACGCGTATACTGACATCGCTGGTAATGGTACCGATGCTAAGCCTGTGCCGCATAGCCACGCGGCGGTTATTTACCTTGTACAGGCCATTCTCGACCTCCACTTTTAAAAACTCGTCATATTGCGCCAGTACCCTGCCGCCATGTGTTATGAAGTCGAGCAGCTCATTGAACTCCTGCCGGGCCAGGTCGGCAAAGGCATACGTGGTTTTAACTTCTTTGAAAAGTTCGTCCGCCCGGAAGCCGTCCGATACAGCCAGCGTGACCATATATTGGATCAATACATCCATAGACAACAACATCGGGTCGCGGCTCTCGTAAATGCCCTGCCTGATACCTTGTTTCAACGCTGCCCCTTCCAAAAGCTCTAACGAATGCGTCGGCACAAAATATGCCCGCGATGTGGCACCTGGATGGTGCCCGCTGCGGCCGGCCCGCTGCATAAAGCGTGCCACGCCTTTTGGGCTGCCGACCTGTACCACCGTATCCACAGGACGAAAGTCAACACCCAGGTCAAGGCTTGAAGTACATACCACCACCTTCAGCGCCTCGGCGTGCAAAGCCTGTTCCACCCAGTTGCGTACCTCGTTATCCAGTGAACCGTGGTGCATGGCCATAATGCCCGCGTATTCAGGGTAATTATCCAGTATAGCATGATACCAGATCTCGGCCTGCGACCGCGTGTTGGTAAAGATCAGGGTAGTATTGCTTTTGGCGACGATCTCCATCACCTGTGGCAGAAGCTTTACACCGATATGCCCCGACCAGGAATAGTTCTCGACATTTTCCGGGATGACTGATTTGATAACAAGTTTTTTATCCAGGAACGCCCGCACCATTTTGATCCTATCTTTCGGAAAATCATTACCCAGCAGCACGTCAACAGCCTGCTCCAAATTGCCTATGGTGGCACTGATGCCCCAGATTCTTAGTCCTAAGCCTGGAGTCCCAAGCCTGGAGTCATTTTCCGACCTCTGACCTCCGACTTCTAACTTCCGGGCCAGGCCCTTTAGCCGCGACAACCCCAGCTCCACCTGTACACCGCGTTTGCTGCCCAGCAACTCGTGCCATTCGTCGATCACGACCACCTGCAGGCCCTGGAATATTTTTGGATATTCCTTCTGCGCCAGCATCAGGTGCAGGCTTTCCGGCGTAGTGAGCAGCACTTCCGGTAATTTATGTTTTAAAGCCTGCTTTTCTGCCGCCGGAGTGTCACCAGTGCGGGTCATGATGCGCCAGGGAAGTCCTATCTCATCGCAAGCTTCCTGCATGGCCTTACGGATATCGTTGGTTAACGCACGCAACGGCGTTATCCAAAGCATCAGCAAGCCGTTGTTTATTTTGGTGTGGTAAGTATCGGGATGCCTATTGATGTAATCAGCCAAAAAAGGCAGGAACACGGCGAACGTTTTGCCGCTGCCGGTGGGCGCATTCAGAAGGCCGGAGTATCCGGCAAGATAAGCATCCTCCATTTCGTGCTGAAAAGGAAATTGCCGCCAGTTTTTGCGCCTATACCATTCCTGTATTACCTGCTGCCCAATAGTCATAAACACGAATTGCACGAATTTAGGCGAATTACACCAATTCAATTCGATGTTAATTCAGACAAATTCGTGCAATCCGTGTTTTTCTATTTCTTTTCCGGCAGCAGTATCAGCTTAATGAGATTATTTTCGTTCAGGTATTTATTGGCTGCATCCTTAACGGATTGAACCGTCGCCTGGTCGAGGCTCCTTATCCAATTCAATGCCTCATCCGGGTTTTCCTGGTTTTGCGAGGAACTGTACAGGTGACTCTCCCAAAACGAGTTTTCTTTCAGATCAACCTGTATGGCACGCATGGTTTCAGCCCTGAACTTCTCCACGTCCACCGCCTGCGGGCCGTTTTGCTTGATCTTGTTCATTTCGTCGAGCGTGGCTGCTATCAGCTTGTCCACGTTGGCTGGTGCGCAGCCAAAATAAACCGTTATGCTGTAACGCCCGTCGGGCAGCTTGGTATGACTTACCCTTACACCCGGCGCATAAGTTTCACCTTCCTTTTCGCGCAGGCGCTCTATCAGTTTAATGTTCAGGATCTCGTTCAGCGCGTCGAGCTGCAGGTTGTTGTAATCGTTGTAATCATAAGCGCCGCTAAAAACCAGTTGCACGCTGCTCTTGTCGCCTATGCCCTTGTACACATCTTTGGTGATCTGCCCCGAAGGCGGACGGATACCCAGGTCCTTGTACGTTTCCGTTCCGCCGGATGATGGCAGGCCGCCGAGATACTTCTCGAGCAGAGGCTTGATCTTATCGGTGTCAAAGCTGCCTACCAGCACAAAGGTAAAACCATTGGCATCCGCAAACCGCTGTTTGTAAAAAGCATAAGCCTTATCAAGGCTGGCGCTGTTCAGCCTGTCAGGCGTGGTAACCATCCGGCGGAAATTGTGGTTGCTCAGCGTAGCCGCAACTGTATCCTGGTATACGCTGTTTGGGTCGAGGCTGCGGTTGGCCAGCAGCGATTTGGTCTGTGTTATGCTGGCCTGCCAGATGTTGGGGTCCTTGCGCGGCTCGGTAAAGTACAGGTAAACGAGTTGCAGCGCCGTTTCAAGGTCTTTATTGGACGAGTTGCCCGATATGCCTTCCGAAAGCTCGCGTATGAACGGCGATATGCTTACGTTTTTACCGCTCAGCATCTTATCCAATTGGATCTCTGTAAAGTTGCCCAATCCGCTGCTGCCTATCACACCCGCCGCCAGGTTGGCCGAGGTAAAATCCTCATCGCTGGCAAGCGACGTACCGCCGAAGTGGTATCCTTCGATAAGTATTTCGTCGTTTTTAAAGGTGGTCGGCTTCAATATCACTTTTACGCCATTGCTTAGCGTCAGCGTCGTGGTCAAAATGGCGGTATCTTTTTGAACTGATAGCGTCTTGCCCGGCGTCGGTTCCTTATCCACCAAAGGTTTGTTGCTTACGTTGTCCACGTAAGGCTTCACATCTTTGCCAGCGGTATTGATCCATTCGAGCAAGGTCTTATCGTCGGGCAGTTTGTCCTTTTCCTTATCCGGCGCTTCCACTATCACCGCCCGGTTCTGATCGCTGATGTATTTGCCTGCCAGTGCGTTGATCTCGGCCAATGTGATCCTGCCGATATTGTCCTTGTAAAAATTGTATTCCCAACTTATCCCTGGCACAGCATCGCCCTCCAGGAAATTGTCCTGGTATTCGCGTACAAAATTCACCGACCTGGTTTTATCGCGTTCGTTGTAGGCGTTCTCCATCTGCGTCAAAGCATCCTGTTTGGCGCGGTCGAGCTCGGTTTGTGTGAACCCAAACTTGCGGGCGCGTTCCGTCTCGGCCACCAACGCCTTTACAGCCGACTCCAGTTGTCCCGGTTTAGCCAACGTAACAGAGGTGAATGCATCCTGGTGACCCAAAAATCCGCCATAGCTGGTAAAGCCGACGATAAACGGCGGGTTGGCCTGCTGGGTCAATTCGTTCAGGCGGGCATTCAGCATCGCGTTGAATAAGCGGTTGCGCATGCTTTGCAGGTATTCGCCTTTGGTTTGGATCTTCGTTTCGGGATGACGTACGACCATCTCGAAAATCGTCCGCGGAAATTCCTTATCCGTGGCGATCTTCACTACCGTGCCCTGCGACGGCGGCACCGTATATTTTGGCCTCGGCTTTTCATTGGCCGGGTCCTTCAGCGGCGAAAAATATTGCTTGATAAAACCCTCCACCTGTTTCGGATCGAAGTCGCCGACGGCAATAACCGCCTGCAGGTCGGGTCGATACCAGTCGTGGTAAAATCGCTTGATGGTTTCGGGCTTAAAGGTTTTTAAAATGTCTTCTTTGCCTATCGGTATGCGCTTGGCATAGCGCGAATTGTTCAGCAGTACGGGCAATATCTGCTGCTGCAGGCGTTCCTGCGCGTTCTTGCCCCGCAGGCGCGCTTCCTCCAGCACCACTCCGCGTTCGTCGTTAATTTCCTTGGGATCGAAGGTTTGGTAGCCTGCCCAGTTGGCCAGTATGTCGAAACCCTTTTCAAATACTTTGGCGCTGTCGGTGGGTAAAGGCAACTGGTACACTGTTTCATCGAACGAGGTGTAAGCGTTCAGGTCGGCGCCGAACTTTACGCCGGCTTTTTGCAGGTAATTCACCAGCTCGTTCTTTGGAAAATCGCGTGTACCGTTAAAAGCCATATGCTCGGTAAAGTGCGCCAGCCCCTGCTGGTCGTCACTCTCTAACACCGATCCGGCTTTGTTGACCAGGTAAAGATCGGCCCGATTCTTTGGCTCCGCGTTCTTGCGGATATAATAGGTTAACCCATTGGGCAGTTTCCCGATGATGACATTCGGATCGGTCGGCAGCAGGCTGCCTTTGATCTGCTCCTTATAGGGTATGGGTTTGGATTTTGGCGATGGCGCCGGTTTTTTTGCCTGCGCGGTTGCCAGGCTTGCAGCAACTAACAGTGATAAGGCTGATAGGGAGATTTTTCTCAGGTACATAGAAATTTATTGTTAAAGTGCTAAGATGCGAACGAATTAAGTAGTTTCAAAAGTATTTCAGACTTTGATAAATATCTTGAAGCGGTACAATACCCACATTACCACCCATACCGCCAGCACGATAAATACCGCGCTTGCCAGCGATGCGTTTACCGGTGACAGGAAGTTCAAAAAGAAGGTATGGTAAAATGGGTTGCCTTTGGCATCGCCGCGAATCATGCTCAAATAATGCGGTACAAAGTCGGCCATCACATAAGCGGTAATGGCATTTGCGCCGAACACCACAAAAAACCAGGTATATTTTTTCCGGCCCTGCACATCTATCAGCCAATAGCTCAGGCTTAGGCCAATGGTAGCTAAACCACCGGTATACAAAACGAAGGAACTGGTCCAAAGCGCTTTATTGATAG
>JAFDZK010000117.1 GCA_018267005.1 Bacteroidota bacterium
CAGCAGGTCCAAAACTTGCTTTATAAGCCTTGTGTCCTGCGACGAGGCTTTAATTAGAGCATAATTTCCGCTTACCAAAACGCAAAGCACATCGTGAAAACCCACCAGCGGAATATTACCGGCGAGAATAAGGCCCACCCGTTTTAGCGGCCGCGGAGCAAGCTCGTAGCGGTCGAGCCATTTTGAAATATCTTCGCCGTTCAGCATCTGGCCGATGGCCTTTACGGCGCTCGCCACATTTTCCGGTGTAAACCACGCATTATAATGGCACTCGTTTTGTATAGTATTAGTTAATTCCGCATTGGGGAAACTTAATTGCTGCCCAAGCGTAGAAAGTACATCTTTCAGATAGACTTTGTTATTTTTTGACATATAAATGGTGAGGGTTTCAAACCCGCGAGCGTTTTTTTGTTATATTTGCATGCCGTTAATGGCAGGGCAAAGGTAAACGAGATATAAGTATTAAGAAAATATGGCGATTAAAATCACCGACGAATGTATAAACTGCGGGGCCTGCGAACCCGAATGTCCGAATAATGCGATCTATGATGCAGGCGCTGCATGGCGTTTTTCAGATGGTACAGGCCTGAAGGGACTGATCGACTTTGGCGATGGCAATACACTGAATGCCGAAGAGGCCCAGGCCGCGCTGTCAGATGACATCTATTACATCGTTCCGGATAAATGTACCGAATGTGTGGGTTTTCACGACGAGCCGCAGTGTGCCGCTGTTTGCCCGGTAGATTGCTGCGTGGACGACGAGGATGTTCGTGAAACTAAAGAGGAACTGATGGCGAAAAAGGAATGGCTGCATATGAATGAGTAACTGAAAATATTTTTTCATAAGCAGGGGAATGTGTGTTTTGAATACGTTCCCCTATTTTTTTTACAATAATTTTAACTTATTGTTGCGAAACAATATTTGTTAACACTGAAATAATATCCACTGATGGAATACGGAATTTGCAATTTGGCTGTCATACCACTAAGGGCTGAACCAAGCGATAAAAGCGAACAGGTTTCGCAGGTATTGTTTGGCGAAGCTTTTGAGATTGCCGAATGGAAAGACCGCTGGGTTAAAATAAAAACGGCTTATGATGATTACGAGGGTTGGATCGGCAGGCTGCAATTCGCTATGCTGGGCCATATCGCTTACAAAACGCTGAAGCAAAGTCCGGCGCCGATTACTTATCGTGCCGTAACCCAGGCATGGAAAAAGCCGGATAACAGTGTACTATATCTCCCGGTAAGCAGTTCGCTGGTGTTTCTTAAAGGCACTACCTGTCACATAAATAATGAGAAATTTGAGATCATTGGCGAAATAGGCGAGACCGAGCCTATTGATATTACGGCCAAGTCGTTCCTCAACACGGCGTATTTATGGGGCGGGCGTACTCATTACGGTATCGACTGCTCGGGGTTTACGCAGACGGTTTTCAGACTGCAGGGTATCCAGTTGAAGCGGGATGCCTACATGCAGGCAACACAGGGCAGGACCATCGATTTTATTTCAGAAGCCAAATTAGGCGACCTTGCTTTTTTCGATAACGAGGAGGGCCGTATCACCCATGTGGGTATAATGCTGAACAACGGCCTGATCATCCATGCATCGGGCCGGGTCAAGATCGACAACGTTGACAGCCAGGGGATCTTTTCGGAGGAACAGAAAAGGTATACCCACAAACTGCGGATAATTAAACGTTTATTCTGATCAGTTTTTAACAAAGCTGGTAACGCCGACAATGGCTTTGTCGGTATCATCCATCACCTGTACGATATACGTGCCGGGCTGCAGGTCGTTAATATTAGCTTGCCAGTTGGTCTGCTGTGTTATGGCCTGCTTTACTACCAAACCGGCTGAGCTGACAATCCTGATAGCGTATGGCGCCGGCTTGCGGTCTTTCGCTATTTCAAGGTTGATGATACTCTCCGCAGGGTTCGGATATGCATTGATCCTCATCGCCAGGATATTCTCGTTCGGAGCGTAGTTTAATACCGCTATGTTGGAATAAGTAATATTATCATTGATGTCGTCCAGCTTCAGCCTGTACTTGTTTAAGCCGTCGGCCGGCGACCGGTCAACAAAAGTATAGTTCCCCGAGCCATCAGCCTGAATGCTGCCCAGCGGATTGAACGTGATGCCATTATTGGTGCTTCGCTCTATATAAAAAGTCGTATAATCCGATTCATTTTTGGTTTTCCATGTCAGCAGGGAACCTTTTATGTTCTTGTTTGCCTCAAAACTTAATAACTGCAGCGGCGGAACAGGCTCCTGTACAATAACCAACTGAAAGCGCCCGGCGCCAAAAGTTGCCGGGTTGGCTTTATTGATCGTGAAGGAATATACCGGGTTGGTACGCAGGTTGATCGAATCCGGCCTGGTCCTGTCTTTCAGCCAGACACCATAAATAGGCTGGAGATTGGTTAATTGTTTAAGCTTTAGCTGGTACTGCCCAGTAACCGTTCCGTCAACCAGTAAGGGAATCAACTGCGGCTGTTTGGCCGGAAACGGTAACCGGTCGATACAAAGCTTTACGCTGTCACTTGCCATTGCCGAAAGGCTCACTGCCGGGCTGATGCCGCCCATATCCTCCGCGTCTTCGGTGATCAGGTAGCAGTTGCTGGCGTTGTTGTTCAGGCGGACGACGATCTCGTCCGTATTGATAGAATCTTTGGATAACTGTAACCGTACCAGCGGCTCATCTGTCGAAGCCGTTGCTTTGGGCTTACCCATCAGGATGTTCAATTGGGAAGCAGACGGCTGGGTGGTTGTTTTGGCGGTTTCCCTGAACGACAGTGTTTGGGTAGCCGAGCTTGCCCTGATAAAAAATCCCTGGCCGCTCGCGATCATGTTACTTGCCGAGCCAACGGCAGTCCCGGGGTTGATATTACTTGTTGTGTCTGCCGAAACAATAGTCCCTGTTTTCTGCATGTAGGCCTCATATTGCTTGTTCGTCGGGTTGAACATATAAATAGTCGACGACAGGCTGCCGCTTCCGTAAATGGACGAATTGGAAACAGTGCTGTTACGGTTATATTTTTCCCAGTTGATGGTCGACGCGTAAGGATTGCCCACCAGGCAATACCCCCGAACAGCCGAATTGGCGAGGCTGGGGCTGTTGGTGTAACCGAGGTAGTTATTCTGCCTGTACCACAGTTTTACGTTTACGGTACCCGTATTTAATGTTCCGGTGTTGGTAAGGGTCACATCCTCAGGGTAATTGTATGGAAGCGAGGTTTTAGTACCGGTGGTGCTTCCGTTCGGCGTTGTTTTGTTTCCTCTGAAAAAGAACAACACACCGTTACCAACAGGTATTGTAACAGTGGTATCATTGATATTGGTGAGCGTTAACCTTTTTTGTGTGCCTATATTATAAACCGGCGAATTATTGATCTTCGCTATACCTTTAAAGTCTCCTGTGGTGAAATTAGCGTCACTTGGTTTAATGTCTTCACGGTAAATGTAGGTGGATGGATTGCCTACGCTAAAAAAACCCCCGCCCGAGGGGCCGGTTATAATGGCGCTGTTCGCCAGCCAGCTCAGGTCAAATACCTTGTTACTGCCCGCGGTGCCCGTATAAACTGTCGAAGACATTAAACGGTAGCCCCGCCTTGAAACATCGGTGGGATAGCTGCCCTTAACGAATCGCTGGACATTGACGGTCCCGCTTATGCTTGCGCCCGACGGCAGTGTTGCAAACGTTGCCGAGCCGGTGGCATCACTTAGCAGCGTCAGGCTGTTGGAGGCGGTTGCGTTCAACAGGGCGGGGTTATTTACCGTCAGTACCCCCAGCGGCGAAATGTTATTGTTGCCCTGCAACACCGTGTTTGCACCGCTCCCCGTCGTAGATATCGTAACATTATTGTATATAGTACCCGTTACGACGTTACCGGGATAATAGCTGTTTGTAGCCGTTCCGCCCTTAATATATTGTGTGCCCGAGCCGTCCATCAGCAGGGTGGAACTGTTGGTTACAAAATCGACGTTTGTTCCCGCCGAATTGTCAAGGTTGCCGGCCACGTTCATTGTTCCGCTGGCTACCTGTTTGGGGGTCGCGCCGGTAAACACCACATTATTTTGATAGTTAACGCTTGTCGATACCACCTGTGTGCTGTCGGAAGCGTTATTGCCATCATAAGTCACCACGCCGCCGACATTATAATTTGCGGTATTCAGCCAGCTTCCTGCGATATTGATCGGCAGCGAGCCCGAATTCATGGCGCCGTTCCCGATAAAGTTATTACCAATATCTATTTCTGTGAGCTGCGAGTCGAAGGTTACGCTGTTGGTGGTGTTTAAGACCCCGAAATTCCCAAGCACTTGAAAAATAGTCGTGTTGTCTGGCGAAGTACCGCCATTAACAGTAATATTGGTGCCTGTAAAAATGACATTGGGTGGCAGGTTTGTCCCGGAAGCATTTGGCTTCACCATGTTTATTACCTGGTTCGTGGCAGTAAATTCGAGCGTTGCCGTCGGATCGATTACATCGTTGTCATGAAAATTGAACGTGCTTCGTGAGATGTAAAGGGCATTTGTGCCGATCGTCGCATGGTAGTTGGTACCTTCGACCAGCGTGGCATTGGCATTAAAGATAGCATTGGGCTCCACGTACAAATAGTTAATGGTGACGTATGAACCTGAGGCCTGGTTTAATAATTCGACACCCTTATCCGTCGACGAACCGTAATAGGTGTTTTGTATATCAAGGTAGCCGACATTACCGCTGAATTTGGTTGTCTGCGGGAAATATTGTGCGGCTGTGCCGTTCAAAATTATCTTCGCAGTCGAGCTTGACGGAAATTTGAGTGTCCCGCTGCTGAAATTGCCCCCTAAGGTAAGCACGCCGGTATTACTCATGCTAAACGTGGTGGTGCTGGCCATCGAAATGTTGCCGGGTACAGTGAGCGAACCGTTGAGCGTTAATGTCGCGGTTTTGCTTGTGCCAAAAGTGATGGATGCAGCATAGGCTGTTTCGGATGACGATATAGTTGGTTGATTGGTAAACGAAGTGCTGCCAATGCTTACAGCATCGCTTATAGTCGGCACGCCTGACGGCGACCAGTTGGCGGCAGTGTTCCAGTCGGTGTTGGATGATCCCGTCCAGGTATAGGAGGTTGCATACGCTTTATTTAAAAAAGAAAGCGCCGTTACAACAATAAGAATTGCGTGTAAAATGCCCCCGTGTATAGTGAATGCTGTTTTCATAGAGGATTAATCGTAAGAGAGATATGGTTGTAAGTTGAAGGTAAAGCATGGCTAATGAATCTGACAGAAATAACCTTTAGTTAAATGATAGGGGCGCACAACAACCGTCACACTATATTACGACCTATTTTTGAGAAATGTTTGTGGTGAAATGAGACTAATTTTTAGTCGGCTGCAATACAGGCGAATAAAATAATTGATTGAAGTAATCTATTGGTAACCAAATCGTTACAATAGACCCGGATGAGATGTTTGATGAGATTTTCAATCAACTGTTAACTTCCAGACTATAACGCGCTTATCGTCGCTTACCGAAATTAAGTCGTCACCATTCCAGGCCAGTTTATTAACTGATAGTTGATGGGCCGCGTAACCTTTCTCCCGGCTGATGACCTTGTAAAGCTTAAAGTCGTCTGAACCCCATATCTTAATACTTTTGTCCATGCTGGCGGTGGCAAAGTAGGGCTTGTCGGGGTGAAAGAGGATATGGTTAACGGCAAACATGTGGGCGGGAATGCTATTGACCAGTTCCAGGGACCTGGTATCCCATATTTTCACCTGGGCGTCGCGCGAGCCGCTGGCCAGGTAACGGTTATCGGTTGAAAATTGAACAGTAAACACCGGCATGGTATGGCTGTGAAGACTTTTTATGACGGAGTAATCTTCTACGTCGTATAGTTTTACTGAATTGTCCCTGCATCCAAAAGCCATCGTTTTTTCATCCGGAGCGATTGAAATACTGCGGACCGTATCGGCCGAAACTTTGACGACATACAGTTGCTCCAACGTTTCGAGGCTCCAGACCGAGACTGTACCGTCTTCGGACGCTGCCAGGAGCTCTTTTTTGTTCAATACCGATTTGATGTCGAATACAGGCGCCCGGTGATGCTTTAGAAGCTTAACGACCTTTTGTTCAAGAAAATGATATACGATCACATCACCTGTGCGCAACCCGGCAAAAAGCAGCGGATAACCGGCGGGACAATGGATGGCATAGATCGAAGCAGGCACCGGGAACATCACTTTAATAAAGGAATTTGCTTTCAGGCTCCATTCCACCAATCCCTTATCGTTGCCGCCGGTAAAAAGTATGCCCGGTTTTTGCGAAAGCTCAGCCGTAAATATAGGGTTACCGTGGCCGGTCAGTTCTGCTATTTTTTCTGCGGTGATCATTTTAGTCGATGGTCGATGGACCATAGACCATGGTTTAAGTCTCCATTTGCTATGGACTATCGACTATGGACTATGGACTTAAAACTTACTTATGTCTTCCCTCTAAATTTTTCGCTATCGTCTCCAAACTTAATCCCTTCTCGCGCAGCAACACCAGCAGGTGAAACACCAGGTCGGAGGTTTCGTCTATCATTTCAGTTTCGGTTTGGTTGAGGGCGGCAATGACCGTTTCAACGGCTTCTTCGCCTACTTTTTGAGCGATCTTGTTCAGGCCTTTGTTACGGAGTTTATTTACATATGAACCTTCAACAGGGTGCTCGTAACGGTCGTTTACGATCTGCTCCAGTTGCAGGATAAAGTTTTGATTGTATTCCGTTTTAAAGCAACTGCGCGAGCCGGTGTGACAGGTAGGTCCGTCGGGCTTAACCTTAATAAGCAGGGTGTCGTTGTCGCAATCTTCGAGGATGCTTTTAACGTGTAAAAAATTATTGCTCGTTTCGCCTTTGGTCCACAAACGGTTTTTGGAGCGCGAAAAGAAGGTCACAATATTTTCGGCCAGGGTTTTTTCATAAGCCTCGCGGTTCATATAGCCCAGCATTAGTACCTCCAGGGTTTGCTCGTCCTGTATGATCACCGGGATCAGCCCGTCGCCTTTGTTGAAATCGATATTCATCCTATTCATTGTATGCGTTGGTGTCATGTCGAGGCGCTCGAAACATGCGGGCTAAGGCCTCCGCGCGCACCCTTCGAGTGCCTCAGGGCGACACCCCTGTTAATTTTTTAGTTATAAATCTGCCTTACTTCAATTTGGTGCTGCCTCAAAACCTCTTTCAAATCGGGTATCAAAATCTCGCCATAATGAAACACCGAAGCCGCCAGGGCCGCATCGACGCCCGTTTTTTCGAACACATCCACAAAATGCTGCACCGAACCGGCGCCGCCCGAGGCGATCACGGGTATGTGCACCGCATCATTCACCTTCTTCAGAAACTCGTTATCAAAGCCGCTTTTGGTACCGTCGTGGTCCATCGAGGTGAGCAATATCTCACCCGCACCCCGGCTTTCGGCCTCTAATATCCAGTCAAATGTCTCTTTTTCCGTAGCGATCCTGCCGCCGTTAAGATGAACCAGGTTTTGCCCGCCGATATGCCTCGTGTCCACGGCCACAATAACGAACTGAACACCAAAAGCATTAGCTAATTTATCTATCAGCTCCGGGTTGCGCACTGCGGCCGAGTTGATCGAAATTTTATCCGCGCCGGCGTTCAGCAACGCATCTGCGTCTGCAATTTCATTAATACCGCCGCCGATAGTAAAAGGGATATTCACCTGCCTGGCGACTGCCTTGACCAACTCGACCATCGTCTTACGGCGTTCATGCGTAGCGGTAATGTCCAGGAAAACCAGTTCGTCAGCCCCTTGCTGCGAATAGTTCCAGGCCAATTCGACCGGGTCGCCGGCATGGTTAGCCCCCCAATGAAACAGCGCTACACGCTCGGCGCATAGTCCTGACGGATAGGCGACATTCTCCTGGTTGCTGGCGTGCAGTATCTTGCCGCTTTGCAATCTCATTGCTACACCCACCCTGAATTTGGAATAAGGCGAATGTGAGCTTTTCAAGGCATTTACCGCTTCAAGGCACAAGGCCTGGTCACCGGCGTCCAGTTCATCAATCGATGCGTATGCTGTAAATTTTATTTTGATCTCGTGTTCGGTCATTTTATGGCCCCTTCGCTGAAACGAGGGGTTACAAGATAAAGATTTTTGCCGGGGAATGGGATTGTATAACGAGAATATTGCAAAAGCAATGAGTGAGAGTTCCGGGGTTTTAAAAAATTCGGAACTCTTTTATTTATATGCTATTTATGCCTGGCATTCATAATAAAGAATCCTGCCGCTATCCCCGCAATCAATGCCCCGGCTATATATTTCCGGTAAGGCTTTGGCTCCGGCGGGATATTGAAACGCCCGTTGGCGCTCATGGCGTAGTCAACTGTGTTGAATAAGTTACCGCTGGTTGGGGCAATCGCGTCGGCTCGTTTAAAATACCGGCGCATAACAAAGCCTGTCAGCTTCGCGGTAAGTTCGGGCATCAAGGCATGCGACAATTTGAGCGCCAATGATGCGCCACCGATATATTTGTTCGACTTTGGCGCTATGGCGACCCTGACCATGGCTTCGGCAACGCGTTTCGGGTCATAAACTGGCGGAGCGGGCCTCAGCGCCTTGCCGGTATAGTTGCCTGCATGATCGATACCCGGCGTATCCAGGAAGCCCGGGAACAGGTCGCAAACGTGGATATTGGGCCAGGCAGCAAGTTCGGCCTTCAGCGCCTCAGAGAACCCGCGCAGCCCGAACTTGCTGGCGCTGTAACCAGCGCCATACGGCATAGGCACGTAACCGCCGATGGAAATATTATTGATCAGGATGCCATGTGTTTGTTTCTTGAAAAATGGTATCACCGCATGAGCCCCGTAGATATAACCCATGAGGTTAGTTTGCACCACCTGGTTGTGAACTTCGGCGGGTGTCCGGTCGAACTCGCCCGCTGCCAGTACCCCGGCATTATTGATCCACACGTCAATCTTGCCCGTCCAGTCGTTGGCGGCGTTAGCCAGGTTGATCATTGCTTTGGGGTCGGTTACATCGGTTGGTATTACGAGCGTCAGAGCGCCCAGTTCGCGGCATTCGGCCGCAACCTCGTTAAGGACTTCCTCGTTTCGTGCAGCGAGGATCAGCGCTGGCTGATATTTGGCAAATTCAAGCGCGGCAGCCCTGCCGGCTCCGCTTGAGGCCCCGGTTATGACAACGGCCTTAGTGCTCAGTTCGTATGAATCCATACACTGATAACCTTGCAGGGCGGTTTATGTTTGGGGAAGGAGAAAGGATGGGGATACAAAAATTATCGTCGCTATCGCAAGGCGAATGCTCAAAGTACTGCCTAACTATGAGATAGTACTCAGTCTTGTTCCACGAGAACGCAAGGAAAACTTATTTTATATTCAAGCATTTCAACGGTTATAAACTTTTGGCAGAGAACAGCCGCAACAGGCATGGCACGTTTAAGTGTGATGACTGTCGCGGCTGTATGTGAAGTGAGAGGCGAACCTGACGTTGGCCCAATTAGTAACCGGCATCGGGTATCGGTTCCAATACCATTTCTTTACCATCAGAATCTTCGTATATACAAAGCATACGCTCAGTATCAATCACCCATTGTTTTACGCCTGCAATAGCCGCTTGCTCACAGAAAGCAGGAAAATCAGTTTGACCTTGCTGGTGAATTGCAATGACATGACGTAACAGCTGCGGAGACGCATCCGGGTTGATGGACTTAGGTTCATAAATGGCAGGCGCAGGCACCTGGTATCCGTTCTCACCGTAATAAGTGATTGTACCGTCAGTGACGCTATAGGTGTATCTTTTTAATCCAAGCGCTTTGATCTCCTGAATATAGCGCGGGAAGTCAGCACCGCTTTTTACTTTGGCGTGTGCAGCCTTCATTTGTTGTAAAGTAAACATGATATTTTCCTTTTTTTAATTACTCAAAACTAGCTTGAGCAATACGGCAAGGATTGTAAAAAATCGTTTATTTCTGGTTTTGACGAACCATTCTGAGGTATTGTTCCGGTGTCATTGAACTGAACTTCTTAAATTCTTTGATAAAGTGTGCTTGGTCATAAAAAGCCGAGAGGTATTCAGCCGTGTCCTGGTCATCATTATTTAGCGCAGCCAGCACATGCCGGGCGCGTACTATTCCGGCAAACTTTTTAGGTGACGCACCGACAATCGCACGAAAGCGCTTTTCTAAAGGACTTGGGCTGGTATGCAGCAATTCAGCAAGTTTTGTTATACGGATGGTACCTTTCGATTGATAAATATGATGAAGTGCACCTGCGACCATTTGGTCAGCTTTAAGCTCTTTTAATTGGCGCAGCAGGAAGGATTCCACGATCCTGAAGCGCTCCTTGTCGTTCCTGGCAGCTTCAAGCTTTTCGCGGGTTTGGTTTATATCAGAGCGGTTAAAGAAATGCTCCAGCGAAAGACTTTGTCCAAAAAGTTCATGCAGCGGCTTTACAAGAAAGTTAGCCGCGCCGGTTTCTGTAAAAACAATCAAAACGCTGCTCGTATCAGGTGCATTTTTAAAAACGCGGTACTGATCCAGTAGTCCTGTAACGCCGCTTACATCTAATGATAGTTCGACATTTTCAGCAATATGGCTAATCCGCCCGCTGAACTGAAAGCCAACGACTAACGAAGTATCCGGCAACACTGTATAAATACCAGGAACTTCAGCGTGTGAAATAGCCAAATGTCGCACATAAGGCCGAAGGATCTCGGTGGGTTGCCATATCTGATAGCTCATGTTTGTTAAAGATACAGAATCCGGCTATATATGTCGGGTAGCTGATATCCCGAGAAGTTATCGTCGCAAAGCAATTGTGCCTCCAACGATCTATTTTTAGACGGATCCTTTTAATTGTTCTGGCCTATGCCGAATAACCCGAAACCTGGCAGCCATCCGGATACTTTGGCTTTACATGCGGACATCGAAAAAATAAAACCCGGTGCTCAAATAGAATTGGACTCTATCATAGCGATAAGTTTTAAATCCTCGTTATAAAGCTATATCAGACCGCTACCGGTAACGCCTCGGTATCTTCCATCGCAGCAATCGTCGGATTGATGCTCTCATCATCCTTTTCAACACGCAGGTTTTTCACAATATGCTGCTGGCGGTCGGGTGTGTTTTTGCCCATAAAGTATTCCAGTAATGCTTTAATATTGGCGTCTCTCAGTATCACCGGGTCGAGACGCATGTCCTTACCGATGAACAAGCCGAACTCTTCCGGCGATATTTCGCCCAAACCTTTAAAGCGGGTGATCTCGGGCTTGGCGCCTAATCTGGCGATAGCGTTACGGCGCTCCTCGTCGCTGTAGCAGTAAATGGTTTCCTTCTTATTCCGCACGCGGAACAAAGGCGTTTGCAGGATGGACACGTGCCCGGCCTTCACCAGGTCGGGGAAGAACTGCAGGAAGAAAGTCATCATCAGCAGGCGAATGTGCATACCATCTACATCAGCATCGGTAGCGATCACGATATTATTATAACGCAAGCCTTCGAGACCGTCCTCGATGTTCAGCGCGTGCTGCAGCAGGTTAAATTCCTCGTTCTCGTAAACCACCTTTTTGGTCAGGCCAAAACAATTAAGAGGTTTGCCCTTCAAACTGAATACCGCCTGCGTCATTACATCGCGCGACTTGGTGATCGAGCCGCTGGCGGAGTCGCCCTCGGTGATGAACAGCGTGGTGTCCTGGCGGCGTTCGTGCGTATCGTCGAAATGTATCTTGCAGTCGCGCAGCTTGCGGTTGTGCAGCGAGGCTTTTTTCGCGCGTTCATTGGCCAGCTTCTTGATACCGGCGATGTCCTTACGCTCGCGCTCCGACTGTAGTATCCTTGCTTTTAGAGCTTCGGCGGTCGCAGGATTTTTATGCAGGTAATCGTCCAGTTCTTTTTTTACAAAGTCATTAATAAATGTACGCACCGATGGCCCGTCAGGCCCTATGTTTTGCGAACCCAGCTTCGTTTTGGTCTGTGACTCGAATACAGGCTCTTGTACCTTTATAGCGATTGCGGCAACTATTGAAGCCCGAATGTCTGATGCTTCAAAATCCTTGTTGTAAAATTCCTTGAGCGTTTTTACCACCGCCTCGCGGAAAGCGCCCTGGTGCGTACCGCCCTGGGTGGTATGCTGACCGTTAACGAACGAATAATATTCCTCGCCGTAAGCCTGGCCATGAGTCATGGCTATTTCTATATCGTCACCTTTCAGATGAATGATCGGGTAACGCAACGTTTCAGAGTTGTCGGTTTTTTTAGTTAGCAGGTCGAACAACCCCCGTTCTGAAAAATATTTTTGGTTGTTAAAATTTATCGTCAGGCCGGAATTAAGGTAAACATAATTCCAGATCATATTCTCTACAAACTCCGGGATAAAATGGTAATGCCTGAAAATGCTGTCGTCGGGCGTGAAATTAATGGCTGTGCCATTGCGCTGCGTGGTGTCTTTTTCCGGCTCCTCGCGCACTAATTCTCCCCTTTCGAACTCAGCGATCTTGGTTTTTCCGTCGCGATAGGATTGCACTGTAAACGCGGTTGATAAAGCGTTCACGGCCTTTGTACCAACGCCATTAAGGCCTACTGATTTTTGGAAGGCCTTGCTGTCGTATTTGCCGCCGGTGTTGATCTTGGATACGCAGTCGATAACCTTGCCCAGCGGGATACCGCGGCCGTAATCGCGAACGGACACTTTATGGTCGCTCAGGTTTACGTCGATGGTTTTACCTGCGCCCATTACAAACTCGTCGATAGAGTTATCGATGATCTCCTTCAGCAAAACGTAAATGCCGTCGTCGTAAGCCGAACCGTCGCCCAGTTTACCGATGTACATGCCCGGACGAAGGCGAATATGTTCCTTCCAGTCGAGCGACCGGATACTATCTTCACTATAATCTATTGCTCCTGCCATTTTTGGGTTGTAATGTTGAAAGGTTGTAAAGTTGCTGTGTGCAGCCCCTTTCATCGTCACGGACAAAAATATAATTTCTGGTCTAACGCGCCAGAGTAATATGCTAACTTATCAACAAAGATTTATTGCCGGAAAGAATTTAACCTTACAACTTTTCAACT
>JAFDZK010000118.1 GCA_018267005.1 Bacteroidota bacterium
GTTAAATCGATAGAATACATTAACGACGATCCCTCCAAAGGAGCGATGATCACATTAGAAAACAAAGGCCAGATGGCGTTGCCGGTCATACTGGAAGTAAAGGAAGAAAACGGCCATACATCGCGTGTGAATCTGCCGGCCGAAATCTGGGAGCGTGGCGGCGAGTGGACCTTCAAATACAAGTCGACGTCAAAGATCGTTTATGCGTTACTCGATCCGGACCACATACAACCGGATACTGATCCTGAAAACAACGCGCTTAGCGGCCAGCAGATGGACAAGAGCGTTACCGCGACTTCGGTATTGAAAGCTTATTTCGACGCGATAGGAGGGGTTGAACGGGTTAAGGATATCAAAGATCTAACGACCGCATCGGAAGGCAGTATCCAGGGAACGCAGATCGTCAGGACGAATAAATACCAGATGCCCGATAAGTTTGCACAGGATATTAATGTACCGCAGTTCGGTAATGCTGTTTTCATGCATATAGCTATCAACGGCGACAGTGTCATCATCATACAACGGGGTCGTAAACAAAAGGTCGGCCCTGAAAAAAGCGCGGTTAAAGCACGGTATCAGCTGTTCCCCGAGTTGAATTTCGGCCAGGCAGGATATACCATGAAACTGGATGACAAGTACAGCGTGATAAACGGCGCGCTTGCGTATTTAATTACGGTATCGCAGCCTGATGGGTTAAACGTAAAGTATTTTTACGACGTAAAGACAGGCTTGAAAATTGCGCAGTACGCCGTAGCTCCGAACTCGACCCACATGGAATTCAGCGATTACCGCGATATCAATACCGGCGTAAAGATACCGTTTGCTGAAGTGAACAGCATTGTTGGTTTCCCCATCAACTATAAGATCACCAGCGCTACGGCCAACACGAATATATCAGCGGATACATTTAATAAGTGATATTAACAGAGGGTTAAAAACTTCGTATTGACGTCACAAACCAAACAGTTTAACATTAAATACGACGCTATGCCTAAAACTAAATCCGGTGCGGACGTTTTGATACGTCCGCTCGAAGAGGGCGACCTCGATGCCGCCGATCACATTACGCGCCTGGCTTTCGGAACCTTTCTCGGTCTTCCGGAGCCGGCGACTTTTATGGGAGACACGAAGTATGTTCATACCCGGTGGAAGGCGAACCCTGATGCCGCGTTTTGTGCCGAGGTGGACGGGGAGCTGATAGGATCAAATTTTGTTTCCAATTGGGGCAGCGTCGGATTTTTTGGCCCGCTTACCACGCATCCAAAAATGTGGGACCAGGGGGTGGCTAAATTGCTGATAGAACCGGCTATAGCATGTTTTGAGGCCTGGGGAACCCGGCAGGCCGGGCTAATGACCTTCGCTGAAAGTATTAAGCATGTGAACCTTTACCAGCGGTTTGGTTTCTATCCAAGGTTTCTTACAGCGATCATGTCAAAACCTGTTGCTCCAAAGGTTAATGACGAAGGAATACAATGGACGAAATTTTCGGATGTGCCGGCTGATAAAAGAGCAAGAATGCTTGAAATATGCCGTGAGATGACAGATTCGGTTTACCAGGGCCTGGATGTTAGGATCGAGATCATGTCGGTTGCCTCTCAGCATTTAGGCGATACGATTCTGCTTTGGGAAGGCGGTAAATTAACGGGCCTGGCAATTTGCCATTGCGGCGCGGGCTCCGAGGCGGGCAGCGGCATATGTTACATCAAATTCGGCGTCGTGACATCGGGCAATGGCGCAGCCGAACGGTTCGCTAAACTGGTAACAGCTTGCGAAAAACTGGCTTTGCAAAAAGGGTTGCAGAAACTTACCGGCGGTGCCAATACGGCACGTCAGGAAGCTTATGACCTGATGTTCAAACTTGGATTTAAAACCAACCGGCAAACCGTCGTCATGCATCGGCCTAATGAGCCTGGCTATAACCGGCCGGGCGTTTTCCTGATCGATGACTGGAGATGAGCAGCCTTACGAAGTTTTTAAGGCTTCGTAAGGCTGCATTTCCGGCTTACAAATCCCTGCGAACCACCTCGCCCGACTTCTTGTCCTTTAGTATCAGCTTCTTTTCGCCATTTGGCAGGATCTCTTCCTTGATCAGGTAGTATTGATCGTCGTACGAAGCAAATTCGTGTCCCTCGGTTACGTCTGTACGGCCGCGCCAGTCGTCTAATTTTACCGGTTCCCATTGGCGCGATTTGGCCGAGCGGTATGCCGCATCGATTACGCAGTTCACTATGTAGCCATCGTAAAAGCTCTCCTGGGGTTCGCGCTTTTGTTCGATGGCGTCGAACATATCGGTAAACATGTGGTTATAGCCCAGCTCGTTTACTTCGTCGCCTACCGGGAACAGCCAGCCGCTGCGCGATTCGGCTTTTTCGGCGACATAATCATTGCCTTTACCGGTGCTGAACATATCAAAGCCCGTGCGCAGGAAATTGTTGAGCCAGATGGTACCCTCGCTGCCCATTACCTCGTCGCGCAGGTCCATACCTCCGCGGAAGCACCAGCTTACTTCGAACTGACCGATTACGCCGTTTGCGTATTTTACCAGGCCGATGGCATGGTCCTCGGCTGCGATAGGGTGCACCTGCGTTGCCGCCCAGCACATCACCTCTACCGGTTTGATATCTTTTCCAATGAAGTTTCTTGATATTTCAATACAATGGCAACCGAGGTCGACAATAGCGCCGCCGCCCGAAAGATCCATATTCCAGAACCAATCGCTGTGCGGGCCAGGGTGCGTTTCCCTCGATTTTGCCCAGAGTACACGACCGATGCTGCCTGCCTTTACGCTGGCCAGCGATTTCAAAAATTTAGGTGTGTAACAAAGATCCTCCAGGTAGCCGCCCATAATGCCGGCTTTTTCTACCAATTCCAGCATTTTTTTAGCTTCCTCGCCGGTACGGCCAAGTGGCTTCGTACACAATACGTGCTTGCCTGCCCTGGCACAGGCTTCAACGGCCGGCAAGTGGAGTTCGTTCGACAAGGCGATTACCACCACATCCACGTCGGGGTTGCCGACCACTTCGTCCATATTGTCGCTGTGATGGGGTAAACCGTAATCTTTCGCGAATTTTGCTGCCCTTTCGGCACTGCGCGAGTAAACGCTTACCAGGGTGTCTTTGCGGCGTTGTGCGGCCAGCGAATCAGCATAAAAGCGGGCTATGAAGCCCGAACCAAGCATGGCTATGTTCATAGTTTTTTATTGGAATGTTGTAAAGTTTAAACGTTGGAATGTTAATATCTAAATATAAGTGTAAGCAGTAATGTTAGCATGGTTGGAATAACTTTTCAACCGTGCTAACATTATAACCTTTCAACCATTTGCCTCTTTTTCCCAGCCGGTTTCTTTTAGCGCCGGGTCGTTTTCCTTTTTCAGGAAATCGTTATTTGACAACGAATCGGCTTCCCAGTTCAGAATGGCTTCGTCGGGCACGATGTTGACGGGGGTATGCCACGAGGTCGACGTTTCGTTATAAGCCAGGTTGGATTGCGACGAATAGCAGGAAATGATGGACCAACGCGGATGATCGGAAAGGTTTGCTTCCGAGCGGTGTAACAGGTTGCTATGGAAAAACAGCGCATCACCCGGGTTAAGTTCGCTATAGACAAGTTCCATGGTTTTCAGGCAATTGTTCACCATCGTCATATCTGCGCCCACCTGCTCGCCCGAAAAACCATGATTAACCCGGCCAATTTTATGTGAGCCTTTGATAACCTGCAGGCAACCGTTTTCCTTATTGGCCGGTGTGAGGGCCACCATGACGCTAATAAGCTGGTCGGGAAACATAAACTGGTTCTTATACCAATAGCCGTAATCCTGGTGCCATTCCCACGCGCCGCCAACTTTCGGTTCCTTTTGCATCAGCTTGGAATGGAAGTGACAAACCGGCGCGTCGCTATCCAGCAGTTGTGCAACCGAGTTAACCATACGTTCGCTGCGCGTAAGATACCCGAAAACATCGTTGCCGGGCGTAAACCACAGGGACAAGCGCGTTTTTTTGCCCGAAAGGTCGTTTAGGTCCAGCGCGTTTTTGCGCATCGCGTCATCTTCCAGGGCAGTTTTGTACAATTTATTTATTTCGGCTTCCGAGCAGAAATTCCTGATCAGCACATAGCCGTCGCGGTGGTATGCAGCTACCTGTTCCGCTGTTAATTGTTTAGACGACATATAATTGGTTTATGGAGTAAAGCTATGATAATAACGCTTTATTTATAAAACCTTTATTAAAATTGTTTTAATTTGGCGCGCCGAACGACAAAAAAACCTTTGATCGGTCTGAATTTTACTCAATTATAATGCAGATTTAACTTATGCAGAGATATACCGGCCAGAAAAGAATGTTGGTTGCTGTCGATTGCATCATTTTTGGCTTCGACGGATCGAATCTTAAGCTGCTTCTCGTGCAGCGCGCTATCGAGCCGGAAAAGAATAAATGGAGCCTCATCGGCGGGTTTATACAGCCGACCGAATCGCCTGAAGATGCTGCCAACAGGATATTAGAACACCGCACAGGTCTGCAGAATGTTTATATGGACCAATTTCATGTGTTCGGCAGGCCCAACCGCGACCCGGTTGAACGGACGCTATCTGTCGCTTATTATGCCCTCATCGACATACACCAATATGAGAAACAACTGAATGACGAGTTCCACGCCGAGTGGTTCCTGCTTAACGAACTGCCCGACCTGATATTCGATCATTGTGAAATGGTCAAACTCGCCAAACGGCAACTACGCTATAAGGCGGCCTTGCATCCGATACTTTTCCAGTTGCTGCCCGAAAAATTTACCATTCCCCAGTTGCAGGCCCTTTACGAAGGTGTTTACCAGGCGGAGTTTGACGACCGCAACTTTAGCCGAAAACTGCTGTCCACCGGCCTGCTGGTAAAACTTCCCGAAAAAGATAAAATGTCGTCAAAAAAAGGGGCCTTTTATTACCGGCTCGACCAATCGCATTACAAGGAAAATTTCGAATCGTTCCTTAACCTGGTGCCCAACCCGGATAAATTCTTTTAATCTGCCGCGCCAAGATTTTTTGGAAGCGAGATGGTAAAAGTCGTGCCTTTGCCAGGTTCTGACTGCACATCTATCGTGCCATGGTGGTCTTCTATTATGCCGAATACGATCGACAGGCCCAAACCGGTACCCTCGCCGACATCCTTAGTAGTATAAAATGGTTCGAAAATACGCTGCTTTACTTCGGCGGACATCCCGATCCCTGTATCTGCGATCTCGATCGTTATATTTTCGGAATGATCGGAAGTAGTTATTCTCAGGCTTTCATTTTGCTGGTTTGGCTTAGCTTTTATGGCCTGTATGCCATTGTTGATCAGGTTTACCAATACCTGGTTTATTTTGCCGGGGTAGCAATTCAATAAGGGTAGTTTGTTCAGTACCGGGATGATCTCGATATTGTAGGGTATCGTATTTCTTAACAACACCAGGGTGCTCAATATAGCTTTGTTAATGTCGGCTTTTTTCAGCGCCTGCTCGTCGATGCGACTGAATGTGCGCAGGCTCTGGACGATCTCGGTTGTACGGCTGGCGCCGTCTTCTATACCGTCCAGCAGGCTCTGGATCTCGTCTTTTAAAAAATTGACATCGGTCTTCACTTCGATTTCATGAGCGAGTTCCAGCAGTTCTTTGTTGTCAGGGTTCTCACCGGCTTCTTTGTATTTCTGAAGCAGGGTAAAGAGTTCCATAAAATCGAGGCGGAGCGGTTTAACATTGGAATTAACAAAATTGATCGGGTTATTGATCTCGTGCGCCACGCCAGCCGTCAATTGTCCCAGCGACGCCATCTTTTCGGTTTCGATCAGCTTGGATTGGGCCGATTTCAAATCTTCGATGATCTTTGAAAGGTCTTTATTGGTTTTGATCAATTCGTGTGTGCGGGCATTGACCTTGCTTTCGAGCTCGATATTTTGCTCGGTGGTCAGCCGTTCGTTCTCTTTAGCGATGGTAAGCGCCAGCACCTGCGAATCGTAGGTTTGACGGCGGTAGAAATTGATCTTGTCGGCCAGCGCTATGGAAAATAGGGCCAATTGCAGCATCGAGCTGTAAATGATGATGTTGGCAGTAAAATTATTGTGAATCATAAAACCCTTGTTGCGCGCAATGGAGACCAGCATAGTAACAAGGAACAAGCCCCATCCGGTCATAAAATATTTTGCGGGCTTAAATCCCCGGAAATACAGTAAGGTGCCCAGCGAAAGCAAGGCTATTGAAGTGAGGGCTGCCGCTATAGTAATTATGTCGTAGGCAAATGACACCCAGCCAACTGACGTGGCCACGAGGCCGATGGTATAAATTACGTACAGTGAATAATAATAGTTGCCATAATACCCCAGGTTGGTTTTGAGCTGAAGGAACTCGGCCGCGAACAATAATACGGAGTACCCAAAAAGCGCCCGGATAAACGGAATGAAATAATTGTTGATGATCAGCGCGTCGTTCGAAAAAAAACTTGTCCCGTATCCCCGTTGCAGCATTTGGGAAAGCGCCAGGAACACGATGAATGCAACGTAGTACAGGTAGCTGCGCTCTTTGACGATAAGGAAAAGCATGAAATTGTAGATAGCCATTACGATGGAGATACCTATAAATGCGCCTAAAAGCAAATTCTCAAAATCGGCGGTTTTAAAGAATGAATTGGCGCTGTTTACATTTATAGGAATAACGGTTGAAGCACGGCTTTGTATTCTCAGGTAAATGGTTCTCACCGAGTCCGGGAAAATGATCGCGTTGATAAAACTGTTGGTCTGTTTGATCAGCTTGGTGTCGCGGAAAGGAACTGCCGACGAGAGATTTATAATGCGCTTGCTTACCGGGTCGACATAATAAAGATCAAAACTGTCTATGACACTGGGGCTTAGGCTGATAGGGACAAACGGCCTTGTGGTTTTATTTTTAAGGATGAATTTAAGCCAGGTGGTTGATTTTGAATATTTGAATTCGGGCAGCGTAGAAGTAACGGTATGAAAGCCGCTTCCCGACACGACCTCATTTATTTTATATGAACCCTTGGGGTCCTCAAGCTCAAGAAAATACCGGTGAGTTAAAAGTATAGATTCGTTTTCGTGGATGGTCAGTGTGTCGGGCGTGCTTGCAAAAAGAAAAGTATTTTGGGTTAACAGGTATAAGATTAATAATATTTTTTTCATTTTTACAAGTGGCATTTTGTGCAGGCAGGCCATAAAGTAATAAAATTGCACAGAAAAATAAACATTCAATAATTTTTCGGGCTAAACTTAACCGGTAGTCTGCACCCAGATTAATTTGAACCAATGTCGTACGGAGTACTATACATAGATGATGAGATCAACAACCTGAACAGTTTTAAAGCTGCGTTCCGGCGCGACTTTGATATCTATGTCGCCCAATCGGCGAAGGAGGGACGGAAGATACTCGACACCACCGAGATCGGCGTCATCATCACCGACCAACGTATGCCGGTGATGACGGGCATTGAATTTCTCGAGTCAATTCTCAGCATTTATCCTGATACCATACGCATTCTGCTTACCGGCTTTTCGGACATCAACGCGGTTATGGACGCCATAAATAGGGGGCAGGTTTACAAATACCTGGTCAAGCCCTGGCAGAATGAGGAACTGAAGCTATACATACAGAACGCCCTGGAGCTTTACCACCTGCGGCGAGAAAACAAAGAGCTTGCACGCAAATTACAATTGGCGATAGCCGAATTGAATATGCTTAATAAATCGCGTTCGTAATATTTTACAAGCAACTTTATTTCAGCGCATTTCGTAACTTTAAAAATAGTTCTGTACCTTGTCGTAACGAGACAGGTCGGTTTTATTATCTTATAGATGCGGGTGAAGGTATTGCGCTGCATAACGATAACCATGGTGATGCTGCTTTGCAGCATTTTTTGCGCGTACCCGCAGGCAAGTATTTCTAACCTGGGTACCGAATTCTGGACCGGCTATATGGACCATGTGGACGGCGCCGGTCCGGGCGGCAGCACCATGGATCTGTACATCACTTCCAATGTAAATACAAGCGGCACGGTTTCCATTGCCGATCATTCATTTACCGCTTCTTTCAATGTTACGGCAAACCAGGTAACTATAGTAACCATACCGCCGGGTGCTTTTTTAGGTGACGCCCAGGGTATAACTTCCAAGGGTATACATATTACATCGCTTAAACCTATTGCTATTTACGCCCATATTTTTGCAGAAGCGGTATCCGGAGCCACGTTGTTACTGCCGGTTAATGCGATGGGTAAGGATTATAATTCAATTAATTATACGCAGCAATCCAATTCCGACGATAACCTGGACGAAAAGAAGCTTTCTTACTCTACTTTTATGGTAATCGCTACCGAAGATAATACGACGGTTGAGATCACCCCGTCCGTTACATTGCTCGACGGCAAGCCATTCGGTATACCGTTCAGAATCAACCTGAATAAAGGACAAATTTACCAGGGGCTGGCTAATAATGACCTGACGGGAACGCGCATCCGGTCCGTCAGTTCGGGCAGTTCGTCATGCACCAAAATTGCCGTATTTTCCGGCAGTTCAAAAATATCTATTGGTTGCGGCAACCCCGATGTGACGTCTGACAATTTGTTCCAGCAGGTATACCCTACGTCCGCATGGGGTAAAAATTATATCACCGTGCCGCTTAAAAACAGGCCTTTCGATATTTTCAGGGTTGTTCTCAGCGACCCGAATACCAATGTGACAGTAAATGGCGTGGTTATCTCCAGGACGCAAATTACAAACAATCTATACTACGAGTTCACGTCCACAAGCCCGAATGTCATAAGCACCGATAAACCGGTACAAGTCGTACAATATGCCGTGAGCCAGAATAAAACGCTGGGCTGCGAAATCGTTAACAATGGCGATACCGGCGACCCGGAGATGATCTATCTTAATCCGCTTGAGCAGACCATAGATCACGTGACGCTTTACTCAACCAGCAATTATAAGATCGTATTTAATTATATCAATGTCGTCATCAAGACCAGTGCAGTTCCTACTTTTACGCTGGATGGCCGGCCTTATACCACTTTTACGCCGGTCGTGGGTAACCCGCAATATTCTTATGCGCAATTGTTTGTAGCTCCGGGCCCTCACAACATCAAGGCATCCGATGGGTTCAACGCGATTGCATACGGTTTCGGCAATAAGGAATCATACGGTTATGCCGCCGGTACTAACCTGCAGGACCTGAATACATTTATCGTCCTGGAAGATCCGGCAAGCAAGCAGGTTTTCACCAATGGTTGCTCGGCCCAGAGTTACAATTTGCAGCTTACGCTGCCATTCCAGCCGGCAAGTATCAAGTGGGATTTTAAAGACGGTTCGGCGCCTGTTACCTTTTCAAACCCGGCGCCGCAAAGCATTGTTCAAAAAGGCTCCACAACGCTTTATGTTTACGAATATCCACGGACAGTCAGCTATAAAGCGGGAGATTATTCTGTTGTGGCCACGGTGTTTGATCCCCTGGCCGATGCCTGCGGATCATCGGAGGACGTGGAGTTCGATTTCAATATTTCCGATGCCCCGACAGCCAGATTTACTTCGGCAGACAACTGCCAGGGCGATAGTACGGTCTTTAAGGATATGTCGGATGCCGGGGCCAACGGGGTGAAAGCATGGCTATGGGATTTTGGCGACGGGCAGACCTCCATTGTTCAGAACCCAAGCCATCAATATCCCAACGCAGGCGACTATAACGTGCATTTGTCGATCAATAATGAGAATGGATGTTCGTCCGTTTACTCGCAGACCATACATATTACTCCAAAACCGGTCGCGTCATTCAAATACTCAGCGCCTGGTTGTGCGGGGCAGGATGTAACCTTTACCGATTTTTCATCATCCAGCGCAGGAACCATCAAGCAATGGATATGGAATTTTGATGACGGCGCCGCGCCTGATACGCTGACAAGTAACAAAGCGTTTACCCATTCTTTCCAGGATGCCCGGGTGTATCATGTGAAATTATTTGTGATCAATGACAACGGCTGTTCAAGCGAGATTTATTCGCAGGACATAACCATATTCCCGCTGCCGGCGCCGAATTTTTCACTGCCTGATGTTTGCACAGCCGATGCCTACGCGCAGTTTACGGATTCAACCACGATGACCGATAATTCACAAGGTGTATTCATTTACCACTGGGATTTTGGCGATCCCGGTTCAGGCGCGTTAAATAACTCGGCTGACAGGAATCCCCGGCATAAGTATTCGCGTGCAGCCAATTACCAGGTAACATTAACCGTGACATCGGCCAACGGCTGTAGCGTTTCCAAGGCTCAGCAATTTACCGTAAATGGCGACATGCCGAAGGCGGCGTTTACAGTAGAAAACGCAAATAACCTGTGCAGCAGCCAGGATGTGGTATTTGACGATAATTCTTCTGTAGATTTCGGAAACATTACGAAGCTAATTTGGTTTTTCGACTATAATAATCACCCAACCGACAGCGTTGTGTTTACCAAAAACCAGATACCTGTGGACCACAAGTTCCGTCACAATTACGGCGCTTTCAATTCACCGCTCCAGCAAAACTATGCTGTGGTATTGCGGGCCTATTCCGGTCAAACATGCTATGATGTTACTCAGCCGCAAACCATTACTGTGCTCGCAAACCCCGTGGTAAGCCTTGTTCAGGCGGCAAATATTTGCCAGGGCGCAAATCCTGTTCAGATTGTCGCCAATACAAACGGGTTCACCGGAACAGGTGTGTTTTCAGGACCCGGTATTTCCTCTGCCGGCATGTTCAACCCTGCCGCTGCCGGGACAGGCGTCGCCAATATCAGCTATACTTTTACTTCCGCCAGCGGCTGCGACTATACCGCCACGGAGCAGATAACCGTAATGCCATCGCCGGTGATAACTACGCCGGCGAGTTTTACCATGCTGGAAGGCTCACAGGTGACTATGAGGGCCAGTGCCAAAACCGACAGCCTGAAATATAAATGGATTCCCTCAACGGGCCTGGACCACGACGATATATTAAATCCTGTCGTAAGCGCTACCGAGGACACGCGCTATATGCTGATAGCGACCTCGCCGCAAGGTTGTACGGCGACAGCCGAAGTGGATGTAAAGGTGCTCAAGTATCCCGTTATTCCTAATGCATTTACCCCTAATGGCGATGGCATAAATGATACCTGGAACATAAAATACCTGGACAGTTACCCAAATAGTTTGGTTGAAATATACAACAGATACGGAGAAAAGCTATATTCGTCCATCGGATATCCCGTCCCCTGGGATGGGACGTTCAAAGGTTCCATGGTGCCCGCCGGGACTTATTACTTTATCATCGATCCAAAAAACGGACGGAAAGTTATCTCGGGCAGTGTAACTATAATCAGGTAGAATGAAAAAAACGTTACTTACGGTAATTGTCTTGCTTATAGGTTACACAACGAATTTTGCCCAGCAAAAGCCGCAATACACCCAGTACGTCCTTAATAATCTGCTGATTAACCCTGCTGTGACCGGGATTGAGAACTATGTCGATATGAAGGCAGGCTACCGTAGCCAGTGGACGGGTTTGCAGGGAGCGCCGGTGACGAGTTATGTTACTTTTAGCGTGCCGTTTGGTACGGACTTTGTCGGCGGCGATGCGGCAGCCTTATCCGGCGGTAACGAAGCCAACCCTTACAGCCGGCTTTTTACGCAAACCTACCAGGCTTCGCCGCCGCATCATGGAATAGGTTTTACTGTTGTTTCCGACCAGGCCGGACCCATTAATACAACCAATATCGATGCAACCTACGCTTACCATCTGGGTTTATCGGGTACGCTTAACCTTGCCCTGGGTGTTGCTGCCGGAATGAACCACACCAGTCTCAACACATCGATGATCACACTGGAAAATCCGCTTGACCCGGCAATAGCCAATGGCAATAACAGTCAATGGAAACCCGACCTGACCGTAGGGGTGTGGGGATACTCGTCCGACTACTATTTTGGAATATCCGCGCAGCAGTTGTTATCACAGAATTTATATTTCAGCACGAACAATAACTACAGCCAGGCGAAAACGGTACCGCAGCTTTTTATTACAGGCGGATATAAATTATCCCTTTCGGATGATATGGCATTGGTGCCGTCGGCGCTTATAAAATTCATCAGCCCGCTGCCGGTTACCTATGACATTAACATGAAACTCGCATTTAACGAACGTTTTTGGATTGGGGCGTCCTACCGTAATGGGGATGCGGTAGCCGGCATGTTCGGCCTCAATCTTAGTTCACTTATCAATCTCAGCTACTCCTATGATTATACTACGTCGGCTTTGCGCACGGTCAGCAGCGGGACCCACGAACTAGTGATCGGGATTATGCTTAACAACCGGGACCATGTGGTGTCGCCGCAGCACGGGTTTTAAGACACAGCAATATTTCGTGTAATTACAGTTCTTTGCGCAACCTCGCTACCGGGATATTCATCTGTTCGCGGTATTTGGCCACGGTGCGGCGGGCAATATTATAGCCTTTTTCTTTCAGGATCTCGGTTAACTTCTCATCCGCCAGGGGATGACGTTTATCCTCGGCGCCGATATATTCTTCTAATATCTTTTTTACTTCCTTGTTGGACACCTCTTCGCCGCTCTCGGTTTGTATCGCCTCCGAGAAGAAGGACTTTAGGAGAAAAGTACCGTGTTCCGTTTGTACATATTTGGAATTGGCCACACGGGAGACGGTCGAGATATCCATGCCGATCCTGTCCGCGATATCCTTCAGGATCATGGGTTTTAATTTTTTTTCGTCACCGGTCAGGAAAAACTCGTACTGATATTGCAAAATGGCATTCATCGTTTTCAGCAGGGTTTGCTGGCGCTGTTTGATGGCATCGATAAACCATTTGGCCGAATCGAGCTTTTGTTTGACAAACTGAACGGCCTCTTTCAATTTTTTGTCTTTCTGTGATGCCTTGTCATAATGCTCGAACATTTCCTGGTACGAACGGCTTACCCTAAGCTCAGGGGCGTTCTTGGCATTTAAAGTCAATACAAGTGTCCCGTCGTTGTTCGTAATGTGAAAATCGGGAATTACTTGT
>JAFDZK010000119.1 GCA_018267005.1 Bacteroidota bacterium
GCTTTTAAGAATTCATCTGACGTTACATTCAGATTTGTGCAGTACCCGGCAAGAGCTAAATAATGCAGGGTGGGATCGCCACCGTAAAGTACCTTTTCGTATTGTTTTTTAAATTCCCCCTGATAAATTGGATACTTGTTTAAGGCGAAATGATTAACCAGTTCTATCGCATTTGCTTTGTTTGGGGATGAAGTTGGGCTGTCCAGTTCGGCGAGGAGAAAGTCAAAAACATCGACACTTTCTGCGAATTTAGCAAGGTCTTCTGTCCGGTAAATTGTTCTATTTATGCGCCGATCCTCGTTTTTATAATGAATGAATATCGACTTGAAAACCTTCAGCCGTACTTCTGGTGATATTTTCTCGGGTTCAAGTAGAATAACTAAATCTCTATTCTCTTTAGCAAGCCAATTGGTAATTTTTTTCTTAAGCTTTGAGTCCTTCTCTAATATTGAATTAAGGAAAGACAAAGTATTAACCCAACTTGGCTTGATTTTTTTCAGATCCGGCGGATTACCCATGATATCCCTGATGTTGCTGAATTTTAGTTTGGTGATCAATTGAGCTGCGAGGTACTCCTGGGTATTATTGTGATTGAATTTCCATTTCTTTTTCACGTCTCCTGTGCCCTGAAAAATCGAAGATGCGCGGGTAACAACGTCAAAATCCTTGTCGGCTGGAAAAATCTCGTTCAAATCATCTGTATTAAGTTGATTAGTTCCCCGCGCCTCCATTATAAATGCAGCTTTTTCCAACAAGCTATAAAGGTGCTTTTCACGAATTTCTATTTTAGAGTTTGTTGGGCGTGCTATTTCCTTCCTTATCAATTGCCTTATGTCTTGTTCGAAAAGTTCTGCTTTACTTTCCGCGATGGTGTGATTGAGTTTATAATTATCAACGAGTTTTAATAGATAATAAGGAATGACCAGCAAGTCTTGGATACCTTTGCGCCTCGTTTGCTCGATAAATTCATTACGGTCCGTCTTTAGAGTCTTTTCCAGGTATTTGTCTATTTCTTCTGATGATACAGGATCTAAATCATAAGCGGTGAAATACTTTAATGTACTTATCCCATCGTCATCAGGATCGGTGGTATAAAAATTTGTCCGGGATGAGACAATAACCTTACAATTTGGATAGTCTGAAACGAACTGTGAAATAAGGCGTCTTACACCTTCGAAATGTTCGGCAAGCACTTCGTCCAATCCATCAAGCAGCACAACCATTTGGCCTTTGGGGATATGTGCAATTTCAGGGATTTTGCTTTCGATGGGTTCTTCCAAATGATCGCCGAGATTTAGCAAAAACACGTACAAATCGCTGCTCGTCGAAAGCTCAAAAGCAAGTTGCTTTAATTCAGTAGACTTGCCGCTCAAACCCCATGCAAGCAGCGTAATGTGATCTTCTTTTTTTAACACTTGAAGCAGTGACTCATGATCCTGAAAATAGTAGCGCAGGGAGTCACCGTCTGCCGGCGATACGGTCCTGCTTAGATAATTAGGAACAGGCTCATATTTGGGTCTTTCCGGCAATGGGCGGTTTGCCAGTTTTAGATCAGCGAGCCAATCCTTTATACGGTCGATTTCCTGGATTGTCGCCTCCGAGTTCGAAGTGCCTCGCCTAATGTAAACCTTATCCGTCTCAACACCTTTAAACTTACCAGTTGCGATAAGTGCCCGTTCATGAGGATAAACCGGTATCTCAAGAATTCCAAAAACCATTCCCTGATATGGTAAAGGTTCGAAACTGAATTGTGGTGCCGGACTTATTTTGCTTGCGGCTTTCTGTTGCAAAATCGATTCATCGATCAGATTCGTGACGCCTACTTTTATGTTTTGGCCGTTAGGATTATTTCGTATACCAAATATCACGTAAGCTGATTCCTTCCTTACCGTGTTCGAGAACGCAAGAAGGTCCTTAACGAGACTGGCGTCAGCTTTGTCGGCGTTAGATTGAAAATCATAGAACGCCTCTTTAAAATCTATAATACGCCCTTCCGGCTTTGTTAGTAAATCTTCAAATTCTTTGCTTGTCATTTTTATCAATGCATCAACTGCCAAACCCACCTATGTCGTAGCCAATTTGAATTCCGTTAAAGCAATTGATTACGGGTAATAAATGAATGATTGAGGCAGGCTTTCTCAAAATTACAAAAATGCACATTCATTAAACCATCAAACCCAGCTTGCTTGATATTTTGCAGTTTTATTTTGAACTTTCAATTTACTTCGTGGCGTGGTGAAAGCGCCGATCAAAATTTAACTGCAATGTATAGCTTGACGCTGATAAGTACGAGACATGATGACATTGGGCAATGTAACTCATATGCTCTATGGCAGATTTTGGAAGATTTGCATCCGCAAGTCATCTTTTTGGAAGTACCACCAACGTACCTCAGTAAAGGTTACATCGAAAAAACGAACACATTAGAAATGCGCGCTTTAAGGCCTTATATCGCCGCCCACAAGCCCGTCGTAGTTGCAGTGGATACCGACGATATACCCGATAAAACCTTATATGATGGGTATAGGCGAGTATTTGATGAACTGAAAAAATTGGAGGGCAGTTACGGGTATGATTTTAGCAATTCAGTTAAAACTAACAAACGTCACGCAGAAACGTACGGGTTCAAATATTTGAATAGTGAGCATGGTATTGTCCATAACGAAGCGCTTAACGAGGCGATGAATAGAGGATTGAAACAGATAAACGATGACAGCCTGACCGTCGCTCACAACGCGTGGGTTGAGCTAAGCGATAAACGCGAAAATATAATGCTCGAAAATATCTATACCTACAGCAAAGAATATCCCTATGAACGGGCGGTGTTTTTACTTGGCGCAGCGCATCGGAAAGCAATGATTGAAAAAATAAACAGGCACGTGGAAACTGATCCGTTAGCACTAAACTGGTTGTTTTACGGCGGATAAATCACCACTCTCCAACTGCCCCCGGTCATTGTCGACTGACGGGGCAATGTTCAGAATTGACTGGCATTAAAGAACTAAAACTCTTTTTTTATTCGTGATAATTCACTATATTTAAGGTAAGAAATCATTGCAAGGAGCAGTGATCAGGCTGGCAATATACAGCAGCAATTGACCTTGTTTAAACATTGTTTTAACAAAAAAAGAAAGGCAGTTACGAACTAACGCAACTGCCTGATTATCTGGTAGCGGGAGCAGGACTCGAACCTACGACCTTCGGGTTATGAGCCCGACGAGCTACCAACTGCTCCATCCCGCACTGTTGTGGTGATTACGCCGATTTTTTTATTTTGATTACACAGATTTGATCGGTGAAATCGTTTCCCAATCGGTGAAATCCATTTTTAATTGGGACTGCAAAGGAACTAATTTTATCTTTGCAGTCCAAATAAAAATTTAATTTATTTTATGAGTCACCGGGCGGGGTTTGTAAGTATCATCGGGAAGCCGAACGCGGGGAAGTCGACCCTGATGAATGCACTGGTGGGCGAAAAAATGTCCATCATCACTCCTAAGGCCCAGACTACCAGGCACCGTATCCTCGGTATTGTTAACCACGAAGACTACCAGATTGTTTTCTCGGACACGCCGGGCATTATGAAACCGCACTATGCTTTGCAGGAAACCATGATGCACCAGGTGGAAGGCTCGCTGGTGGATGCCGACGTTTTACTGCTGGTAACCGACATCAATGAAAAGCACGATGAAAGCGATGTGATCGAAAAGCTGGAGGGCTCGTTTGCGCCGCTGGCCATTATCATCAATAAGATCGACCAGTCGGACGAACAGAAGGTGAAGGAAAAGATCGAATACTGGCAAAAGAAGCTGAACCCGAAGGCTATCTTTGCCGTCTCGGCATTGAAGGATTATAATGTTGAATCGGTGATGAACTTTGTGATGGACAACCTGCCCGAGCACCCAGCCTATTACGAAAAAGACTTCCTCACCGACCGTAACGACCGCTTTTTCGCCTCGGAGATCATCCGCGAAAAGATATTCAAGATATACGAAAAGGAGATTCCGTATAGTACGGAGGTGATCATAACGGCCTTTAAAGAGGGTGAAGAATTATACCGCATCAGCTCGGAAATTATTGTCGAGCGCGAATCACAAAAAAATATCCTGATCGGCAAAGGCGGCGAGACCTTAAAAAAAGTTGGCACTTACGCCCGCAAGGATATGGAGGAATTTTTTCAGAAAAAGATATTCCTCGAAATGTTCGTGAAAGTGATACCCGACTGGCGCCAGAAGAAGAATTATTTAAAGAAGTTTGGGTACGAGAATTAGAGTCAAGAATCAAGAGCCAAGAATCAAGATTTATGACTCGAGAATGAGTAATATTGGAATAGACCTGAAATTAAACGGAATTTGTCTTGACTCTTGGTTCTTGACTCTTGATTCTAAAACATGAGCAACATAGTAGCCATAGTGGGCCGGCCCAACGTAGGCAAATCAACATTATTTAACCGCCTGACGGAAACGCGCAAAGCTATCGTCGACGACTTTAGCGGCGTTACGCGCGACCGCCATTACGGCATCGCCGAATGGACCAACCATACTTTTACCGTAGTAGATACCGGCGGTTACGTGGCCAATTCGGAGGATGTCTTTGAGGCAGCCATCCGCGAGCAGGTAGTGATCGCTATCGAGGAAGCGACGGTTATTCTTTTTATGGTCGACGTGACCACGGGGGTTACCGACCTGGACGACGAGATCGCGTCGCTGCTGCGTAAAAGCAAAAAGCCGGTGTTTGTGGTTTCGAATAAGGTGGATAACAACGCGCTGCAGCACGACAGCGCCGTGTTTTACAGCTTCGGCCTGGGCGAGATATACAATATTTCGTCAATGACGGGCTCAGGTACAGGCGAGTTGCTTGATGAGGTAGTGAAGCATTTCAGCGAAGAACCTGTTGAAGAAAATGCACTGCCTAAATTCGCCATTGTAGGCCGCCCGAACGTGGGAAAGTCATCCATCATCAACGCCTTTGTAGGTAAAGAACGGAACATCGTCACCCCAATTGCCGGCACTACGCGCGATTCGATCCATATCGAATACAACCAATTCGGCCATCATTTTATGCTGATCGATACAGCCGGTCTGCGTAAAAAAACCAAGGTTAAGGAAAACATCGAGTTCTATTCGGTAATGCGCACCATCAAGGCATTGGAAGAGGCCGATGTAGTAATACTGATGATCGACGCGGTGGAAGGCATCGAGTCGCAGGACATCAACATCTTTCACCTCGCCGAAAAAAACAAAAAAGGCGTGGTGATCGTCGTGAACAAGTGGGACCTGATCGAGAAGAACAATAAGACCACTAAGGTCTTTGAAGACATGATCAAAGAAAAGATAGCGCCTTTTACCGACGTACCCATCGTATTTACGTCGGTTACCGAAAAGCAGCGGGTGTTAAAAGTGATAGAAACAGCCGAAAAAGTTTATGCGAACCGCGCCAAAAAAATCCCGACTTCCAAACTGAACGATGAGTTGCTGCCTATAATTGAAAGCTTCCCGCCGCCATCCATCAAAGGCAAGTATGTCAAGATCAAATACATCACACAGATCAAGGGCGTGTCGCCGATGTTCGCGTTTTTTTGCAACCTGCCGCAATACATTAAGGAGCCTTACCAGCGCTTCCTGGAAAATAAGCTCCGCGAAAATTTCGACTTTACCGGCGTGCCGGTACAGTTATTTTTCAGGCAGAAATAGTTTCCTGTTGGAAGGTTGTAAAGTTGGAAGGTTATTCGTCCGATTTTGAAGTTGACATTACAAATCTGCAATTTTCTAACAATGGCTTTGTAGCGTTCGGCCGGCGTTCTTCGTAATAACTAATAAATTAATTGATCTTATGAAGAATCTAAACCTTATCCTTTTCGGCCTGGTTTTACTGGCTTCGTGCAAGAAAGAAACGAGCAACAACTGCATTTCACAAGGTCTCCTGCTGCAGCCGGTTTCGGCTACCGATAATGACACTGTTCAGATGCTGATGAAAAACAATGACCTCTCTGTCAATAACAAGCAGTTCCTTACTTACATTTCATACAATGGCCCCGATGCTCAAAACCAGCAGGTAAAATTCCAGGTCGTTACGGCCGACCAGGTAAGCAACGGGTTGCCTATATTTTCCAGCATTATTTTTTACACGTTCCAAAATGGCACGTTGTCAAGCCTCGACGGGAAAGTATATGGCAGGGTTAACCTGGACACCAAGCCCTCGCTGACACTACAGGCGTTGCGCCAGTTGTTTCTAAATGAAGCGATAAACAAGCAGGGCATCAGCCCTGCCTTTAAAGATTCGTGTTTCCTGGCGCAGTTCGGTTACTATGATCTTAACATCACAAGCAGCACAGATACCACATCCAATTTTGTGAAAGCCTGGGAAATACGCCCGAAGAATTCGCAATTTCCTCGGGGTTATATCCGCGATGATAATGAGGCCACTATCTTTTTTGATGATGGATTAAGGTTCTTTAATGTCAAACGCGACAAGTGATCCTTTGATGGCTGAAACAGCCTTTTTAAGCGCCGGATCGTTGCTGTTCAACACCTCGAAATAGGCATTGTCGCCCCACCGGTAGCGTGCCGCGGCGGCTTTAATGAGCAGCTTGATATTATTGGCCGATTCCTTTACCTCTTTTGAATCCATCTCTCTCACCGTTTGGGACGCATAGGCTATAAATTCGTCATAATTGCTATCGCTTACCTGGTAGTTCCTGATAAAATCCTCCTCGCCCCGGAACTTGCCCAGCGCAGGCTGCATCCTGTCGATCACGAAGGCGTTAAATACCTGCCGGTTTTCCAGCTCCTGTACCAGCAGGCCGTCGCTGATGGTGTCGGCGGGCACAAATATATCGGGCATGATGCCCCCGCCGCTGAAAACTTTTCGGCCTGCGGAAGTATGATATACCGCCGCCGATCTGAAGTCGCTGTCGCGCAGATAATTCTCTTCCGAAAAAAGTTCACCTTTCTGCATCCTTTGGGCTATTTCATTGTGATAATTTTCCAGCCCGTCTTTGTATGACTTTTGTATCGATCTGCCCGACGGCGTGTAATACCGGGCTATGGTAAGGTTAACCGCCGAACCGTCTCCAAAACCGAACTGCTGCTGTACCAACCCCTTGCCGAAGGAACGTCGGCCCACGATAACAGCCCTGTCCAGGTCTTGCATGGCGCCTGCGAAGATCTCGCTTGCCGAAGCGGAATACTCGTCTATCAGCACGGCGAGTTTACCATGTTTGAACAACCCTGAATCCGTCGACATGTAATCTGTACGGGGTTCGTGCGCGCCTTTGGTATATACGATCAGTTTGCCCTTATCCAAAAACTCGCTGGCCAGTTCCGTAGCCGCATTAAGGTAACCGCCGCCGTTGCCGCGCAGGTCGAGCACTAGTTTATCGACACCTTCGTCCCGGAGCTTTTTTAGCGCAACCCTGAAGTCATTGTCGGTAGTGGCGGCAAATTTACTGATCTTGATATAGCCGGTTTGCGGTGCTACAACATACGCAGCGTCAAGGCTGCTGAGGTCGACGTGTCCCCTCTTTATGTGGTACACCTTCAAAGCGCTGCCCGGGCTATTTTGAATAGACAGGGCTATTTCTGAATCCTTTTCACCCCTGAATACCTTGTTCACGTCCATTTGGTCGAGATGGGTGCCGGAAAATTTTTTGCCGTTCACGTCGATCACCCTGTCACCCGTTGTAATACCCGCCAGTTGTGCAGGGCTGCCATTGTAAACCTGCGTGATGAACAGCGTATCGCGCAGCAACTGGTACTCGATACCAATGCCTTCGAAGCCGCCGTCCAGGCGTTCGTTGATCGACTGTGCCTGCTGCGGGGGCAGGTATAGCGAATGCGGGTCGAGATTTTGCAGCAGATTGTTAACGGCAACACCTTCCAGGCTGTCGGTATTCACCGTATCGACATAATTGTGATGTACCAATTGTAAAACCCTGGAAACTTTGTTGTGCGCATTCAGGGGAAAACCATGCTGCCCGTTATCGGCCAGGTATAAACCCAGCGCTATTCCGAACAAAACCAGTATAAATGACCTGAAAATAACCGACGCCGCCCTTTTCATACTATTACAAACATAATCATTTGATACAAAAGCCGGTAATTTTTAAAATCAGCGCTTTGCATTTGCTTTTGACGATTTTTACCGAATTTTGTTATATCAACAGAAAAAAATTTATGGACAGGACCACCGAGAAGGATTCCCGCTACAACGACCTGGAAAAAATGCCGGTAGCGGATGTCCTCAAAAACATCAACAAGGAGGATCATACGGTTGCTGATGCGGTGGAAAAGGCTATTCCGCAAATAGAAAAGCTGGTGCAGGTAATCGCGGGAAAAATGAAGGATGGCGGGCGCCTTTTCTATATCGGTGCAGGCACCAGCGGGCGCCTGGGTATCGTGGATGCGTCGGAATGTCCGCCGACATTCGGGGTGCCTTTCGATATGGTGATCGGCATAATGGCAGGCGGCGACGGCGCCATTCGCAAGGCGGTTGAATTTGCCGAGGACGATACCGAACAAGCCTGGAAGGACCTGCGGCAATATGACATCAATGAAAAGGATGTGTTGATCGGTATTGCGGCATCGGGCACTACGCCTTATGTTGTCGGAGGTTTGACGGCAGCCAACGAAAATAATATCGTTACCGGCTGCATCGTTTGCAATTCGGGCAGCCCGGTGGCAGCCGCGGCGAAATACCCGGTCGAGGTGATCACCGGGCCTGAATTTCTGACCGGGTCGACCCGCATGAAGGCAGGTACTGCCCAAAAGCTGGTTCTGAACATGATCTCGACTACGGTAATGATACAGCTTGGCCGCGTAAAAGGTAACAAAATGGTCGACATGCAGCTAACCAATCATAAATTAGTAGACCGCGGCACGCACATGGTGATGAATTACACCGGTTTGCCTGAAGAGGAAGCCGCAGCGTTGTTGTTTAAATACGGAAGCGTGCGCAAGGCCGTGGAAATGTTTATGCACGAGAAATAGTGTGCAAACTGTTTTTAAATTAGAAGAATAAAAATCTCCGTTTGAGGGGAAATTGAGGGGGCTGACATGCACGAGATAGAGCCATATTACAGGTGGCGGGACGATTATATCGCCTCAGAGGATGAGCTGTCGCCTTTTTACGCCACGGAATACAGCGAGTTTGAATTTGATAAGCAGGTGTACAATTACCTGCTGCACCCGCAATGGGATTCGTTCGGATCCAACACGCTTTACCTGAAAGTATTGTTCGCGGATTACGATCGCCAATACGCCATCATCGAATTTATCGGAGAATGGAACGACGCCATTACCAACGACATTATGCTATTAAAGCGTGAGCTGATAGATCTGATGACCGATGCCGGGATTAATAAATTCGTGCTGATCGGCGAGAATGTGCTTAATTTCCATTCGTCGGACGATTGCTACTACGAGGAATGGTTCCAGGATGTGGAAGACGGCTGGATAGCCGGAATAAATTTCCGTGAGCATGTGATCGATGAGTTCAAACGGAACAACATCGATTATTACATCAATTTCGGCGGAGCGCTTGACGACCTCGTTTGGCGCAATCTTAAACCTTTGCAGTTTTTTAAGAAGGTGGAGGAACAACTGACCCGGCGTTTAGCCTGACCGTGCCGCTTTGATATGCAGATGTGCAAATGATTTAATAACTTTGTATAATTTAGTAGAACAAAATCAGTTTTTATAAAATGGAAAATCAAACCCAGGATTACACCTATCAGAATGTGATCCAGATGGACGATGCAGATGCATCGCGTAAATTTATAGCAAACGTATTTATGTGGATGTTCGTGGCCTTGGGCATTTCGGCCGCATTTGCGTACGAATTTTCTACCCCGGCATTTTTGCGTCTGCTGGTCGACCCGGCGACCAACCAATTAAGCGGACTATTTTATCTTTTCATGTTCGCACCGTTGGCCTTCGTACTCATCATGAGTTTTGGTATGAACAGGCTGTCATACGGCGTTCTGGCATTCTTATTCATACTGTATTCGGCTGTAACAGGTATCAGCTTCAGTATTATATTGCTGGCCTATACCGCTTCATCTGTGTTAGGCGTATTTTTAACCACCTCGCTCGTGTTCGGTGTAATGGCCGTTGCAGGATATACCACCAAAACCGATTTGACCAAATTCGGCTCGATGATGTTTATGGGCCTGGTCGGTATCATTATCGCCAGCGTTATCAATATGTTCTTACACAGCCAGGCGCTTGATTACCTGGTAAGCTATGTAGGCGTGGCTGTATTCGTGGGCCTTACCGCTTATGATGTGCAAAAACTCAAAAACATCGGCGCAGGCCTTCAGTATGGTGAAGCGCCCGCCAGGAAAATGGCTTTGATGGGCGGATTGACGCTCTATCTCGATTTCATCAACCTGTTCCTGATGCTGATCCGCATTTTCGGCAGGAGAAGATAATAAAGGTCCATGTGGACAAAGCAAGAACGCCCTACGGTTTACGCCGGGGGCGTTTTGTTTTTTAGCTACAGTTCAAATCTGGGAATGCAGCAAAAATAAATCCTGAAAAACGATGTCCGGGGCTGGCTTTTTCAAAGTCATATCGTATTTTAGTAAAAATTAAACCTTTTGTTGAGCCGTTCACGAAATGAAAAGATCGGTAGCCATATCTTTTCTCCTGTTTCACCTTTTTGGCGTGTTCGGCAATTTTATTGCCTATCAATACTTCATTTACAAATCGGACAAGCTTTTTAACGAACAGATCAGTAAAAACCATTACCGTGTCGACGACCTGGTGGAGGTAAAGCTGCCGGTAGCTATGCCTACCATCGAAGACTGGAAAGACTACATATTCATTAGCGGGCAGATAAAGCTTGGCAGCAACAGCTACAATTATGTAAAGCTGAAAATGACAAGGGACACCATGTTCCTCATGTGCATCCCAAACTACGAGACTACTAAACTCATCAACCAAAATATCATCAACGCCCGCAAAATAGCCGATATCCCGGTCGGGAAAAAGGGCCATGTTCCTTTGGTAAAACCCGTAAGTGCCAACCTGTTCCGGTCACCAATCGAACGTTTCGGCTTTTCTAACCCTTTTGTGCTACTAAAGAAAATCATCCTATCCGTTAAAACTCACCCCACCAAACCGGCTTTAGCCGGCCCTGAACAACCGCCGGAAATTATCGCCTGATTTCCTGAATGAATTACCCTTTAATGGTCAAGGTTGCTAACAACTCTTGCCGGATTTAGTTCCTGCGCCGGTTGCATTACACATGCTGCTGTTCGGCCATTAATGGGTTTTATCCGTCATTTTTTGCTTTAGAGAATCCCGATAAGCCGGTTTCCGGCAATAGTATGCCACTTCTCTTTGGCTGGCATTTAATATTTAAAAACAATGAAACCAATATATGTGAATTGGACCAGATCGATATGCCTGGTCGCGGCGCTTAGCCTGGCGGCTTCATGTCATCACAAACCGCTGTCGTCGCAGGAAAAAATGGTCGACCTGCTTAAACAGTTGAACAAAAGAAATCAGAACGTCCGTAATCCTTTCAACCCTCAGGTCAAATTGGCCTATTGCGACTCACTGCTGCAACAACAAGGTAATGACCCCGATTACCAGCTTCTATCCATAAGGGCGTCACTTGCATTAAGGGTCGGCAAGGAAGAAGAATCGGTGAATAATTACAACAGTTTACTCAGAAAACTGGACTTTATGTCGATCGACAACATCATGCCCGATGTAGCGATAGCTTATATGCGGTTAGGCGAGCGGACCAATTGTATGATGAATCATAACGGTTCGTCGTGTATTTTTCCAATAAAAGATGGCGGAGTACACCGGATAAAAACCGGTTCGCAGAATGCCATCCAGGTTTATGAAAGTATATTGCGCGTTCATCCGAACGACCTGGAATCCAAATGGCTGCTCAACATCGCTTTTATGACGCTTGGCGAATATCCTGATAAGGTGCCGCCGCAATACCTGATACCCAACCTGAACAGAGACACCGGGCTGAAGGTTAAACCTTTTCCCAATATAGCGCATGGGCTCGGTTTGGACATTTTCGGCCGTGCCGGCGGGGTGATCGTTGATGATTTCAACAACGACGGCTACCTGGACATCGTCACATCGGGCTGGGACCTCAGCGACCCGATGCACTACTTCCAGAACAACAAAGACGGGTCGTTCAGCGACCTTTCCGAACAAAGCGGGCTGAAAGCGATCACCGGCGGGCTTAACATCCAGCAGGTAGATTATAACAACGATGGCAAACTGGACATTTTCGTGCTGCGCGGCGCCTGGAACAGCGAAGGGTTCGGCAATCAGCCCAGTTCGCTGCTGCGGAATAACGGCGACGGCACTTTTACCGATGTAACCATACCCAGCGGCCTGCTTTTTTTTCAACCGACCCAAACCGCCACCTGGGCCGATTTTAATAACGATGGATGGCCCGATGTATTCATTGGCACCGAAAATTCCGGCAATGTGGACCGGGGCGGATTACACACCTGCATGCTGTACATTAACAATCATGACGGAACCTTCACTAACGTTGCCGGCCAGGCACATTGCAACATCCAGGCTTTCGTTAAAGGCGTTACCTCCGCCGACTACAACAACGACGGCTGGCAGGACATATTTATATCCACCCTGGACGGAAAGAAATACCTGCTGAAAAACAAGGGTATACCAGGCAAAATACCCGATTTCGAAGATGTTACCGTACAGGCCGGCATCGACAGCAACCGGGAACGGACATTTACAACGTGGTTTTACGACTATAACAACGATGGCTGGCCGGACATCATGGTGGCTGATTATGATTTCAGCCATAGCCTTGCCCATTACGCTGCAGCCGAGGCTTTAGGAAAACCTGTTCCGGGTGCGGGCAATATATTCCTGTTCCGTAACAACCACGACGGCACTTTTACCGATGT